>CAZQQD010000203.1:0-1608 GCA_964595355.1 uncultured Ignavibacteriaceae bacterium | reverse complement strand
ACTGAAAAAATTAGGACGATAAAACTCAAATTGATTTGAGAAAATATTAACTAACCTTTGTGTATTAAGAAGGCCATCAGACTTTATTGTGCCAAGGACCTCTTCATAGTGTCTCAGTTCATAATAGTTTTGCATCAATGATGGCTGGCGGATAATTAATGTTTCACCAGCCAGATCAGATAATACTTTCATTTTCTTAATAAATTTTATTGATAAATAGTTCCCGTATTTATAACAGGCATTGCTTCGTGATCGGCAACCAGCGCAACCATTAGGTTATTTACCATTTGTGCTTTTCTTTCTTCATCAAGTTTGACAATATTTTTATCGCTTAAATCCTGAAGCGCCTGCTGAACCATTCCGACAGCGCCTTCAACTATTTTGAATCTTGCAGCAACAATTGCCTGCGCCTGCTGTCTGCGTAGCATCGCCTGTGCAATTTCCTGTGCGTAGGCAAGGTGAGTTATTCTCGCTTCAACAACATTTACTCCGGCAACTTCAAGTCTCGATTGCAATTCTTTCCGAAGATTGTCCGCAACTTCTGTAGGACTGCTTCTCAAAGATTCTTTTTCTCCTTCGTTTGTATCGTAAGGATATTCCGATGCGAGAGTGCGGATTGCAGTTTCTGCCTGTATGTCTACAAACTGCTCGTAGTTTTCAACATCGAAGACCGCACGTGCGGGACTTGTGACTTTCCACACAACAACCGCCGCAATTTCAATCGGATTGCCGTGCAGGTCGTTCACTTTAATTTTTTCGCTGTTGAAGTTTCTGATTCGCAGTGAGACGTGTCTCTTTTGCGTGAATGGATTTACCCAGAAGAAGCCGTCATCTTTAACTGTGCCGTTGTACTTACCGAAAAGTATCAGCACGCGTGAGTCGTTTGGCTGGATAACCATATAACCGACGTTCCAGAAAATTGTAAAAATGATCATCGGGAGAACTATTAATAAGAGTATTGGTTCATCCAGTTTGACCATTATATAGAATAGATAAACGTCAATTGCCAGGTAAACAAATACCAGAGCCAGCGCAGCAAAGCCGCTCATCTTTTTTCCTTGTTTTTCGCTTATTGTTTCCATTTTTCCTTACCCTTATAAAATGATATTGTAATGATATCATATTGATAGCAAAAAGTCAAGTTGTATGGTTATTCTTTTATATGCAGACTGGGCTAAAAATGATTATTTTGTAAAAAAGTCTTTTTATTTCTTAGGCTTGTTTGAGTATGCAATTTCAGGAGTTAATACACTTCTACTAAAGTACTGCTAATGTTTTGTTTTCTAGGTTGTTATAAGATATTTTAGCTGAAGATTATGTAGATAGTAAGTATTTCACTACAACTAGATTTTTTCCTTTTCTTTGATTTTTACTGCAACCACCCAATTTATTCTCTTATTTGTTTGTTTGAGAGGGGTTCATAATAGATTAGGAACTATGTAATATAGCTCAACTACTATTATTTGGCTGTTTTAAAATGCCCGTCTCACATTAGGAATTTTAGGATTTCTTAATTAAATTGATAAATAAGTACTTAATCAACTTTCGGGGTGTGTGTCATCATTTTCTACGTTTTCGGGCTCTTCTGCTTCTACTGAGGTTTTCGGT
>CAZQQD010000202.1:0-1624 GCA_964595355.1 uncultured Ignavibacteriaceae bacterium | reverse complement strand
GCCTTGAAAGAGTGAGAGCAAGGGGTATGGCCATGCAGACTTCTGAAGAATTGCGGGCCTTGATAGGAACTTTATTTACCGAATTGACAAAACTCGATCTTGCATTAACCCGTTGTGTTATCTGGATCATTGATCATAAAACCAACGATGCGGTTTGGTGGATGGCGAATTCCGAGGATCCATCTAATCCTATGAGTTATTTAATCCCCCATCATAAAAAACCGCCGTATCTTGCTTTTCTGAAAGAGTGGAATAAGCGCACTGTAAAATGGGTTTATGATCTGGAAGGACAAACCAAAAAGAATTGGGACGATCACCTGTTTGCAAAGACAGAATTATCAAAGATGCCAAAATTTATAAGAGATGGGATGAGAGCTCCGGACCGCGTTTTATTATCTGCATCCTTTAGCAATTTCGGTGGAATGAATGTAGCAAGCCTGGAACCATTATCGGACGAGCACTTCAATATTCTGCTTCGTTTTGCCAAAGTGTTTGATCTAACTTATACTCGCTTCAATGATCTTAAAAAAGCAGAAGCACAGGCAAGAGAAGCAGAAATTCAATTAGCTCTTGAAAGAGTACGTGCAAGAACAATGGCTATGCACAAAAGCGATGAACTGGCCGAAACAGCAGCGATTCTCTTTCAGCAAATGACAGAGCTTGGAGTTACGCCTGAACGGTTAAATATCTGTCTAATTAAAGAAGAAGAAAAAGTTCTTGAAGTCTGGGCTACAGATCAGGAAGGTACAAAGATCAGTCATCACTTTAATGCAAGTCTTGATGAGCCGACTACAGGAAAACGAGTTTATGAAGCGTGGAAAGAAAAAGAGAAATCGGTTGTCATTGACTTGAGCGGAAAAGAATTAAATGATTGGCTCCGGTATGTTCGCGAAGTAATGGGTATGACAATAAAAGACGAGTTGGTAAAGGAACATCGAATACATAGTGTGGCTTTCTTCTCTCAGGGTATGATATTAACAACTACTCCTGAACCATTACCAAAAGAATCAATAAAATTACTGGAACGATTTGCAAATGTATTCAATTTAACTTATCGCCGTTTTCTTGATCTGCAGAAAGCAGAAGCACAGGCGAGAGAGGCAGAAATTCAGCTTGCACTCGAAAGAGTACGTGCAAGAACAATGGCGATGCAGAAAAGTGATGAGCTCAAAGAAGTAATTCAGCTTGTATATGAACAATTCGTTCACATAAATATTCCTATTGAACACACCGGGTTTATTTTAGATTACAAAACAAGGGATGATCTGCATATCTGGCTGGCAGATCAGCGCGAGATCCCTTCCGAGATTACGATCCCGTGTTTTGATTCTCCACCCAATAACAGTATTAAGGAAGCAAAAGAAAAGGGACAGGATTTTTTTGCATACCATCTGACTTTTGATGAAAAAAACAAATTTTATAGGGATCTTTTCAAGTATATCCCCGGCGTTCCGGAGGAATCATTGGACTATTATTTCAATTGCCCTGGCCTTGCCGGATCAGGTGTTTTGTTAGAGAATGTTGGTTTGTATATCGAGAATTTTTCAGGCACCCCTTATACAGATGAAGAAAATAAAACACTTATGCGTTTCGGAAAAGTATTCCAGCAAACCTACACCCGCTT
>CAZQQD010000201.1:0-1676 GCA_964595355.1 uncultured Ignavibacteriaceae bacterium | reverse complement strand
AAAGCTAAAGAATTGGCTAAGCTCGGTGCTGAGGTAGTTGAGGCCGATGCGGATAATGAAGAAAGCCTTAAAAAAGCTTTTACAGGATGTTATGGAGCCTACTGTGTTACAAATTATTGGGAATATCTTTCTCCTGAAAGAGAAATTTCACAGGCAAGATCGATGGCAAATGCTGCTAAGGCCACAGATATAAAACATGTTATCTGGTCAACTCTTGAAGATACAAGAAAATGGATTCCTCTGGATGATGACAGGATGCCGACATTAATGGAAAAATATAAGGTACCACATTATGATGGGAAAGGAGAATCTAACAAATTTTTTGAACAGGCGGGTGTTCCAACTACATATTTAAACACTTCTTTTTACTGGGATAATTTTATTTATTTCGGATCGGGTCCGCAGAAAGGTGAAGATGGAAATTATGCTTTGGTTTTCCCAATGGGAGATAAAAAGCTTCCGGCAATGGCATCTGAAGATATAGGAAAATGTGCTTACGGTGTGTTTAAAAGAGGAGCGGAATTTATAGGAAAGAGTCTTTATATCACGGGAGAAAAACTTACTATTAAACAGATGGCTGAAGCGATGACAGAAGCTCTTGGTGTTAAGATCGGTTATAATGATGTACCGCCCGATGTTTTCAGGAGCTTTGGATTTCCGGGAGCTGATGATCTTGGAAATATGTTCCAGTTCAAAAGGGATTTTGAAGACTATTATTGTGGAGTAAGAGATATTGAATTTACAAAATCACTCAATCCTGAATTGCTTTCCTTTAATGATTGGCTGGCTAAGTATGGGAGTAAAATTCCTTTGAAATAAAGAGGGCCTATTGTAGTGGAGGGTTTGAAACCCTCCACAAATGAAAATAAAATTATTCCTTTTCAACTTTCACTGAATCATATTCTGCCGGTGTTACATCATGTAACTTTTTAACCGCAGCAACGATTGTCCAGATTTCATCGTCAGAATGAGTTTTACCCCACGCAGGCATTCCTGTCATTTTTATTCCGTTTTTTGTAACCCAGAATAATTTTGCAGGATTCATTCTGTATCCCCATTTATAGAGATTTGGAGGGTCAGGATTTAAACCTTTTGCTAGTTCAGTTTCATCTTTGCCGGGTGCACGATGACATTCGGCGCACATTTCTTTATAATGGGAAAGTCCAGCATTAATCATCGCAGGGTTTTCCAGGTCAGGTACCTTAATATCATCTGATCGTACATCAACTGAACGATCACTGGTTGTTTCAAGCACCCAATGAATTATACCTGCATCAGGTTCCATTGCACTTACATTGTATGCCCCGGTGAAAATAAATATCAATCCCAGGATTGCTAACCCGACTAAAGTAAAAACCACGCTCAAAATTATCTTTTTCATATTCGATTACCTTTATATTATGTGGGTCTTTTAACTTAAGAAAAAAATTAACTACTCGTATTCAAAATATAGATAATAGATACTAAACGAATGTTTCAGGAATAGTAATTACAATAATTGTAATGCCAAAATGTACACATTACAATAAGTAATTTACAAGTATTTGGGTTACACAAATCTCTATAGGTATATATTGCTTAATATACGTTGTACTTAGTGAATTTGTTTAAGTTTCTTTAGCTAAAGAATATTTATTGCCTACTAACGCTGCATTGCTTCCAGTGCAGATAGCGAT
>CAZQQD010000200.1:0-1683 GCA_964595355.1 uncultured Ignavibacteriaceae bacterium | reverse complement strand
ATTTATTTTTTAAAATATCGTTTACCATTTTAGGATTTGCTTTGCCTTTTGTTTCCTTCATCACCTGTCCAACAAAAAATCCGAATACTTTTTCTTTGCCATCAAAATATGTCTGAATTTCATTTTTGTGATTTGCGAATATTGAGTCGATCACTTTTTCTATTTGTGAACCATCACTTATTTGCACAAGGTTTTTTTCTTTAATGATTTCATCCGGACTTTTATGTCCCTTCAACATTTCAGGAAAGATTTCTTTGGCAATTTTTCCACTTATGGTCCCTTCGTTTATAAGATTTATAAGTTTACCGAGATTTTCCGCTTTTATCGGAAAATCTTTTATATCAATTTTTTCTTCGTTGATAATTTTCAGAACGTCGCCCATAATCCAGTTGCTTGTACTTTTGTGATCGTCTGTAAACTTCAGCACGTTTTCATAATAATCTGCTATTCCACGGCTCAATGTTAAAATTTCAGCATCATATACAGGTAAACCAAAATTCTTAACAAATCGTTCTTTTCTTACTTCGGGAAGTTCGGGAAGTTTCTGTAAAATCTCCTTTTTCCATTTTTCATCAATTATGACAGGTAATAAGTCCGGTTCAGGAAAATACCTGTAATCGTGAGCTTCCTCTTTACTTCTCATCGGGGTTGCTTCATCTTTATCAGGATTCCACAGGAGAGTTTCCTGGATAACTTTTTCTCCATCTTCAATTAATTCTGCTTGCCGGGATATTTCAAAATTTAAAGCTTTTTCAAGATTCCTGAACGAATTCATATTTTTAATTTCAGTTTTTGTACCAAATTCCTTCTGTCCTTTTGGTCTAACGGAGATATTTGCATCACACCTTAGAGAGCCTTCTTCCATATTTCCGTCGCAGATTTCAAGGTATTGTACAATCTGCCTAATTTTTGTAAGGTACTGAACAGCCTCTTCAGCGCTACGGATGTCCGGTTCACTAACAATTTCAATTAGCGGAACACCGCACCTGTTAACATCGACCAAAGTTTCAAATGCCTGATCGTGAATTGATTTGCCAGCATCTTCTTCCATATGAATTCTTGTGATGCCTATTTTTTTAGTTTGGCCGTCTTTGTTTGTAATATTTAGAAAACCGTGTTCACAAGCAGGTAATTCATATTGCGAAATCTGGTATCCTTTGGGTAAATCAGGATAAAAATAATTCTTTCTTGCAAAGACAGATCTTTCATTAATTGTACAGTTTGTTGCAAGTCCCATTAAGGTAATAAACTCTACAACTTTCTTATTAAGCACAGGGAGAACACCGGGATGACCGAGGCAAACAGGGCATACGTTTGTGTTTGGTGAATTGCCAAATTTTGTTGAACAACTGCAAAAAGCCTTCGATTCCGTAAGCAATTGTGCGTGCACTTCCAGGCCAATTACGGCTTCATATTTATCGTTCATTATCTCCGATCTGGGAATTTTAAATGTTAAATATATGAAAGAAATGGGTTATATCGAAGGGGGCAGAAATAGTGAAAATTTACGTTTTAATAAATTTCATCATGGCTTCCAATATCTACGGGTATTATTTTATCTTTCTCTATTAAAAAATAGATTGAAATACGATAGGAAATATTTATAGATACGGAATACAATTCAGATAACGTACCCTGCAGCTTATGTAATCTTAATGAAGGATGATTGGGATTAATTTCCAG
>CAZQQD010000199.1:0-1764 GCA_964595355.1 uncultured Ignavibacteriaceae bacterium | reverse complement strand
AATGAAAAAAGGTCTGAGAAAATTATCCGTATAAAATTGGAAAAAATATTTTCCAGTTCTTTTTTAATCCGGGAGAGCATCTTTTTCAGATTAAATGCTGTTGCGGCCATTATTGTGTTGACTTTATCACCCATTTCTCCCTTGAGATAATTGCGGATCATACGATGATCATGTTTAATGTGACCAATCACTGGTTCTATTCCGGCTCTGCTTCTAAAACGTTTTCTGGCCTTCTGTTTTTGATATTTTGTGGCAGATGAAGGCAATGGCTTTGGTGTATGTATTTGTGTTTCAGATACATATTTCTTTCCTCGATAACCTCTGTCCACGATAGCTACTTTTGGTCGATAGCCTGCCACTCTTTCAACTTGTGCTAATTGGGGTTCCAAAGTATCTCCATCGTAAACATTTTCATTGAATGCTAATGCTCCAATTATTATCCCGCTTTTGCGTGTCTTCACCAGGCTGCTCTTATTCCCAAATTCATAAGGCTTAGCTTCTTTTCCTTTTGCTATACATTTTACATGAGGTTCATGAATACTGTAAATTTTATTTTTTGTATCTCTCTGTTGTGCTAATATTTGATGGAATATCTCCAGCTTCCGACCATAAAACTCGAGCTGGTCATCGGTCATCTTTCTTTCCAGATCACGTACTAACCGACCAGCTATGGTCTTAATCTTTCTGGCAGCTGCCAAGGCTTTTTTCTTACGTTTCGGATGATTTCGAAAACGTTGGTCTATCATCAATTGCTTTACTGTACGTTTATAACTTTGCCTAAGTGGGATGTCCTCTGTTTCAGCTATTGTATTGCATTTATCGATGATTTTCTTGTGCAGTTTGGTATCTGTAGGAAAAGTAATGTTCTTTTCCTGCACCGTGCTGTCTATCAATACTTCTTTCTCTTTTGCTTCCTTCCCGAACAGGTCAATTGACAATTTTAATAAGTCTTCTGCCCCTTTTTCTCCTATACGTTTCCTGAAGTGGACAAATTCGCTCGGATCCATCGGCTTTTCTACCTGGAAGAAAATCTCTCCTGTAAAATATTGCCAGTAAGGGTTTTCAATCCATCTATCCACTACACTTTCATCGCTAAGGTTATACATGTACTTCAGAAGCACTAGCCCTATCATCCTTCTTAGTGGTATTGAGGGCCTTCCAAAATCTTTGTAATAGCCTTTAAATTTTTCTGACTCAGATTCCCAATTTATCTTGTCTGCCAATATACACAGTTCATGCTTAAGGTTAATGAATTGCTTCAATGGCGTTTTGAAAATATCTAATTGAGGAGTCTTTTCTGATTTTCCTACCATTTTGCAAGCTTTTTCTTAAAATTATTCCTTTTCTTGCAATTTCGCAGGACATTTTTTGAGCCATTATTAACAATAATTAGTTAACATTCAACATATTGAACCTATTTTAAGGCTTGACTAATTAATGGCTTGTGCAATGAATTTATTTTCGATTGCTGAAACAGCTTTAACCTCAAGGATGATTTTGTCATACACAACAAAATAGGCATAAAACTTATGGGGAAGTATTAAATCCTTATATTTTATCATATACTCTTTTTCCCGATCAAAAGGTATGTCAGCCTTTTGAAACTCATATACAAGCGCGTCTTTATAAACTATTTCAAGAGATCCTGGCCCTGGATTATTATGAACTTCCATACAGATTCCCATTAATTTATAGCTATCTTCTCTGAAGATTAATTCTGACAATGCCTTTTATTAGTGAATTCGTGGCTATTTATAATTTCAT
>CAZQQD010000198.1:0-1765 GCA_964595355.1 uncultured Ignavibacteriaceae bacterium | reverse complement strand
TTCTTTTCATAAAATTCCAAAAAATTCTTCATCTTATTTAAGGATATTATGAAATAAAGGCAAGGGTAGGGTTTTGGGGGAGCGTATAGTATTCAGTGAAAAGCCGAAACCTGTTCTTTACTGAAATTTAAATCCATTCAGTAACTAAGTTACTTAATTATTCTCATCTGCAGAAGGACCATATGTACCCGGCAAAGGGATATTATTTAATCTTAGATAAACTGAGAGTTGCGCCCGGTGATGTACAAGATGATTGAATGCCCATGTTCTCAGAACCTGTGACTTCGGCATTTCGAATAAAGTATTCCCGTCCATTTTTAAAGCCCAGTTTGTATGCATTTTGTCATCATCGGTATTTTCCAGTGCCACAAGAGCATCTGAAACATTTTTATCGAAACACTCCAGCAATTCTTTATTATTTTCAAAGACAACCGGGTTCCATTCACCTGTATTAAAATTGAGTTCGTCCTGTGTTAAGGTGTGGACAACCCAGCCGGGTATTTCTGCTACGTGCGACGCAAGCCTTCCGAGCGACATTGATTTTTCATGAGGTCTCCAGTCAGCTTTCTCCATAGGAGTCCTTTCCAGCATTTTTCTTGTGGAAATTGATTCAAACTTTAGCTCATTTATAAAGGGATCTTTGAGTGACATAATTGCCCCCGTTTATATTTCTAAAAAACGTGCATTCAAATTACAAAAAAGTGCTGTACAAGATTACATCTATTTGTTAAACGGTAACTAAAAAACAGCCCCGTCTCTCTTCCAACAATCTAAAATTTTTTAATACTTTTTTATTTTTCAATGCTGTGAAGAAAATCCCTGATGGCTTTGTTATTTGCTTCAGGATTATCTTCCATTGAAAGATGCCCGGCATTTGGAATTATCGCAACCTTTGCCCCGGGGACGAGACTGGCATAATATCTTACAGTTTCTGGTCGAGCTTCATCATATTCACCGCCTATAAAAAGTGTAGGAACTTTTATGTTTCCTAACTTTCCGGTTGCATCATAATCTTTCAGGTTTCCTGAAAGTGTAAATTCACTGGGTCCATCCATATGTAAGTAAACATTCATTCCGGCCTGTGAAAATGCACTGTCAATATCGGCTGACCAGGGTTGTTTACGTGCAAGATAAAGCCTGTAATAATAATCAACCGCTGCCTGGTATTCGGGAGAATCGAAGGTTCCGTTTTTCTCATTAACTCTTATTGTTTTTTGTATTGAATCAGGTAAAGTTGCAATTAAAGTGTCTGCATCTTTCGACCATCGGTGAATATCTAATGCAGGTCCGCTGAGAATTAATCCTTTTATACCTTCAGGGTGTGCGAAATAATATTCCACCGCATAAATTGTTCCCCAGGAATGTCCGAAGATATAATAATCTTTTAATCCCAATGTATCGTGAATTTCTTTCAGTTCTTTTAAATATGCAGGAATAGTCATAAGAGTTGTATCTGTGATTCTGTCTGACCTTCCGCAGCCAAGCTGATCGATAAAAATAACGGGTCTTTCATCACCGAGCGCAGCCATCGTATTTAAGTAGTAGCTCGGTACGCCGGGACCGCCGTGCAGTAATAACAAAGGAGTTTTATCTCCGCTCCCAACTATTTTATACCAGACTTTCCCGCCGGTAACATTTATATATCCTTCTCCCGGTTTTAATTTGTTTGACTGGCAGCCGTCGATTAAAATGAAACTGAAAATTGCAACTATAAAAAAGAAAATATTAATTCTTTTCATTACAACTCCGCTTTTTATTTGATTGG
>CAZQQD010000197.1:0-1772 GCA_964595355.1 uncultured Ignavibacteriaceae bacterium | reverse complement strand
GAAGCTACATTAGCCAAAACTCTGGAAGCAACAACAGAATCAGTTATTAAAACTATTCATGCCCATCCAACACTGTCAGAATCAGTGATGGAAGCTGCCGCTGCTGTTTACGGAGAATCGGTTCATATTTAACAAGAATAAAATTATCGGATGAATTAAAGTGTCACAAAGATCTTTAAATTATTGTGATCTTGGAGTTATTGATTACCAGGAAGCATGGGATTTACAAAAAGAAACATTGAATTTAAGAGTTGAGCAGAAAGTTAATGATACTCTCTTTTTGCTTGAACACCCTCATACCTATACTCTTGGCAAAGTAGCTGATAAAAAGAATCTTATTGGTTCGGAGGATTTTCTTTCAGAAAACAAAATATCAGTGTTTGATATTGATCGTGGAGGCGATATTACCTATCACGGTCCCGGTCAAATTGTAGGTTACCCGATAATTGATTTGAAAAATTGGAAACAAGATACGCATAAGTATTTACGAGCTTTAGAAGAAGTTATAATTAAAACTTGTGCAGATTATGGTTTGGAAGGGATCAGAGATTCGAGATACACTGGCGTCTGGGTAGGGGATAAAAAAATAGCGGCGATCGGAATAAAAGTTTCACGCTGGGTAACAATGCACGGTTTTGCATTTAATGTTAATACAGATCTTGGTTTCTTTTCAGGCATTATACCTTGCGGAATCACTGACAAGGGTGTAACTTCTTTGAAGAATGAATTAAGAAAAACAATGCATGTTTCTGAAGTAAAAGAAAAATTAAAAAATAATTTAAAAGAAATTTTTGATTATGATAGAGTGATGAATATAACGAGAGATGAATTGATACCAGTAACTGTTCCCTATTTATAAACAAAGGAAATTAAAATGGCCAAGAATTCTACCGGTGGAATTAATTCCACAAAAACTTCTTCAGTAAAAAAAGGAAAAGCTAATTCACAAAGTTATGGTGGTAACGGATCTTCAAAATCAAATATGAAACTAGATCTCAAAAAAGAAGAATTGCTTAAAGTATTAAGGCATATGCTCGTTGCAAGGGGTATTGATAATAAAGCAATGAATTTATTACGTCAGGGAAAGACGTTTTTTCACATAGCCGGTGCTGGTCACGAAGCAATTCAGACCGCAATTGGTTTTTCGCTTGATTCCCGAAAAGATTGGTTCTTTCCATATTATCGTGACGTTGCAGTAGTTCTGGCAGCCGGAGTTACTCCAACGGAATTTTTCCTACAATGTTTTGCAAAGGAAAGTGATCCCGCGAGTGGAGCACGACAGCTACCTTGTCATTGGGGACATCCAAATATTAATTTGCCTTCTCAATCCAGTCCGACAGGTACACAATTTTTACAGGCTGTCGGATCTGCACTTTCAATGACCCGCCTGAAAAAGAAAGGTATTGCATATGTAAGTAGTGGCGAAGGTACAACCAGCCAGGGAGAATTTCACGAAGCAGTTAACTGGGCCAGCAGAGAAAAACTTCCTGTCCTATTTGTAATTGAAAATAATAAATATGCTATTTCTGTTCCCGTTCAAATGCAAAGTGGTGGAAAGGAAAATTCTGTTGCAGAGATGATGACCGGTTACGCTAATTTGCATAGAGCAAAAATTAATGGGACTGATTATTTTGAATCTTTCGCGAAAGTTCAGGAAGCAATTGAATATATAAAAAGTGGAAAAGGTCCGGCATTAATAGAAGCAGAGGTAGTCAGGCTGCTTTCGCATTCTTCTTCTGATGATCAGAAAAAATATAGAACTCAAAAAGAGC
>CAZQQD010000196.1:0-1823 GCA_964595355.1 uncultured Ignavibacteriaceae bacterium | reverse complement strand
CTTTTATTTTTATTGACATTCACAAAACAATGTCGTATTATAAAAATGCTTATAAACTATTATAATTTTTTCAAATCCGAAAAAATTCTCTCCTCTTATAATTAATTACATAATGGTTTTTATCCTCTACTCTGATAGACTCTGTTTGTTTATTCTTTGCAAATGATATTACATATTTTTTGATAATTACTTGTTCTGTCTTATTTAATAACTTAATGTAAAGGTGCACTATGAAAAATCTAAAAGTTCTTTTGGTTCTCTTTATTTCACTGATGTTTTTAAGCAGCGCTTATGCCGGGGATAAAGAAGATGTACAGGCCCTGGTCAAAAATACAGCAGAGGCGTTCAATCAGCATAATTTCACAACATACTGGACATATTTTACAGATGACAATACTGAATTTCCGTATGTAGTATCTCCATTGCGGCACGATGCAGCTGCCTGGAAGGCATTTATTGAGGGAACTGCATCACTTGCTTATGTAAATTATCACGAGCAGGATTATGAAGTTCAGGTTTACAATGGCGATGCTGCAGTTGTAACAGGTTACTATCTTTTTTCGTGGATGGAAAAAGGAGGACAGATGAATTATCAAAGCGGCAGAGCCACAATGGTTGCAGTAAAGAAAAATGGTAAATGGCTTATTGCTCATATGCACTTTTCAGAAATGTTTTAAATAATTTAAAGCGCTTGAGGAATTATAAGCCTTTTGGAATTTTTTCTTGAACGGTTAAGCCCGCCAAATTCCCCCTTGGTGGGCTTTTTTTATGAGTGAGTGGTTTATACCTATTATTTCCCACCTTGTAATAATTTATTATTTAAGCTAAATTTATTTCAAACATAGATATCCTCCGCACCGGCATTTTCTTTAAAGGGAGATAAAAGCGCATGTCCAAAAATATTATAATATGCTGTGATGGAACCGGCAATGAATACGGGAACAAAAATACAAACGTGGTGAAGCTTTTCGATATCATTGAGAAGGTCTCAGAAAAACAAATTGCTTATTATGATCCCGGGGTTGGTACGCTTAGCGCTCCGGGTGTATTTACAAAACCAATGAAGTTCATATCAAAATTATTTGGGTTAGCTTTTGGTTTTGGAATAACAAGGAATATAGAAGATGCGTATGAATATCTTATGGACAAGTATGAAGAAGGGGATTATGTTTACTTATTCGGATTCAGCCGGGGAGCTTTTACTGTGCGTGCACTTGCCGGAATGCTGCACAAATGCGGATTGCTGGAAAAAGGAAGCAATAATTTAATCCCTTACGCTTCAAGGATGTATCGATACGGAAGTAATAATATTGCTGCCGGGTTTAAGAGAACTTTCTCAAGGGAATGTAAACCACATTTTGTGGGTGTTTGGGATACAGTGAAATCTATCGGACTGTTCATTCCCAGAAAATTTCCGAATGCTATATTGAATCCTGATGTAAATGTCGGAATCCAGGCTCTCTCTATCGATGAAAAAAGAAGCAAATTCAAGCCGAGTCTCTGGGAAGTGGTTGAGGATGTAAATCAATATATAAGGCAGGTATGGTTTGCCGGAGTTCATTCTGACGTCGGGGGTTCTTATAAAGAATCGGGATTATCCGATGTCGCGTTAAAATGGCTGATTGATGAAGCTTTAAAGCACGGGCTAATAATAAATGAAGGGAAGTACTCCCAAATAAAACCAGATCCGGAAGATAAACTGCATAATTCCCTGTTGCCGTTCTGGTGGATTTTAGGCTGGAAGAGACGGAAAATTGTTGATGATTCGCTCATCCATCATTCGGTATATGAAAGAATAGAAAAGAAGAATTATAATCCCAAGA
>CAZQQD010000195.1:0-1854 GCA_964595355.1 uncultured Ignavibacteriaceae bacterium | reverse complement strand
GGGAAATGGGAGAAACCGGTCCGTGCGGTCCTTGTTCTGAAATCCACATAAACCTGAGTGATGATTACGAAAATCCTGAATGGGTGAATGCTGATAAACCAGAATGCATCGAGTTATGGAATCTCGTTTTTATTCAGTACAACAGAGATGAAAACGGAAAATTGCACGAACTTCCGGCAAAGCACGTTGACACCGGAATGGGTTTCGAAAGAATGTGTGCAGTGCTGCAAAAGAAAGATTCAAACTACGACACAGACGTTTTTTCTCCTTTGATTGAAGTTATTTCAAAAATAGCTGGAGTTAAATACAAAAGAGAAGAAGATAAAATATCAATGCGTGTTATTGCAGACCACATTCGTACTCTCACTTTTGCAATTGCCGACGGCGCAGTGCCGGGAAATGAAGGCCGCGGATATGTGTTACGCAGAATTTTAAGAAGAGCAGCACGTTATGCAAGAAAACTTAATTTGAAAAAACCTTTTCTTTTTGAACTGGTCGATGTGCTGGTAAAAAATATGAGCTCGGTTTTTCCTGAGATAAAAGGTAAGAGAGATTATATTAAAAAGGTTATAAAAGCCGAAGAAGAAAGTTTTAATGCGACTCTTGATCGTGGACTTGATTTATTTAATGACATAATTAGTCACCAAATAATGAGACTTTTGGAGAATAAATATAAACCTAATTATGTCGTAAGTTCCGTAAAAATTCTGAATGATCAAAAAAGTGATTATATCATAAGTATCGACAAAAGTCCATCTTATTCCACTAAAGATATACAAACTCCATTAGAGAAATTTAGATTGTCAGAATGGACTATAAAGCTTAGAGATTCATTATTGGGAAGTCAGCCAGAAATAAGTGGCAATGATGTTTTTAGGTTATACGACACTTATGGCTTTCCAGTGGATCTAACAAATGTAATGGCGAAAGAATATGGTTTTACAATTGATGAAACAGGCTTCAACAAATTAATGGAAGAACAAAAACAAAAAGGCAAAGAAGCTTCAAAGGAGAAGTTTGCTTCAGTAAATATTACGATAAATGATTTGAGCAATTTTGAAATAACAGAAAAGAAAAATCCAGAGTTTACAGGCTATGATGAATTAAAGTCCGATTCCAAAATTATCGGTCATAAAAAAGAAAACGGAAATGATTTTCTTATTCTTGACAAAACACCTTTCTATGTTGAAGCGGGCGGGCAGATTGATGACCTAGGTGAAATAGTTATTGACAAAAGTAAATTAAAAGTGCTTGATGTAGCTAAAGTTGATAACAAAACTATTCACGTAGTCGAAAATGAACAGAGCAGCCCTGTTATTCCCGGCACAAAAGTAATTGCGCACGTTGATGAAGAACGCCGCTGGGATATTATGAGAAATCATTCTGCAACTCATTTTCTACATGCTGCGCTTAGAAAAATTTTAGGAACTCACGTTCACCAGGCTGGTTCTTATGTAGGTCCGGACAGATTACGTTTCGACTTTACTCATTTCGCAAAATTAAGTGAAAGCGAATTAAAGGATATTGAGAACCTCGTCAATGAAGAATTAAGAAAGAGTATTGAATTGCAGCATCATAGGAACATCCCTTTCGACGAAGCAAAAAAGATGGGTGCGCTTATGTTTTTCGGGGATAAGTACGGCGATAAGGTTAATGTCGTTCAATTCGGCGATTTTAGTAAAGAGTTTTGCGGCGGCACACACGTAAAAAATTCCTCACAAATCGGATTATTCAAAATTATCAGCGAATCATCAACTGCAAGCGGGGTCAGAAGAATTGAAGCAGTTACAGGAAGCGGCGTTGAACAATATATTCAACACCAGATTAATCTTTTAAAACAGCACGATGAAAAAG
>CAZQQD010000194.1:0-1980 GCA_964595355.1 uncultured Ignavibacteriaceae bacterium | reverse complement strand
TATATATTTCCTGCTATATCTTATAAAATGGGAATTTATTGGTTTTTACAATGAGTTATTATTTCTTAAAATATAATTTAACTAGAGTAATTATACTCTGTTTTTGAATAAATAAGAAAATAACTTAGTTAACATTCCATTTACTTGGAACCACATAACGGCCTTGCCGATAACCGGCGCCCCAGAACAACAATGCCACTTTGAAAACAACTGCCAATGATTTAGTCCCGCCTTGGCGGGATGCTTAACTTTCATCGTAAGCGCAGTTTGCAGGTTTATTAATTAGAACTACTACTTTGAACAAGTTAGCCGAACAGCCTGCCCCGCCAACGGCGGGGGAACGACAAACTTTAAAATTTATCAAATGCCAAATGCGAAAATAGCTTGCCCCGCCAACGGCGGGGGCGTCCGCTTGATTGGCTGGTTAGCGGTTTTTAATAATTTCTTCTGTAGTTTTTAGTTTTGCAAACCAACTTCCAATTATTTTGTTATGATATTCAATAATTTTATCAGCTTTCATAAACGAATTATCATAAGTGCTATGTCCATCACTTACCAAAATTGTTGGAATTCCTTTTCCAAAGGCACTTTTACAAGTTGCATCTATACAGTACTCAGTTTGAAGTCCCACAATGACAAGGGAAGCAATGTTATTCGTTTTCAAGACATTTAATAAGTCCGTTTTAAAAAATGAATCCGGTGTAGTTTTATCAACATATATGTCATCAGGTTTTGAATGAATTTTTGAATATACTTCCCAAAGCTTTGTCCCCGCTACCAAATCTTCGTCAATATGACGAACAAAGATAATTGGCTTGCCCTGTTTTCTGAAAGAATCTATAAGTTGATTAATATTATATATTAAATTGTTTTCATTATATACAGGATAATTAGGGTCATAGAAAAATCCTTCCTGGACGTCTATTACAATTAGTGCTTCATTCATTTTTGTATTAGTTTTATTTGTACCACACGAAATTAGAAAACAAACCATACATACTGTACTTAGACCAACTAATATTTCGTAAAATTTCCATAAATAATTATTCATAATATACAAAGGTTTCATGGAGCATTACTTTTTCTTCAAATTTTAACAAATATTTCTTGTCTTCCCCATAATATCTTGCCTTTTCAAAATCTTCACTGGCAAATTTTATTATCAATTCTTCTTAATATTTTAGCAGATAGATTTCCTTCAATGCATTTATAATCAGACATACCGGTTATTTCAATATATTTTAAGTAAATATCGGCATCTTCCTCTTTAGTTTTTCCGTGCCAAATTCTTGTAATCATTTTATCAATTTTAAGTTCACTGTCCCGCTTTAATTACCGCTAACGGTTTGGCTATGCGCAGTGTCCCGAAGGGCATTGCGTATAGGTGTTGTTGTATGCGTTTTTTATTTTATGTTAATTCCTATGTCTTTCTACTTTACCTTTTAAATTACTGTTTCTCTTCAAATCTTAGTAATTCAATTGTTCTTTACTGGATCTTTACTCGGAATAACTCCCAACTGCTTGAGAAAAGAAAAACTATCATAATAGTCGGTCCATCGAATAATTTCTCCATCCTTTATCAGAGCAATCGAAGCTCCACGTACTGAAAAAGACTTTCCTGAAGCTGGGATATCTCCCATATTTCCGGTTTGTGTTCCTTTCATAATCCATTGACAAGCAACCTTATTTCCTGATGAAAACCATTTTAATAATTTTATATTAAAATCAGGTATTGCAGATGTCGTTTCATTCAACAATTTTTTAATGTTTTCTCTACCCTTAGCCAATGTATTTCCTGCAACGTCTTCATAAATTCCATCCTTAGCAAATATGGAATCAATTGTGCTCGGAGTATTCATAGACCAAGCAGCAAACATTTTTTGCGTCAAATGTTCTATTGTCGAATTAGTCCTAGACTCCTGTGCAAAAAGAGATATGTTCAGTATTAGAAAAAAACAAATCAAGTTTATTATATTAGAA
>CAZQQD010000193.1:0-2028 GCA_964595355.1 uncultured Ignavibacteriaceae bacterium | reverse complement strand
TGTGGCAGCTTGAACCAAACGGAATCAGATATCCGTTACAGTTTGATTATGAAAGGAATGGTTCTAAATCGAAGGTGACATTGTTAACGGAATTATCCTTTAATCAGGACATTCCCGATAGTTTATTTAAAATTCCCGAAAGCGTAAAGAAAGGTTATACTGATTTTATTGCACAAACGGTAAATGATTATCCTTTAAGCTGGGGTAAAAATAAAATAAATAAAGTTGCTGATGGAATAATTCAAATTGCCGGTAACTGGAATACAACAATTGTAAAACAGGATGACGGAATTGTTATTCTTGAAGCGCCTATTTCCACAGGATATTCGGCAAAGGTAATTGCTGAGGCACACAAACGTTTTCCCGGCGTTCCGATTAAGGCATTGGTAACCGCATCCGATGCGTGGTGGCACATTGCAGGGGTACGGGAATATGTAGCAAGAGGAATTCCTGTATACGCCAATGCTATGAACAAACCAATACTTGAAAGACTTATAAAAGCCCCGCATACTTTACTTCCCGATTCCCTCGAGAAAGTGAAAAGAAAGCCACGATTTCATTTCGTTTCAGGCAGAATGGAAATAGGTTCAGGAAAAAACAGAATTATTTTAATCCCTGTAAGAACTGAATCACTTGAACGATTAATGATAGCGTATTTTCCAGAACTTCAACTGGCATATACAAGTGAGATGATTCAACCCAATGGGAAAAGCGGGTTTTTCTGGGAAGAATCTTTACTTGAAGCTGAAAAGGAAGTGGAAAAAGAAAAACTAAAAATAAAAACTTTTATTGGTATGCACATGGAGCCGACAGCCTGGACAGATATGACCACTTATCTCGATCAATATCTTTCAGGTAAATAATAAATTAAAATATTTTTTTTGGTTCTTAAAAAAATCTGTTGTAAATCAGATTGTAAAAGTATATTATAAAAACTAATTCCTTGAATCACTTAGATATTCAGTAAACTTCCTGTTTATTACACAATTAATTTAAAAGATAAGGTAAGGTATCAGAGAGAACAAATTTGTTCAGGGACTGATCTTGGTTTATTTTCGAACATAAAATTATTATATGCCAGTGATTTATATCAGCCAAAAGCTTTTGCTCAAAGCTATTACGTAAGTGAAATAATAAACCTGTTAGAAAAAAATCTTAATATGGAAACACTTCATGATTTACATATGTCCCTATAAAACATCCTGAATTGATGAAGGAAATAGTGAACTGATTTAATTCAACAAAAAGGAGTTTAAATGAATACAAAAAACTCATTTATATTTGCTGCTATTATTCTTTTGTTTACAATCACCTTATATCCTCAACAAACAGCGATAGAAATTCTAAATAAATCTTTTGAAGCAATGGGAGGCAGAGAAAAATTAGACAACTTAAAAAGTGTTGAAATTCAACGTATTGGTTACAGACACTTTATTGAGCAATCCGAACGACCGGAAGGTCCCTGGATTTCCAGTTATACCCAGACACACGAAATAAAAGACTTAACAAAGCAAAACATCTGGAGAGAAGTAAAAAACAGGTTTTGGATTAATGTTAAATGGTCGGATACTTATTCTGTTACGGCGAATGATGTTGTAATGATGAAAAGAAGCGGCAAAGAATTTCCGGGACAACCGGCACAACTTCAAAAGGATAAAGAGTATTTAAGAACTTCTCCTGAAAGAATTTTAATCACAGCAGAGAAATCTGGCAGTTTGAAATATGATGGAGAGAAAAAGTTCAATGGAATAAAACATTATATTATTTCGTTTAATATTACTGATGCTCGTTACAGGCTTTACATTAGTTCTTACACATATTTAATTTCTGCACTTGAAAAGAACAGTTATTACCCCGATGATTTTTTTAATAGTATCTGGGGTGATATAACCGAACTTACAAAATATGGAGATTATAATTTAGAACAGGGAGGTATCCGCTATCCTCATAAAATAGATAAATTCTGGAATGGTTTTCTATCAAATGAATACACAATTGCACAGGTGGTTTTGAATGGCAAGGTTCCCG
>CAZQQD010000192.1:0-2036 GCA_964595355.1 uncultured Ignavibacteriaceae bacterium | reverse complement strand
GTCACAGCCCGATACCTTACTTAAAACCATACGGAAATGAATTTGCTGCAAACGGATTTACTTTGAAAGATAAAGACGCACCGAGGTATTTTGTTAATACTGGCGACGACAGGCTTGATTTAATTAGAGATTTCCCGATTGCAGTGCGAATACAGGGATTTACAACCTACAACAGCGATAATAGTAATGAGTTTGATATCGGGACGCCTGCTGTGTTTAAAATTATGACGGGCGGGGCAATTACAAAGGATGTTGCATACTATGCATATTACATTCTTGAAAACGGAGAGGCGGGAAAAATTGAAGACGCCTGGCTGATGTTCAATAATCTTTTCGGAACTGAACTCGATTTCACAGTTGGGCAGTTCCAGGTTTCCGACCCGGTATTTAAAAGAGAGCTGCGACTGGAAAGCGAAGACTATTGGATTTACAAAGTTCGTCCTGGTTTTTCCGATATCGATCTTACCTACGATCGTGGAATCACCTTTGCCTACTCCTTGCCTTCGGCAACGGACCTGGTTTTAGAAGTTGTGAATGGTTCCGGTATTGGGGAAGTACATTCCAATAGTTTGTTCGATAAGGATAAATATAAAAATCTGTTTGGCAGGGTTTCGCAGGAAGTAAATGAATATGTAAGAGTGGGAGCAATCGGGTATTATGGAAATGAACTAATAGATGGCATTACATTAGGCAAAAAAAATGAGATTAAAATGTTTGGTGCAGATGCAACTCTTATGAATGAAAACTTCGAGCTTAACCTGCAATATTTATACAGGGATGACACTAATCCTTATGCTTTGACTATGGATTATAAAGTAAAAACCAACGGCGGATTTGCTGAACTGATCTTCCGTCCGGAAGGTGATGAAAGCCTGTGGTACCTGGTTGGTTTATATAACCAGATTGACTCTGAAGAAGATGTGCTGGATTACGAATCAATAACGGGACACGCAGGGTATTTGCTGAGAAGGAATATACGTCTCGTTAGCGAGCTCACTTATGATTTCACAAATGAGTATGCAAAGTTTAGTCTTGGCTTTGTAACAGCCTTTTAAAAACAAGAAATATTTATTCAATAAAAAAGAAGGAGTGCTTTCATCTAGGCAAGTGTGTTTAACAGACTCATATTTTTTTATAGATGTTATATCACATTTGATACAGTTGCACCTATGAATATAATTTTATCATAGAATTTCAGAAGCCAAATAGTAACAGAATCATTATCTTCCGCAACTCTAAATTTATAATCAAAAACTTTGTGGCCAACAGAATTGACTTTCGCATATCTTAGTGGTTCTAAAACAAAATGTTTTAATTCTTTCAAATCACTTTCTGAAAAATTCTTAAAATTATCGACTATATTAAGAGATAGGGAAATAGTTTTTATTTAGTATCTTTTTAAAATGGTAATAATATAATCCGTGGATTATCCTTTTTGTAACTTTAGTAAGCCTATCCAGTTCAACACCCATAGTGGGTTTCTGACCGATGAACAAACCAGAATTACTAAACACATCAGAATAATTAATCGAACTATAAATTTTTTTCCTAAAACCAATCTTCTTTGGATTATTCAAAGCCCTATCAATTTTTGATTTGTTATTTTTAACGTCAATATTGTCTGAAACATCTTCTCTTATGGATAAGGTAATCCAAAAATATTCGTCATCTTTAGAAGCTGCTCCATTGCAAATATTACAGCACGGTACAGTAATTAAGTTATTAGGGCGGCGTGGCTTGGAAAAAATATTTTTAGGAGGTATATGGTCATCGGTAATTGTCCTAAATTTCCCACAATAAACACAATTCCCATATTTAATATCTGATTTAGGATACATTTTATTACTTCTGCAAGCTCCCCTAACAAGAAATGCTGCTCGGAGGGCACATTCTGTTAATTGAAAGCAATTTAATTTAAACAGGTAATTAATGCAATGGGTGTTTTGGGAAAAGGTGAGGGGCGCTCTTTCAAAATACTTGTTAATTAAGGAGATCCCGAAATAAATTCGGGATGACAGTTGAAAAGTATTTCAACT
>CAZQQD010000191.1:0-2097 GCA_964595355.1 uncultured Ignavibacteriaceae bacterium | reverse complement strand
TTACCGATGCAAGATTAAAAGATTCAGTAAATAATGTTATTGATTCTTATGAAGGATTCGACAAAATACCAAACATTGCAAACTTTATCAGCTTCGACAAAAAAGTAAAAATTTATACTCATTCGCAGGTAACAGCCGGGAATCTCTGGCAAGATGTCGAATGTATCAGAGTTGACGGGTTAGATAAACCCCGATGGATACTCAAGGAAGATTTTGTAAAGGGAAGTTTTGAGAAGTGGGATAATAAATAAGAATATTAAACTTATATGCCAATATTGGCTGGGAGAATTAAAAATGCAAGTATTAGAAATGGCACAAACAATAGAAACAACAGACTCGGTAATTATAGAAGATAAAGACAAAGGTATTAAATGGATAATTTTTATAGAAAAACTAAACGGTAAATTTGTAAAGATACGCGAAGCTATTAACCCGGACTATTTCAAAGATCAAGGAAGTGATTACATGCATATAGTTTATAAATTGGCAATGGAAGCTACAGGAGCAATAGCCGGTCAGGTTGAACCGCCATTTATGCCTAAAATTACGGAAGTAGTACTAAGACAATTATTCAAGAATAATTCTGATTGTTATACAAAGGTAAGTTTAGCTGAAAATAATATTGGTGAATGTTATGTAAATAAACAAGCTTTATCGGAAGATGGATTTATAAAATTATTAAATAAACTTAACAATTTTCAGAATAATACCTAAATGAAAGACTTAACAGACCGGCAGCGAGAAATATTAAATTTCATACGTGATTTTTCCTGTTATAATCAATATCCGCCTACGTTTCGGGAAATAGGGAAAGAATTTGGAATAAAAAGCACATTCGGAGTTAGTCGGCATATTACGGCATTAGTTAAAAAAGGCTATTTGAGAAAAGAGAAAAATAAATCAAGAAGTTTAATTTTTATTTACAAGGTGGGCTAATGGAACATTTAACAGTAAAAGAATTTGCAGATCTTAAAGATACAATACCTTGCCTTATCATCAGGTACATAAAAAAAGGTGTGATAAAAGATGCGTACTTCGGGGTACATCCAAAATCGGGCAATAAAATATATATGATTCCGCTTAATCAGGATAATTTAGATTTCAAGGTTAAGAAGCGCGGTAAAACGGTTTATAAAATTAAAGGGAATAACTGTCCATCTTGGGAATATATACATAATGCAATGGGTAATGAATGCAGGTTCGCACTAACTAACAAAGATTGTTAAAAGGAGAAATTAAAAATGCAAATGGGATTACAATTACGGAATATACTTTAAGACATCAAAGACTTTATCATCAACATGGGAATGGTAAGTGGAGTTTGCCTAAAGATGAAAGCTCAACAAACTCTTTACCTGATGAAACTTAACCAAATTATGTTGAAATAGACATTAATCAATGAAAAATGGAGTGATAAATGGGGATAAGAGAAAAATTAATAGACACTATTAGTAAAACAGTAGATGAATATCAATTTTTAGATTCTAATATAATAGCCGATGGAATTTTAAATGATATTCCAGAAATTAGGAATCTGACGAAAATTGCGGAAGGAATAAAAGGTATCGAGGTTAATAATGATTTTTACCAAGAATTTATAAAACGACATGTTAGGGTTAACGAAGGAATACCAATTGATGAAGTTAGAGTATATTATAATGATGGTTATATGCGAGTATTCAAAATTAAATAGCAATTTTCCGGGATAGAAAGACAGCCTTAGCAATAGACATTAATCAATGAGATTTTATAAATAATCAAGGAGATTAGCATGAAAAAGAAAATAATAGTGTTAGACCAAGTGGATGGTGAAATAATAAAATTTGATTCTTTAGATGAAGCAAAAGAATGGATTCTTGATTGTTTTGTTCAGGAACCAGAAGGCATACATCCAGAGATTGAATCGGTATTAATCTTGGAACAAACATATAAAATAGTAGTGCCCGAAAATGAAGATGGGACATACAGTGTAAATTTTGTTCCTATTGAGTCGCTGATTATACCGAAAATTAGCGGTAGATATTTTGATACATCATTAAATAAAATGATGATATATAACGAAGAATTACAGCGGTGGGAAACTGATAGCAATTTTTC
>CAZQQD010000190.1:0-2208 GCA_964595355.1 uncultured Ignavibacteriaceae bacterium | reverse complement strand
GCATATACTTCCAGACAACCAGATATTTTCCTTTGTCCATTGTCGGGGACTGGTTCGGCATTTGCACATTTATACTGTAACTACCTGTTTCTATTGCAGCATCTCCCTCTACAACAACCGTATCCGTTGTTAAATTCATGTCTGATAATATATCTATAGCTTGTTGCCAAAAGTTTTGAATATTATCTCTTCCTTTAACTTCAGGTGCATTAGGCGGGAGTAATTCAGCATCATCAGTATAAAAAGTACTAACCCCGGTTGCATCTTTAGAATTAAATGATTTGGCAAAAAGTGCGTTGTTGTTATCAATATCTTTTTTTACCTGTGCCGGATTGTGTTTCTTTACACCACAACCCGCTGCTACTATTGCTAATCCAATAATTACGGGAAGAAATAATTTTAAGAGTTTCATAGCGCCTCCTCTAATTGGTTGAAATAATTAAAGATTTTTTGAGAAAATATCAACAATTATTTAGTTATAACCTTTATGTTTGAAAACCAGAGTTTAAACTTTTGATCAGCAACGTTGTGTACTGTTGAAATATTCAGGCCATTAAAATTTTTATAATCTTCCCAGGTTAAAGCTCGGCCATTTTTTTTACCACCTGCTCTGTAAACCCATTCGTGAATTAGGTTATCTTTGCCAATGTAGAGTTCAAAAATATCCCCGGGAGTGTAGCCGCCTGCTGATGGCGGATATTTTACGATCAAACATTCCGCCTTCTTCTTTTTGTTAATGGGATAATGTCTCATTCCTGCGTCTGTAATTTCTGCCTTCTTATCCCAGATCAAATGGAAAGGAAATAAAAGCCAGTATTGATCATTGATGAATCGGGCGTCTACAAAGGATTTCATGGTGTCGCTTTTATCTATTGATCCAGTATTGTACGAATAAGTCATTAGTTTACCATCCTTGCCCGGTCCATTGTAAGTTACCTTATTTGTACCTGGTTCCCAATACCAGCTTCTTGATATATTCCTGTTGTTGGTTTTTACGTTAAAAGTAAAAGAAATTGATTTTACTTTTGAAAAATTTTTAAAACCATAAGCATCCGCAACTTTTTCGGCTAAAGTATTTTGAGCTTGTGAAAGTGAAGAGCAAGCAAACAAAAGGGAAACAATTAAAAATAACATTGCAAATAAAGCCGTTCTTTTTAGCATAACTACTCCTTTAAAATAAGATCTATCATAATATCATTTTTTAAAAATTACTTTTTCTCCCTCTACGGTTTCAGGCATAAAATAATACACAACACAGGCTCCGGCAAGATTTAGTATTCCAACAGCTATAAAGGGCAGATCAAAAAATATTATGGCAAGCAATCCTGCTATTAAAGGGCCTGTGGCAATCCCCAGTCCAAAACCGGTTGTGATAATACTCATTTGCCTGCCTTCCCCACCTTTTATCGACAAATCAGCGGCGATTGCAAAAGCGGGTGCTGCTATTGCCGCAGCTGCAATACCCTGTCCAAGCCTGACCAAAACAAATTGTGTTAAATTTGCGACATCACCCAATAAAATAGTTGCAGGGGCCATTAAAATTAAACCGCCTATTATTAAAGGTTTTCTTCCTATGAAATCTGACAATCTACCAAGCGGAACCTGTAAAAGCAGTCTGCCTACCATTAGCATACTGAAGGCAAACCCAAACCCAAAGGCCGAGATTCCCAGTTTTGAATTAAATTCATTTTCCAGCGTCGTTACCATTGAAAACGCTGAAGCCATTAAGAAAGTTGCAGCCCCGGCACTTAAAATTCCTGGTGAAAGTAATTCTTTATCAATAATTTTTATCTTCGGTCTTTTATTATCCTTAAAAGTTATTCTTACATCGTCAACCCATATTTGTACAAGAAACATAGCAAGTAAAATAAAACCACTTCCGACATAAAATGCTGCATCAAATCCATAACGATCCAGAATAAATCCTCCTAATAAAGGACCGGCAACAAACCCCATCATTCTGAAGGTGCTGTAAACACCCATTGCACCACCGCGTGTTTCTTTTTTTGTTATTGAAGCCATAAGTGACATTGCCGCAGGAATTGTTATAGCAACTGCTACGCCTTGTAGTGTTCTGAGAAACAGCAGATCGAGATATTTTGTTGCAAGAATAAATGCTAAAGTGCAGAGAGCAATCATTCCAAGCCCGAACTGAATTAATATTTTTCTTCTGCCGAGGTGATCAGAAAGGGCTCCCATAATGGGCTG
>CAZQQD010000189.1:0-2260 GCA_964595355.1 uncultured Ignavibacteriaceae bacterium | reverse complement strand
TTAGAGAAAAAAACAATAGGATGGGGGGAAAGTTTTTAACGGGAGTGGGGAGCCGATAGTTAGCGGGCAGGGTGCGGGTGGTTGTGTGGGGTGTTGAGGTTGGTGGGGGAGAGGTGAGTAGTGAGAGATGAGTAGTGAGAGGTGAGAGGTTGACGATCCCTAAATAAGGTTGACCTTTTTTACTAAATATTTACTTTTCCTTTTAATAAATTTCAATCGGACAATTATGAGCCAGAGGTTCTCCTTTTGGCTTAAAATCAAAGCGGGTAGTATAAAAAAGATTGTGTAAACACTCAATAATAGAAGGTAGATAGTGCTGCCCTGCAAAATGAAGCGTAGGCGTAGCCGAAGCGAAATGTCGCAGGGCAGCACTATCTTTGTAATAATTTAAAAATCATTATTATGAGTACAAAAGACACAATCCCAAAAGATTTTTTCAAGCAGTTCAAAAGTAAGGAGGACTTTCATTCATTTTTTAACGACCTTTTTAAGCAGGGGGTCGAAGAGATGTTAAAAGCCGAATTAGAAGCCCATTTGGGCTATGAAAAATACAGTAAAGAAGGACTTGGCAGCGGAAATAGCCGCAATGGTTCATTCAGTAAGAAAATCAAGACTGACAACCTGGGGGACATGGTGCTGAACATTCCCAGGGATCGAAATGGTGAATTTGAGCCCCAGCTCATCCCAAAAGGCCAGCGCATGAGCGACAAGCTCGAAGAAGCCATTACAGGCATGTATAGCCGTGGAATGACTACGTCCGATATATCCGAACAGGTTAAAGAAATATACGGCGTAGATGTTAGCGAAGGCACTATTTCAAATGTTACCAACCGCATCTTAGAGCATGTCAAGGAATGGCAGGACCGGCCATTGGAATCCATTTATTTTACCGTCTGGATGGATGGTATCGTGCTGAAAGTAAGACAGAACGGAAAGTATATTAACAAGTGTATATTTATAGTCATTGGCCTTAAAAATGATGGGCTAAAAGAAGTGCTGGGTATGTGGATAGCTGAAAATGAATCTGCTTCATTTTGGCTAACAGCCCTTACAGACTTAAAAGCCCGTGGTGTTGAAGATATACTTATAGCCTGTACCGATAACCTTACCGGTTTTACACAGGCTATAAAAGGGGTATTCCCCAATACGGTAACACAACTCTGTGTTGTACATCAAATAAGAAATAGCTGTAAATTTGTTGTTTGGAAGGACCGAAAAGAATTTTGTGCCGACCTGAAAAATATTTACGCTGCTACTAATGTCGAAGTAGCTGAAAAAGCCTTATTTGCAATGGATTTAAAATGGGGTGAAAAATACAAATATGCCATACAGTCATGGCAAAATAATTGGGAAAATTTAACGCAATATTTTAACTACCCATTGGAAATCAGAAAGATAATATACACTACTAATACCATTGAAAACTTAAACAGGGGCATAAGAAAATACACAAAAACAAAAGTCCAATTTATCGATGATAATTCTGTGCAAAAAGCTGTTTATTTGGCCATTATGAATATTGAAAAGAAATGGAACATGCCAATCCAGAATTGGGGCATTATCCTTCATCAATTTTTAACTATTTTTGAAAACAGATGTAAACTAAATTAAAAATCAATTTGATGGGTTTACACAAAATATTTTATACTCTCGAAAAAAACATTTTTATTGATCATATTAACGGTTATTATGAACATTTGCACTGTCTCATCTCTTTGCGTGCCGACCAGAATATTGCCACAATCATGAACCTGCTTAAAGGTGAATCGTCCTTCTGGATAAATAAGCAGAAATTAACAAGAGATAAATTCGGCTGGCAGGATGAATATTTCGCTGTATCGGTCAGTGAATCGCAGTTAGAGACTGTCAGACGATATATCAGAAACCAGGAACATCATCATAAAAAGAAAACATTTCAGCAGGAATATGATGAATTTATGAAAAACTATGGTTTTGAATAAAGGGCTAAAGCCCTCTTTTCATTTTCTTTTTATCCACGCCCTGAAGGGCGTGTCAATTAAAGGGCGTGGCAATTGAAGTGCATGGCAACTGAAAGGATATGGCAATTGGAGCTTTTATAATTGAAAAGGAGCAAAATTTCAAATTATGGTATCCTTCTCTGAAAATTTGCAGAGAGTGTAAAGTAGATCTTAATACAGATGGATCAATAGCTCCGTCCTTCAGGGCGGAGATTGTTAATTAAAAATATAAAGGTAGGGCTTCAGTCCTTTTTTAATCCGCTGAAAGGTTTACTATCCAA
>CAZQQD010000188.1:0-2262 GCA_964595355.1 uncultured Ignavibacteriaceae bacterium | reverse complement strand
GATGCCCTTCACAAAAAAGGAATTGATGCAACTTTCATTAATTCAACAGTTTCAAAAAAAGATCGCGACACACGTTTGAATGATTTTGTGTCAGGTAAATACAAATTGCTTTACGTAACACCGGAAAGATTCAGAAAACCTGAGTTCGTTGAAAAGATAAAGACAGCAAACATTGCCCTTTTTGCAGTTGATGAAGCTCATTGTGTTTCGGAATGGGGACACGACTTTCGACCGGACTATTCCCGTCTTGGTGAGTTTAGAGAAATTATCGGACATCCTCTTACAATTGCGCTTACAGCAACTGCAACTCCAGAAGTTCAAAAAGATATTATTCAAAAATTACATATCGATCCAACCCATGTAAAAACATTTCATACCGGAATTCAAAGACCTAATCTTCGACTTGAAGCTGTTGAAGTTTTTGATGAAAAAGAAAAATACGAAGTAATAAAAAATATCCTCGATAAATACTCCGGTCCGGGGATCATTTATTTCTCTCTGATTCAAACATTAGAGAAGTTTTTACAAATGCTTGGTGACAAAGGTTACAAGCATGGAATTTATCATGGAAAGTTAAATCCTCAACAGAGGAAAAAAATTCAGAGAAGCTTTTTAAGCGGGGGGGAAAAGCTTATTCTGGCAACTAATGCATTCGGGATGGGAATTGATAAACCCGATATCCGTTTTATTTTGCATGCGGAAGTTCCTTCTTCAATTGAATCATATTACCAGGAAATTGGACGAGCCGGACGTGATGGTAAAAATTCTATCTGCCAGCTAATTTACAATCAGGAAGATCTTTACACACAAATGGAATTTATCAAATGGGCAAACCCGGATGCAGAATTTTACTCAAGGCTTTTCGACCTCTTAAAAACTCAACTTACACAGGTAAATTCCTATGGTGTTGATTATTTACGAGAGCAACTCAGCTTCAAAAACAAAAACGATTTCAGGGTGGAAACAGCATTAGGAATGCTGGACAGATATGGAGTCACTGAAGGAGCCATAGAATCAAAAGATTTACAGGTTGCTTCTGAACTCCCGGGATTGCTTGAGGATGAAGAATATCTGAAAGAAAAAATGATGCGCGATAATAAAAAGCTTTTATCGGTTGTACAATATTTCAGAGTGGAAGAATGCAGAAGAGTTTATATCTCGGAATATTTCGGCTTTTTTGATGAAAAGCCATGCGGTAATTGTGATAATTGTACAAGAAAAGGAATTGAATAATCCTGTGTTCTGAAAGTTAGATCAAAATATTGAATTTATCAGGATCAAGGACCTATTCTTCTTTTGGATGAAGCTCAAGTTTTCTAATAAACTCCTTCCCACCTACAAAAAATACTACAACTGTCACAAGTCCAAGTGTAATGAAAATTGTTGCAAAACCAATTATTACAATTTGTTGTGCAATTTCCAGCTCCACTAAAGCCATTGCCGAAAAGAACAGTATTATTACTGCTTTTGTAAATTTAGCAATAAGAGCTGACCTCGGAATTTGTTCACGATTTAAGGATTTCTGAATAGAATTTGAAGTCCATAATGAAATCATCCAGCCGACAAGCATTATCACCAGAGAAATTACAATCCTCGGTAAATAGAAAATCGCTCCTTCAAGCACTTTCGAAAAGATCACGAGTTTCCATGCATTAAGAGCATCATTAAAAAAGATTATAAAAATGATAAAGAAGAAAATATTCCCGAGATAGTTATAAAAGCCGTAACGTATATCTGCTTTAGCAAATGCTTTCCCCCATCGAAAACCGGTAAGAAATTTTTCAAGACGAAGTATCACCGCAAGTTGAATAATCACTCTTTTAACAAACCAACCGATTAGCCATCCGACAGCAACAAGCAAAATACCGGCAAAAAGATTTGGCAGGTAGTTAATTATATTCTGACCTACTCCGCCAAAAAGATCCTGCAAATTATTACCCATTATTCACCTTCCTTTCTATAAGGTTTTAACAGCGTTGACCAGAATGATGGTCTTTCTTCATACTCTTTTACCCAAAGCACCGGACATTTAACTTGTTCGGTAATTTCCTGTGCCAGGGATTTTTTAAACATCAGCTCAAGAAAATCACCTGACCTACCTCCCATTAAAATAAGATCGGCACCCCGAGATCCTTTAACAATTCCGTTTAGAATATCTTTACTTACAATCGAACTAACTTTTGCTTTAAGCGATTCTTCACTTATTACCTCATTAATTTCAGCCAGGCGTTTGTCTCTTTCAAATTCAGTACTTTCAGGATC
>CAZQQD010000187.1:0-2431 GCA_964595355.1 uncultured Ignavibacteriaceae bacterium | reverse complement strand
TTTGGAAATTTTGTCCAGCCTAAAAGGGTAAACGAAAGAAGAAAAAGAGAAAAACTTGTTATGCGTTTACGTAGTAAGGCAATAAAAAGCAAGGATTAAGATAAATGGCTGATAAAATAAAGAAAACAGGCACATATAAGGGGCGCAGTAATCGGCTCGGCTATGGCGGACGCTCGCAACAACTTCGAGATCAAGGTGTTCCGGAGGGAGTAATCGGTGAGCTTGCAAGAAAAGCGCATGCTGCTCCCGGGCAGGTCAATTTTCACGGGAAGCGAAAAACCCGAACAATATTAACTACAAAGAAGAGATAAAGATGCCAGAAGGTAGACCGACAAAATATTATCCTGAGATATGTCAGGAATTAATAGATTGGTTTGATCAGGAACCATATGAAGATATAGAAATCCCTCATTATAAAAATGGTGAAGTATCATGGAATGATAAAAAAAGAGTCCCCCGCCAACTTCCTACATTAAGGAATTTTGCAAGATCAAAAAAGATATGTATATCAACTATTTATAATTGGATAGATGAAAAACACGATTCATTTCACCCTGAATTTTTGGAAGCGTATAGTAAATGCGTGAAAAGTGGACAAAAAGAATTCCTTATTCAGAACGGACTTGCAGGATGCTGGAACCCTTTATTCACTAAGTTTGTGGCTGTAAATATGACTGATCTTACTGATAAACAAGAGATTGACCATACTTCAAAGGGTGAAAAGATTCAGGACAGTGACGAAACGCTGCGTAGACTGGCTTTTATATTAAGGGCGAAAACAGAGGAAAATGGGAAATAGTAAGTATCAAGTACCTTTGAGATCGTCGATCCTGGGGTAAATATGAGAGCTGTAATTAGCACAAAGTAGTAAAAATTCCCAATTGACACAATAAACACAATATGCAATACTTTGCAACATGTGTAATTAAGCACATAGTAAACAAAGGAGCATATTATGAAAAAACGAAGGGTAATATTAGTTGAGGATGAAGACTGGGGAGAAATAAGAGTTGAAAGTTTAAGGAAATGTATTTCTGCTGGTGATTATTTAGTCGGGTTGCATTTAAACAAGAAAATAAAAGTTGGAACCAAAACAATCCCCGAGGTTAAACCTGATCTTAAATTTAAGGAAATGAAAGAAGAATCAAAAGATATTGAAAAGCCAACACCGATTTATACTGAAGAACACAGAAGAAAAAATCCTATGGAAATGTGTAAAGTTTGTGGGAAGGCACTCAAGTTCTGTAGCCACTAAATAAAATACATAAAAAGTAAATTTGAAGGTCAACGGGAAAACCCGCTGGCATTTATTATTAACATTTAAATAGTGCGGCTGGGGTGTCCAGCGAAGAGGATTGAATCACTGCACTGGAGGGAAAACAATGGCGAAAGAAATATTGACGAGTTTACACGGTAAAGAGATCGGACTTGATGTTGATCGTAATCTGGTGTGTCATGGTAAGCAGGTTACAGACATATCGGCTGCAGTGGGTGCTAAAAACGGAAGCACAGTTGTAGAGACATACTGCATTGATGGGCCTGTTCGCAAAGTTAAATTGACATGCACCGCTACACCATTCGCATTTGCTGATTCTGCTGGGAACGGCCAGTATGCAGGGGTCAAGGTTTATGATTTTCCCGAAGGGCTTTTATTGTTTCTTGGTGGGGTTGTATCTGGGTCGTTGACTTTAATTGACGATGCAGGGACATGGACAGCCGCCTGGGAGGGTGACGTAGGTGTAGGGACTGCTGCAATAGCTAACGCTAATGGACTAACAAGTACAGAGCAAGATCTGATTCAGACCGGCGCCATTGCGGCTGCGACTGCCAAAGTCGGGCCAATTAGTCTTGTATCTACTGCCACAGCATTAACAGAGAGTGGAGCAAGATGGATGGACGGTACAGCTACAGCTAAGGATATGTATCTTAATTTTGAGATTGACGATGCTGCTGGGCATGATGCTGATCCGGGTACGTTCACAGGTACAATAGAGTTTTGTTATATTATACTCGGTGATAAATAAACCCTTAACAGGGGCATAGAATCCTCCTTTCTCCCGAGAGTGGGTGCAATAAAGGCCCACTCTCATAAAGGTAGTATATGGAAGATTACGAACTAAAAACCATTGAAATATTAAAAAAATTACAAAAAAATAATACTGATCCTGAAAAAGCACATATAATTGCCGATGATGTTCTTTGTGTATTTCTTAAATCTTTAGGATATGAATTAATAGTAGAAGAGTATAATAAAATAGATAAATGGTACTCTTAACCCATGAACCTTGACGATCTTCTCAATCGGGTATCTGGATTAAATCCGGAAACACAAAAGGAACTTATAAAAGAGGCGGAGAAGCTTACTAAGAATCTAATCTGGGTGCCGAATCCAGGACCTCAGACGGAAGCGTATTTCAGTAAAGCGGATATT
>CAZQQD010000186.1:0-2543 GCA_964595355.1 uncultured Ignavibacteriaceae bacterium | reverse complement strand
AAAATATTGGTGCAGAATATTTTAAGACCGACACTACAAATAAAATAAGCGGCAGACCGAACTGGAAATCACCTGCATGGATGCCTGAGCTGTTCTGGAGTTATTTTAAATCTGCATCAAGAAACCTGAAAAGGAACTTCAGTTTCGCATCAATTAATATACTTGGTTTAGCAATAAGCATAGCCTGCGGAATGGTAATCTTATTTTACGTTATTAATGAATTAAGCTATGAAAGTTCATTTGAAAACAGTAATTCAATTTACAGAGTTGTAAATACAAGTATTCGGAACGATAAGATTTCTAAAAGTGCCCGCACTCCGGTTCCATTTGGGCCTTCACTTAGATTTAATATACCGGAAATTAAGGAATCTGCAAGATTCTGGAGAGGATTTTTGCCTGTTATCGGCAGAGGGACAAATTATTTTGATGATGAAAAAATTTACTTCGCTGATAAATCTGCTTTAAAGATATTCAATTTTGACTTTATAAGCGGAAATTCTGCTTCTGCTTTAGATAATCCATCTTCTGTAATACTAACTCAATCGCTGGCGAATAAATTGTTTGGAAATGAAAATCCGATAGGTAAAACTATAAAATACAGGGGCTATCCGGCCGGAGATTTACAACTCTCGGTAACAGCTGTAATAAAAAATTTGCCTGATAATACTCACCTCGATTTCAGTGCCCTGATCTCATTGAGCGGAGTTAATACAGAAAAAGATAATTGGGGTTCATTTAAGCCTATTTGGACATACGTCTTGTTGCCACCGAACGCTAATGTATCATTCCTGGAGAAGAAGATTAATAACTATACGCAAAAGCATTTCTCTACATTTTCCTCTAAAATTAATTTTTCACTCGAAAAAATTAATAATATTCATCTCTATTCTGATTTTAAAGGTGGCTTTAAAGCACCTGGTTCAATTACAAATGTATACCTGTTTTCAGCAATCGGCATTTTAATACTTTTAATTGGATGTGCAAACTTTATTAATCTTTCTACTTCCAGGACCTTAACGAGGTCACGAGAAGTTGGAATAAGAAAAGTGCTTGGCTCAAATAAAAGGCAATTAATATACCAATTCCAAATAGAATCTCTTATAATATTTTCAATATCTGCCGTTTTGGGTTTGGTTTTATTTGAAGTCATTAAACCATTTATTACAAAGATAACCGATACAGATTATTCTCTTAATTTCCTATTCCATAACGGGATTTTCATTTACCTGGTATTATTTGGAGTTCTAATATCTATTCTATCAGCATTATATCCATCAATTACGCTTTCAAATTTTAATCCGATTAATGCATTAAAACAAAAAATATTTACCGGTAAAGAAAAAAAATCTCTGCGTTATGCACTTGTAGTTTTCCAATTTACAGTTACAATATTTTTAATAACGAGCGCGGTAATATTGAACAGCCAGTTGAACTACATCTTTAATAAGAAGCTGGGATTTAACAAAGATAATATTGTGGTCGTACCTTACAGTAAAAATTTTGACGGCTTTAAGAACAACTTGTTGAGTAATTCTTCTATAAGCAATTTGGCTGTCTCCAGCAGGGTTCCGGTAAATGATATAGGCTATGATGGTAGAATGGTGAGCGTTGAGGGTACAGGCGATAAAGTCCACATTCAGAATTATCTAATAAATTCAGAATTCACCTCAACATATAATATCAAAGTTTTAGCAGGGAGAAATCTAAGGAAAGATTCTGAGTTTGATAAAACCTCCTTGCTAATAAATGAAACGGCAGTCAGAAAATTAGGTTTTTCTTCGCCACAGGATGCATTGGGGAAAAAGATATACTGGGATAAAGAAAATTACGGGACAGTTATTGGTGTAGTGAACGACTTTTTTACTACTTCGTTTCACGAAGAAATACCACCGGTAATTATGCATACCAATTTCAGCCGTGAATACTGGAAAACATTTATCTCAATCAAAATAAAATCTAAAAACATAAGTAATACTCTTGCACAAATTAAGAATAGCTGGAAAAAGTTTAATCCTAATAATGCTTACAATTATTTTTTCATAGATGAAAGTCTTGCCCAATTACATCAGGAAGACGAAAAATTCCGTGATTCATTTAATTACCTATCTGTGCTTGCGGTTTTTGTAGCGTGCTTGGGTTTATTCGGTTTGATTTCATTTATAACCAATAAAAGAAAAAAGGAAATTGGAATTAGAAAAATATTTGGCTCATCAAGTATCGGGATTACAGTTTTATTGTTAAAAAGAATATTCATTTCTCTTTTTATCTCTGCTTGTATTGCTGTTCCAATTACATATTTTCTTAATCAGAAATGGCTATCTGACTTTTCGTATAGAATTTCACTTAATGCAGGAATGTTTCTAATATCTTTTGGAATAGTAATTTTAATTGCACTCTTAACTACCGCATATAGAGTTATAAAAGCAGCATTATCTAATCCAGTCGATTCAATTAGATACGAATAAAATTAGAAGGTATACAATGTACAATTTATCAGATGCAATAAATAAATGGAAAAAATCACTTTACAAAAACCCATCATT
>CAZQQD010000185.1:0-2615 GCA_964595355.1 uncultured Ignavibacteriaceae bacterium | reverse complement strand
TATTTTAGGCTATAATATTATGACTAATATTTATTTTAAAAGGTTACATTATTTTTTTATTTATTCATCAAACTAAATCTCCCAATCTCCTTATCTTGAATAAAAAAACTAAATAACCTTTCTCTTAACTGATACTATTCATTCCTTAAACTTTTTACAGGATTCATTAGAGATGCTTTTATTACCTGGAAGCTTATAGTAATTGAAGCTATAATTATTGTAATTACCCCGGCTGCCAGGAACATTAGTATTCCTACATTTATTCTGTAAGCAAACCCGCCCAGCCATTTATTAATCAAATACCATGCTACAGGAATTCCGATTACCTGTGCAATGGAAATTATCATCAAAAATTCTCTGGAAAGCATACTATAAATTGAAACAGCAGTAGCTCCAAGCAACCTTCTTATACCAATCTCTTTTGTTTTTTGAACAGTTATTAAAACCGATAATCCCAAAAGCCCGAGACATGTAATTAAAATTGAAAGTATTGAAGAATAAGATATAATTGCGGTCAGTTGTTCTTCCGTACGATATTGTCTTTCAATATTGTCTTTCAGAAAATTACTATTAAAAGTAATATTAGGGACAAGTTTTTCCCAGACATTTTTTACTTCCGCTAAAGTGGAGCCTATATTCCCGGATTTTATTCTTATTAATAATCTTGGGTCACCGTGTGTATCGATGTCCCTGGCTGCCTGGAAAATATTTTTGTAATTCAAAGCAATTGCAGCGGGTTTTATTTTTGAATGAAGCGATTCATAATTAAAATCCTTCACCACACCGACAATTCTATTATTTATAAATTTACCGGGCATTTTGCCATCTGCATCATTTTCAAGTCCGAAATGTTTAATGAATGCTTCATTTACAATAACAGCATTGTCATAATCTGTTGCATAATTTCTTGAGAAATCCCTTCCTTTGATCAACTTCAATCCCATAGTTTTCAGGTAATCGTAATCAACTACATTTATGTAAAAACGGTCATATGTGCCGTCGGGCAATGAAAAACCTATCATACTCCATTTGCCGCCCATTTGTGTTGTTGCAGCAGAAACATCGATTATATCTTTATTTTTGCTCAACTCGTTCCTGAATAACTGAGCTGTCTTTAACGTCCCCTGCATACTTAGCTTGGTTGGAATAACCAGCACGTTTTCCTTTTTGAAACCCAGGTCCTTATTTTTTACAAATTCCTGTTGTTTGAATACTGCAATTGTCCCGGCAATTAATATTACTGATACAGCAAACTGACCGCCTACAAGAAGTTGTCTTGAAAATGATTTTCTTCCGACTTTCAATTTACCCTTCAATACCTGGATAGGATTAAATGATGACAATACAATTGCAGGATAAATTCCGGATAATAAACCTGTAAATAAAATTATAGCCAGTAATATCAATATAATTTGAGGACTGAACACAAAGCTCAAATGTTTTCCTGTAAGACTATTAAAAATTGGTAGTAATAATTCCGCAATTAGAATTCCCAGGACTGAAGAAATTATAACGAGAGTAATAGATTCTCCCCAATATTGACCAATCAATTGTTTCCTGCTGGCTCCTACAACCTTTCTTATACCGACTTCACCGGCACGGGAAACAGATTTACCGATTGATAAAGTAACAAAGTTAATTGCCGCTATTAATAAAATAAAAAACCCAATTACTGACAGCGCATAAGAATAGACAGGACTGCTAATCGGTTCCCACCCTACAGGGTACGAAGTATCGAGATGAATATCTTTTATCGGCTGGAATAACAGGTTATATGCTCCTTCTTTAAACCTGTTGCCCTGGAGCGATTTAATCATAGCGGGCATTTTTGATTCCATTTCTTTGCCGGAGACTCCCGGTTTCAAAAGCACATATGTTTCGCAGAATACTACCGTTAAACTGTTAAGCGCTCTTTCACTGAAAAATTCTTTTATTTTCATATACGGAATAAGGATATTAAACTTTATACTCGAATTTTCCGGTACGTCCTTAGCAACACCTGTTACAAGAAAATTTTCATTTTTATTATCAAGCTGTATTGTAAGAGTTCTTCCTATTGGATTATCTTTTCCAAAATACTTTTCAGCATACGATTTAGTTATGACAACTGAGTTAGGATCTTTTAATACACTTGATGGATTTCCTTTAATCAAAGGAAAGCTGAACATTTCAAAAAAATCAGGATCTACCAGCTCATAATTTTCAGGAAACGTTTTTGATCCATATTTTACCTTGCCGGACATTAGTGATATTCTCACTGTTTTTTCAATTTCCGGGTAATAACTCTTTAAAACCGGTCCGAGTACGCCTGGTGTAATTGAATTAAAATGCTGGTTATCTTTTGCATAATTTTCAAAAAGTGATAACCTGTAAATCCGGTCAGCATTTTTATGAAAAGAATCATAACTTAATTCATTATTCACAAAAAGGAGTATTAGCACGCTGCAGGTGAGTCCTATAGAAAGTCCGAAAATATTTATAAAAGAGAATATTTTGTGCCTTCTTAAATTTCTTAATGTTATTTTCAAATAGTTTTTAAGCATATTTTCCCTTTAAATTCTATTCATATTTTATTGCCTCAACCGGATTACCAGTTGCCACTTTAATTGCCTGGT
>CAZQQD010000184.1:0-2716 GCA_964595355.1 uncultured Ignavibacteriaceae bacterium | reverse complement strand
GTTTTAGCTTCCCATTCATTCTTTGCAATTTCAAGATCAGATTGAAGATTTCTTTCTTTATCTCTTAATCTTGCTGCTTCCTCATAATCCTGTTTTTTTACAACCTGCGCTTTTTCCAGTCTTACTTTATCAATACTCTCTTCAAGTTCAAGAACTTCCTTTGGCACCTCAAAATTTCCCATATGTACTCTCGAACCGGCTTCATCAATTACGTCGATGGCTTTATCAGGAAGATGCCTGTCAGTAATATACCTGTTGCTTAATTTAACAGCCGAATCAATTGCATCTTTGGAATATTTTACGTGGTGATGTTCTTCATACTTGAACTTTATATTATCCAATATCTGAATTGTTTCATCATAACTCGGCGGTTCTACCATTACTTTCTGGAATCTTCTATCCAGTGCGCCGTCAGTTTCAATATACTTTCTATATTCATCAAGGGTGGTCGCACCGATACATTGAATATCTCCACGAGAAAGCGCCGGCTTGAACATATTAGATGCATCGAGAGATCCTGAAGCACCGCCTGCGCCAACTATTGTATGAAGCTCATCAATAAATAAAATTACTTCACGGGCTTTTTCAAGCTCGTTCATCAAAGCTTTCATTCTTTCTTCGAACTGTCCTCGGTATTTTGTACCTGCAACAAGTCCTGCAAGATCCAGGGTAACTACTCTTTTATCCTGAAGAATCCTTGGAACTTTTTTCTGAACTATTCTTAAAGCAAGCCCTTCAGCAATAGCAGTTTTACCTACGCCCGGCTCTCCAATAAGAACCGGATTGTTTTTCTTTCTTCTGCTTAATATTTGCGCAACTCTTTCAATTTCTAATTCCCTACCAACAACCGGATCCAGTTTATCTTCCGAGGCGAGCTTTGTAAGGTCACGTCCAAAGTTATCGAGAACAGGAGTTTTTGTTCTTTCTACTTTTTTGTCAGGAATAGCTGTACCGCTTCCTGCATCTTTTGGGTTTTTACTGCTAAGCATTGCATTCAATTCCGAACGTGCAGCATCGTAAGTTACATTAAACTGATGTAATATCTGGGTAGCAATATTATCTTCATCTCTTAAAAGTGAAAGTAATAAATGCTCAGTGCCAATAACATCAGCTTTATAAATTTTCGATTCAATTTGAGTTATCTTTAAAACTTTTTCCGCCTGTTTAGTTAAAGGAATATTGCCAATAGTAAGTGTCCCCCCTGAAGTTCTGACAGTATCCTCAATCGCCTTTTTCAACTTCATTAAATCACAGTCAAGATTTCTCAAAATTCTGACAGCAACTCCCTGACCTTCCCGGATTATTCCAAGAAGAAGATGTTCGGTTCCTATATAATCGTGACCAAGCCTTAAAGCCTCTTCACGACTTAACCTGATTACATCCTGAAGTCTGTCTGAAAAATTTCCATCCATAATTATGTCCTTATTTTACTGAGGAGGATTAATTTCTAATTTACTCCGTATTAAAAATAAAGATTGAACTTCCTTCAATCAAGACAATCATTAAAAAGCTTAATACCTTTAATTTTTGCATTTATTTTTTAATTCTCCCACCTCTCCTGCATATTTTCGGCGTAATATATGCTAAGATTATCATTAAGTCCAATAAAAATTGTCTTTCATCAAATATTTAATCTAAATTTATTTGATTTTGGACTAAAAGCTCAACTTTCCCTTAATAAATAATTTTAGATGAACAATTGTACCATCTGTAAAATCAATGTGGCTCAACCGGTTTGTATGGAGTTATTCCTAATATCATGTATACTATATATATGTGCAATAATATGTTATGAAATTAAATCATTTTTTTTGAATAAAGTGCTAGATTAGTCAAAACTGATAAGATAAGTAATCGGAATGAATATAGCTTTTTGTCTTATCGAACCATAATTCTAATTATTTGCTTAGAAATCAAATAAATAGTAAAATGTTATGCTAAAAAATAAAATTTGGAGTCACTGAAATGGAAGCGATAACGGGGTTATCAATCGTAATTATTATTGCAATAGTATTTTTTTTAATAGTATTCTTTTATTTCGTTCCAATTGGATTGTACATAACAGCGTTTTTCTCAGGTGTAAGGATGAAAATTTTCAAGGACCTGATAGGAATGCGACTCAGGAAAGTTCCACCTGTAATAATAGTCCGAAGTATGATTACCGCTACAAAAGCAGGAATTAAAGTTGAACAGGGAAAGCTTGAAGCACATTACCTGGCGGGAGGAAATGTTATTAAAGTTATTAACTCTCTTATTTCAGCTGATAAAGCAAACCTCGGCCTAACATTTGAAAGGGCCACGGCAATTGACCTTGCAGGTCGTGATGTTCTTGAAGCTGTAAAAATGTCTGTACTGCCGAAGGTAATTGAAACGCCACTGGTTGCCGCGGTTGCTAAAGATGGAATCCAGCTAAAGGCGATAGCAAGGATTACAGTTAGAACAAACATTGAGAGACTTGTCGGCGGTGCAACAGAAGCAACTATACTTGCCAGAGTTGGTGAAGGAATTGTTTCCACTATCGGTTCAAGCGATAGTCATAAGCACGTTCTTGAAAATCCCGACAGAATTTCAAAAAGCGTTCTTGCTAAAGGTTTGGATTCAGGAACTGCCTTTGAAATTCTCTCAATAGATATTGCAGATGTTGATGTAGGGGTAAACATTGGAGCTAAGCTTCAAACAGATCAGGCAGAAGCAGATCTCAAAATTGCCCGTGCTA
>CAZQQD010000183.1:0-2755 GCA_964595355.1 uncultured Ignavibacteriaceae bacterium | reverse complement strand
GAAGAGGATATGAACAGCAAAATGTGGATTATGTGGGTAATGGATCTTGTGTGGTCATACTTTTTTGCATTCTTCTTTGTTAAGGGATATGAAAATAAAGGCTGGATGGAAGGTCTCAGGTATGGAGTATATATAGGTATATTCTTTTCCCTTGTTATGTCTTTTACATCCTATGTTGTATATCCGTTCGATTTCGGAATGACTATCCAGATGTTCATTTATGGTTTTGTTCAATCCATAATATTGGGCATAGTTGCTGCTTTAATCTATAAACCAAAAGCAGTCGCACAGGCCTCCTGAAATTAAAAATAATTTTGGGGCTGCTGAAAAAATAATAGTATAAAATATAGAGTAATTATCTATTTAAGATATGATCGTATTTTAAAAAGTTACACTATAGATTATATACAGCAGCCCCTCGAAATTTAATTGGGGCCCTTTTTAAAGAAAGGCAAGTTTCATATAGTTAATGCAGCCGGACAGGCAAGACATAATCCCTTGACCAATTATATAGTACAAAAAGCTCTGAAAAATTCAGAGCTTTTTTGCGGGGCCCATCCCAACTCATTTCATTCGCGACGACCCACGCCAAAGGTGGGCAAGCTCCTGCGTTTAGTAATTTCTAAATATATTTTCTGCTCTTTTAATTTTATTTATTGGCCACCCAGGTCCAGGTAAAGCTACCGTTGCCAGTTCCTCCCTGAGTACCTCTATTCGTTACATTCCACCTGCCCAAGATTGTCTTGCCGTCATCAGATATCACAATCTCAAACAGATCACCTCCCCTCTTTATTGATGGATCAGCCCATTTACCTGTCCATTTTTTCCCATTGAAACTGAGTTCAATACTACCCAGTTTCCCTGAGTATGTGTCTGTAAAAGTTCCGGTTACATTGTTCTTATTAACCATCAGTCGTAACGTTCCCCAACCTGTGCCCTTCCACCTGCCTGAGTAAGGTGAATTAATTTTGGTTTCTCCGTAGCATATAACTTTTGCATTCCAGGTCAATGGACCGGGAGCCCAGGAACAGCCATACGTACCTTTTATGGTCACGCCGTCAGATTGAAAAGTTCCCTCGTACCAGCATTCAGGCCTATATACATATATATCTTTCCCATTTGGTTGAAGATAAATCTGGATATTATCCCACGACACGCTATTACCGTCAGGATATGTCCACTTCGCTTTAAAAATGTATCCATCCTTACACTTCTCCTTCGTATTCAACCAATGTCCGGTCCAACCAGACTCCTTAACAATCCACTCATCACCAATTCCACAAGAAGTCTGTCCGCTCCCGGGAGTTACAAGTAAGATCTGCAAGATGAAAGTCAGAAACAGGGAGATGAATTTTTTGCTCATCGCTTTCCTCCTTTTATATGATTTACTTAGGCAAAGATTGGTAGTTATTTAATGGAACTAACTTTACTTTTAAAATAATATTCAACAAAGATAAATGTAGATTGTTAAATTATTTGGTACTAATTATTTAACCGCCTTATTTTTTTAAATTATTAAAATAATATTTTGACTTCAGATAAATATTCCGTTCTATCCGTATATATTCGGCAAAAATAAATTTTAAATTGCAGGCTTTAAATTGCTACACTGCAAATCATAGCAAAATTTCGATATGACAGAATTTATCAGTGAGCTCTCTTTCCGGAATGATCCAATAAAAGAAAGTAAGGCATAAAAAAATAAGATACAATAACTTTCTATTCAACGGCGGGTCTAAGTCATTTTGGGTATATAAATTGGCTCAAATTGTGACATCAATCATACAGTGGAAATCATTAAGATAAAGTTGCCATAAGGCGTTCCAATCTATTGTCGTTATTAAATAAATATTTACCGTCCTAACTAACGGGTAAAGTCAAAAAGTAACACCACGAATATCAACGTTACTTTTCGCCTTTCCTTTATCGCTAAATTTAAAACCATTTTATCAACTACAGGGCAAAAATGTGTTTGTTTTTTGTGAGAGCAGCACACCAACAAAAAGAGATTTTAGAAAAGCCCCTGAAATTAAGATCAATAGTTCAAACTTCATCGAATCCGGTTTTGAAATCGGAAAATTGTTTGCTGTAGTTTATCAACCTGGCAAAATTACTCTTGTTTTAGTTGCTAAAGAGAATGGGTACACAAAAAAAGCTTCGACAGTGGGATTTTAGGAAAGCCCAAAAATAAAAAAGCCTCAATACAAACTGTATCAAGGCTTTTTTGCGGGGCCGATCCCGCCTCATTTCATTCGGCAGGGACAGGCGAGACTTCCCGATAAAGTTGTTCACTCAACTTTATCGGGACGACCTCCTGCGTGACAGACAGTGGGATTTATGGGCTTTAAGCCTGCATTTTAAACAAATACAGGCACTCCATACATACTCCATACTGAGAAGAAGGGAGCCTCAGTATGTATTTAATAAAAAATAAAAAATCTCCTTACTACCAGCTTGTATATTTTCCCAATGGTAAAAGAACAACAGTTTCAACTCGCACAGCCAACAAACAAAAAGCAGAAAAGTTTGTTGCTTCATTCAATCCAGAACCAAAAATAGAAGAGCCTACTAAAACAACTTCTATCAAGCTCAGTGCTTTTATTATCGAATATAATACTTATGTCAAAAACACATACTCAGAAAAATACCTTAAGAAGGCTGTAAGACCATCCTTAGCAGCTTTACAAAAACATATCCCTGATATGCCGCTTCAAACGATTTCGACAAGGATAATAGATCAATTCATATCCTCAGC
>CAZQQD010000182.1:0-2762 GCA_964595355.1 uncultured Ignavibacteriaceae bacterium | reverse complement strand
AAATTTCCCTGTCCAAATCCTATTGCTCCATCTCTTCTCTGAATAATTTCATAAAAGAAAGTTGGCCTGTCACCAATTGGTTTTGTAAATAATTGCAACAAGTATCCTTTGTTCTCAGCAATATCACAAAGGATTCCGTTTTCCTGAAGATCATCGATGCTTTCTTTTATTTTTACATTCTTCTCACGTAACATTTCATAATAGGAATCCGGTGGCTCAAGAAATTCTACCCCGTTTTTTTTCATATTGGCTATAGTTTCAATTATGTTATCCGTGGAAATTGCAATATGTTGAATTCCTGAACCAAGATATTCATCAATATATTCTTCAATCTGTGATTTCTTCAAACCTTCGTATGGTTCATTAATAGGATTTTTAATATCGGCTTCTTTTGAACGAACAACTTTTGAAAGCAGGGATGAAAATTGTGTCGATATATCACCCATTCCGAATTCAAGAAATGTTTCAAAGTTTAGGGTTTTATTTAAATAATTTACCCAGTAATCCATTTCATTTATCCGGACATTCCCGACGATATGATCAATTTTTTTCAACCCGGTTTCGTGTGCTTCAATATTAATATTTTGGATCGGTTTTGTAAACCCGGGTTTGAATTCTCCTTTATAATTTTTCCTGTTTGAAAAAACTATTTCTGCATCATCATATACCTTTACCGCTGCTTCCTCAATATATCCGTTATCATCCGAATATTTTTTATACGTACTGACGGGTATAGCGCCGTTTTCAATCGCAGTATTATAAGCGTGTTTAACATCTTTAACTTTAAGTGCCCATTTTTTTACGCCATCGCCGTGTCTCTGAACAAAAGAAGAAACTTCAAACTCTCTCGGATTCACTGCAGATGTAATTACAACCCTGAGACTCTTACCTTCCAGAAGGTAAGATACTCTGTCCTTTACACCTGTTTCCGGTCCGCTGTAAGCAGTAATTTGTAATCCCATCCCTTTTGCATGCCAGTATGCCCACATTTTTGCAGAACCGACATAAAATTCAACATAATCATAACCTAGAATTCCAAGTGGTTGTCCTTCCATAAATCATCTCCGGTAATTATTTATATTTTAAAAAACTAAATCAGTTGTTTCTTTAACAGTTTCAAGTACTATCGTCGTACTTGTAGAACTTATAGAATTAATTGATGCAATTTTCTTCCTTAAAAGTTCTGTAAGTTCTGCAGGATTTTCTGCTCTTACTTTAACAAGAAAGCAATCTTCACCAGCTACAATGTGAACTTCCTGAACTTCTGGTACTTTTGCTAATTCTTTTGCTGTCTTATTATCCACTATGGGACCATTCGCTTTTACAAGAATAAAAGCTAGTAATTCCTTGTCCACTTCAGAAGCCTCAATCTGTACTGTATATTTTTTTATGATCTTATTTTTTTCAAGTTTTTTTATTCTTTCCAAAACAGCGGATGGCGCCATTCTGATCTGCCGTGCAATTTCAGCATTTGAAATGCGGGAATTATCTTGCAGTATATTCAGTATTTGAGCATCTATTTTGTTGATCATTTGGTTTTCTTAGACTACTACAGAAGATTATTCGTAATATTAGGAATTATGAGAATTTAAATCAAGTGAGAATCTCCGTAGTTCTGGTTAATAAACTGAATTACGAATTATTTAATAGAATCCAGAAGCAGGAAATCATTTACCTTGTATTTGGATGAATTATCAAGATTCTTATTAGGGTATTTACATATTTTGAACAGTGGACAAAAAAAACAGGTTGGTTTTGCAGGTTTACAAATTTCCCTGCCCAGCCTGATAAGGTTTGTATGGAACTGATGTGCAATTCCATCAGGCATATTTTTATTTAGCATCAGAAATGTTTTATCTGGTGTTGATGTTTTCACTATCCCAATTCTGTTTGTTGTTCTGTGCACGTGAGTATCAACAGGACAAAAATTCTTCCTTAGTGAAAAAAGCAATACACAACTCGCAGTTTTCACTCCAACACCGGGAAAGGAAACCAATTCTTCCAAAATTTCTTCGTCCTTCATTTTACACAAATAATTAAGTGATATCTTCCCCTTTTCTTTCAATAAAGTAGAGAGGAAATTTTTAATTGCTTTCGATTTTTGTTTTCCCAGTCCAGCGACTTTTATTAGTTTTTCAATTTTTGATGGTGTGAGTTTAGCGACTTCATTCCAGTTTGAATATTTGCTCTTTAAATTCTGAAAAGCTTTATACGAATTTTTGTCATTTGTGTTTTGAGAAAGTATTGTTGCTATTAGCATATCTACCGGATCAGGTGGTTTTTTGCTGCGAGGTGGAATACCGTATTTTTTTATAAGAAGCTTATTTACTTTTAGAACATTTTTCTTGAGCGAGGAATGATCCATTATCTTTTAAAACTCAGGTTAAGTTTATCTGCTACAACTTTTAATTTTTTATCATAAGTAAAAAGAGGATAGCCAGAAAGTTTGGAACTGGCCAAAAGATTTATGTCTGCAAATCCGAGCCCCGAACCACTCAAGCTATATATTTCTATAAATTTAAGATACTCATCAATAGTAACAGGACCTACTACTGGTAAATCCCGAAGAAATTTCAGGATTTCAGTTCTGTTGCTAATATTTCCACAAGCCAGCTCACCTAATACAAAGTCGTGAACGGCAACCATTCCGTTTTCTAATAAAGCAGTTAATGTTTTGTCCCCTTTTCTGAATAAATTTATCCAGACGGAAGTATCAACTAAAACCATCAGGAAACTCTTCTTCTCGGAATATTCTTAAGATT
>CAZQQD010000181.1:0-2804 GCA_964595355.1 uncultured Ignavibacteriaceae bacterium | reverse complement strand
ATATAGAACTTTCGTATATATCCACAAACAGTAGTAATAAATTTGTTGAAAGGAAACAAATTAAATTTTAACCCCAATTTTATCTATCACTTAGGAACTCTGAAATAAAAATTTTGTTTTAATTTCAGTTACAATATGGAATCAAAAAACAAATTAACATATGCTTTAACAGGTATTGCAGCATATATGCTTGCAGATATTTTTCATGAAGTAATCGGCCACGGCGGCGGCTGTTTAATAGTTGGTCAGCATATCAATCTTATATCTTCTGCATTTTTCAGAAGCAGTCCCGGAAGTTTTATAACCGATCTTTCTGGCCCGGTTGTAAATTTAATTTTCGGTTTGTTAATTTTTACTTTCCTGAATGGCAATAAAAATTTACCATCGGCTTACAGATTTTTACTCTTACTCACAATGGCCTACAATTTATTCTGGTTTTCAGGGACCATACTTCAATCAAGTTTTAGCAAAAGAGGTGACTGGACATATTTTATTACACAAATGAATATCGGCTCTGCTGGTAAACCAATTCTGATAATAACAGGAATTGCAGCGTACTATTTTTCAATCAGACTTATGAGCAAACAAATTCAATTATTTAGTTCTAAGTTTTCTGATTTCCCTTTAAAAAAAGCTATATACTATTCATATTTTGCCGCCGCCGTTGCAGCTTTTATTGCCGGATTATTTTTTGCGCCAGATAGAATAAATGCTGCAAAAGAAGGTTTACTCGAAATGATAGCATCGATACCAATGCTATTAATAAAAATCGAAAAACAATCAGAAACTGCAAACTTCAAATCGGAAAACAATACTGCTTTTAATTTGATTATTTGCGTGGTATTTGTTTTATTCTGTTTTACACTTGGGCACGGTATCTTTCTGAAATAATATAGAACAAATTAAAAGCTATGAACGAAAATTTATTTCTATTCGCATTAACAGTTTTCACCGGATTCTTTGCTATAATGAATCCGATTGCAAACACTCCCGTTTTTTTGGGATTGGTCGGGAACCGGGATGAAACCGGAAGAAAGAAAGTTGCAAAAACTTCCTGCGTAACCGCATTTGTTATAGTCGTATTTTTTGTAATACTCGGTAATTATATATTCAAATTATTCGGGATTACAATTCCTGCATTCAAAATTACTGGTGGGGTTTTATTATTCTATGTCGGATTTGAAATGCTTCAATCAAAAAAATCAAAGATACACCACCAGGAAAATGTTGAACCGGATGATGGCGTTGCAATTTCTCCGCTTGCAATTCCGATACTCGCCGGACCGGGCACAATAGTTACTGCAATGAACTACATTACAAATGGAAGCTTTGTTCACATCGCAATCGTAATTGTAATATTCGCGCTTATGATTTTCTTAACTTACCTCGCATTCATTTTAAGCGAGCGCATTGTAAATAAGATAGGAGCAAACCTTATAACTGTTATCGCCAAAATTATGGGACTTATACTCGCAATTATGGGAACCGGAATGACTGTAGAAGGAATTAAGCTCGCGTTTGGTTTGTAACCGGAATAAGTAATTCAGGGGTTCAAAGCAGGAATATTTTTAATGGGGGTTAACCCACCCCTAAATCCCCTCCAAGGAGGGGACTATTATTATCATTCTTACTTTGCATTATGCATTCTATCGATTTGAAAAAATTCCTTCAAGTAACTTTATTTATATTTAAAGCTTTCTTATCAAGCGTTCTGTCCCCTCCTGGGAGGGGCAAGGGGTGGGTAAAGAAATCGATTTTGCCTAAATTTGGTAATAATCTTATCTCAATTAAAAATACAATAAAATGGATATAACTTATAAATCCGATGTGAAGCCTTCTGCTGAAGAAATAATTGATCTTTATAAAAGTTCCGGATTGCCGAGACCGGTTGATGATAAAGAAAGGATAAAAAAGATGTATGATAATTCAAATCTGGTAATCACTGCCTGGGACGGAGAATTGCTTGTAGGAGTTTCACGATGCCTAACAGATTTTTGCTGGAGCTGTTATCTTGCCGACCTTTCGGTTAGACACGAATATAAAGGAAAGGGTATCGGTAAGAAGTTGGTGGAACTTGCAAAAGATAGAATAGGTGAACAAACAATGCTTCTACTGTTATCAGTTCCTGCTGCAATGGAATATTACCCGAAGATTGGATTGAAAAAAGTAGAGAACGGATTTATTATAGACAGAGTTAAATAAAAAGGAATAACTATGGCTACAAAAATTGCACTCGTTACCGGCGGAAGCCGCGGACTGGGAAAAGATATGGCTTTATCGTTGGCTAAAAAAGGAATTGATGTTGTTCTAACCTATAACACAAATAAAGAGAAAGCTGAAGATGTTGCTAATGAAATAAAGAAAATGGGAAGAAAATCTGCTGTACTTCATTTTGATATTTCGGATTTCAAATCGATAGATGGTTTTATTGAAAGATTTATTTCATCGCTTAAAGAAAACTGGGACACAGACAAATTTGATTTCCTCGTTAACAATGCGGGAATAGGTGCGACTGTATTTATTCCGCAGGTAACAGAGGAATTCTTCGACAATTTTGTAACTATTCATTTCAAAAGTGTCTTTTTCCTGACGCAGAAACTGCTTCCTTCAATGAACGATAACGGAGAAGTAATTTTTATCTCTTCCGGCTCGGCGAGATATAATGTACCGGGCTATGCCGTTTATGCTTCCCTTAAAGGAGCTATTGAAGTATTGACAAAATATGTCGCTAAAGAATTCGGCAGTCGTGGTATAAGAGCAAATGTTGTTGCGCCCGGAGCAATTGAAACGGATTTTAATAATGC
>CAZQQD010000180.1:0-2813 GCA_964595355.1 uncultured Ignavibacteriaceae bacterium | reverse complement strand
TCGGGCTATAAATATTATTTTGGGCTGAGCCCGGTACGTGTACCCAGATTGCTCTGTCTTCATTTAATATCGATGAGTGAACGGTGTCAATTTTGCCTATAGTAATACTATTATTTTGTGCCTGGCAGCGCCCGTAACCGCAGGTGAGAATAAAAAGAATTATTGATAGAGAAACGATTTTAGATTTCATAAAATCCTCCAAAAGCGTATTGTTGGATTGAACATTTCTGACTCCGGCTACCGGGGGTGTAATTACAACTTACGCAATTAAAAAAGATTAGGCAACGGAATTTATGGCTATAAATAAAATAGCCAAAAACTAGAAATTTAAGTTCCCTGAACTTTTAATAAAAATTGTTAATCAACATCTTTCTTTTCATCGGGGAATAATTCTTTGGCCCTTTTTTCCATTTCAGCGGCGATCACCTGTCCTTCTGAATCCTGCTGTTTTAGTTTCTCTATAATATTGCGATAACTTTCGGCGTCCCTGTCCTGGCTTAATTTGAACACGTTATCCATTTCAGTTATTTCAATTTCAAACGCTACTATTGCACTCATTACTTTTTGCTTAAACTCAGAGGGGAGGTTATCAAAAATTGTTGTGGATTGTTGATTATAGTTTTCAAAATGTAGTGTTGTCTTTCGGAGTACATTTTCTAACCCGGCATTATCCAGGAAACGAAGAATACCTTTAACATGTACACTCATATAGTTCCAGGTAGATGCGATATATGGATTACTATACCAGGTGCCGCTTACATAAGTGTGATGGCCCGTGAATACAACAAGAACATTATTATTCTGCAAAAAGGCCTTATGATGATCCGTGTTCTTCATTATATGTCCTCTCAATATTTCCCTGCCATTATGTTCCTCAATAAAAACCGGGACCTGAGTGACAACAGGTTTGTTCTCAGAATTACATCCGGTTAAAAAAGCAAACGGATGCTGGTCAATAAATTCCCTAACTACTTTTGGATCTTTTTCTTTATGATAAGGTAAGTTGTACATAGCAAAAATATTATTTATTAAAAAAAGTATTAAATCCTCCGGTTAATTAGCCGAAGGATTTTTAAATATCAAATATATTCCGGGTTTTGATCCTGCTTTACTATGCAGTAATATTATTCTTCTTTGGTTCCGGCTCCCTGGTATTTAATGCTACTAATAATGCTGCAATCATCGAAGCCAGGATTATTAATGTGGAAATAATTCCGATGTAAAAGTATGTGAATATTCCCATAACCAGAAGAAAACCGGCGCGAAATAAGTTGCCCGTTTTAGGACCGCCTGCAAGTTTGCATCTAAAAGCAGAGAATACAATGAGTCCTCCGGTAATAACCCCGAAAATCAATTCCTGCCACAGGTCTAATGTTTCTGATTTAAAAAGGAAGAATAAAACTAACCAGACAGCTATTCCCCCAAGAAATGTCGACCCCGGTACTATGAATCTCTTTTCCATAAAATCCCCCAATAATTATTAGTTACATTTTTTACTTAACCATAATAAACAGCAAATTTTTTGTACCTACTAATTTATAATTTTTTACAAAGTTTAGTAACTAAACAATAACATTTGTGTAGCAGTTTAGTTTTAAAAAATTATATACAGATAAGTTTAGGCTGTGTTTATATAGTAAAAAAGTGATCTGATTTGGGCGAATTTGGTTTGGTCAAATTAGGTTGTAGAACTGGCAGATTAGAATAATGTTTTCATTATTTTGTCAGTTCCATTAATTAGTTCATCAATTTCATCTTTGTTAGGTTCACGTCCTTTACTATGGGAAGCTAAATTACGGAGATCACATAATCTTTGAATCTGTCTCCACAACGGAGTATCAATAACATCAACATTTTTTAGTAAATCGTTGAAATCAGAAATTGTTGGATTTTTTTTCTTCACTTGCACTTCATGATTATGACAAACATTACTTAAGTGTTTTTCTAGGATAACACCAGCAATTACGCCTGCCGCTCGCAAAAAACCATTTCTTAAAAGTGCTTCTGCTGAATGTATCTCACTATCAAATAAGTCGGCTTGTGTTATTTGCCGTATATCAAAAAGAGAACTATCGAAACGCGAATAAGCTGCTTCAACGATTTGATATTGACTTTGAAATTTCATCACTGTAGAACCGTGATCATCAAATCTTTTCTCTCCAGTAAAATCATTGAAACCAGCACGAATTCCAAGCATCCAATCTTGAATGGAATAGGTTATTGAATCAATTGATTTACGCTTAGGATTCTGTCTATATAATGAATCAAATTCTTCTAGGCGATCAGGTAAAACAATCTTAATTAAAGCATGAGCTTCACTAAACCATTTATGATAATTTTTCACGAATGATCCTTTAATTCTTTCAAAGACTAAAGCTGATTCATTTTTATCTATACCTATTCTTTTAGCAACTTCGTCAATTTCTTTTTTAGTACTATCCCAAGGTATTTGAATATCTGTGAGCATATCAGCTCCTAGTGCAATTAGCTTATTCAAATCTTCCTTGAATTTATTTAGCATAATTTCTACTCTTTTTTTATTGCCTTAAGGGATCACAACTAATCTGACTCTCAAAACATCAATGCAAATTAGATATACGGTAATAATAGTTTAGCAAACTGTGTTTGCTTGGTTTTTTATACACCGGATTAAAGCGATGGCTATTCGTTAATAATTTTTTGTAATTCAGCTAAAACTATTCCAGCAGTAAATATAGCTTCTTCAGCTTCTTTTTCGGTTATGTCTATTCCGTGTATAGCTTTATTCGCAATACTAATTGAATACTTTAGATTCTCAAGATCATTTTTAGTGA
>CAZQQD010000179.1:0-2864 GCA_964595355.1 uncultured Ignavibacteriaceae bacterium | reverse complement strand
CGATAAGAGCAAGAATCTCGTGTTCAAACTTTGTGTCTTTTCTGTTCTCATTCCAATTGTTAACCTGCAGCGCAATTAAAATCCCAATTACCACCAGCAGTATTTCACCAACAGCATAGCGTAAGTATGCTGCAACTTTATTTTCGGAGGCAAGCTGTTTACGTATATTTCTAAAAATATTTAGCATTTCTTATTCTTTAATTAATTTAAATTCATATGTTTTGTCCGTGAGGTTTAGAGTTACTTTATAGTAGCCTTTTTTAACAGGTATGTTTGAGCCAAACCATTTTGTGTTTCCCGATGGGAATGATTCTCCGCCCCAATTTGTTAACCAGCTATTTCCATCTCTGAATTTAATTGCTCCATCATTAAGTTCAATTTTAATTTCCCAAACAGATTTTTGATCATCTATCAAAGTCATAGGAACGTTTTCAGCCCAATTTTTGTTAGGAGTTGCATTTCCAACAATTCCAATATTTTGATACAATAATCTGGCTCTGGGATAATATTGTTTAATTAAATGTAAAATTGAAAAAGCAGCATTCTTTTTATTTTGTACCAACACAATTGCTAATTGGATTTTGCTTTTTGCAGATTGTAAAGCAATCTTAAAAGGAACTTGTTGGACTATTTCCATTACTTTTTGTTGCTGTTCTTTTGTAAAAAAATTACGATCAATATTAGCAAAATCGTATAGAGGTGTATAACTAAAAATGAAAGCAGGCTCGGGTAAATTATATTTTTTGAATAACGGCAAAATATATTTTGATTTTAAACTGCTTAGTCCAGTTCCAGCAAAAGCATATGAAGCAATACTTTTATAGAGACGACTTTGAGATAAGTTCTTGGGATTAAATTCCAATAAATCTATTTGATGTGCGGCTTCGGAAGTAAAATCATTGGGGGTCATATCAGCATAAAAAAGTAGTGAAGGTAATATAGCCGGATCTATTTTTTCCGGATAATATATTAAACTATCAATAATATTAGATTCTTGAGTAAATGAGCTTTCGTAAGTTGATAATATTTGTGCATCTTGGTCAACAATTGTATAAATCTGTTCCAATACAGCATTAAATTTCTCATTGCTTTTTCTTTGTTCATTCCAATTATTAACTTGAAGTGCAATTAGAATACCTATAACTACCAATAATATTTCACCAACGGCATAACGTAAATAAGCCATCAGTTTGCCTGCCTGCCGGTCAGGCAGGTTTTCTGCTGCGAGCTTTTTGCGTTCTTTGTGGAAAATTTTAGTCATTCTTAAGCCTTTGAATTAAGTTTTTGTAACGTGTCTACGATGTGTTTTTGAACTTCCTGCAATTGATCAATGGCTTCTTGTTGAACTACCTTCTTAACTTCAAAAAGAGTATTCATATAGGTACCTAATTCCACAAATTTTGCATACTTCCATATTTCTTTAATTAATTTTGTATTTGGATTAAGCGATGTTTTTCTGGGATAGTGATGAGCATCTAGAGTCAATAAATCTACATAGTTTGCAATGTCGCTTCTAACAGGTTCGTAATTTTCTTTAAGTTCACTGATTTCTATTAAGTCTTTTTGGAGCCAGTTTTCCAGACTTGAAAAATGCCCGGTTGATCTTAAACTGTTCAGGGTATTGTTATTGAAAGAAATATCGCCATAAATAATTGGATTGAACTCATGATAAATTTGAATGAGTGTATCTATGGATACAACCGGGCTGCCCATTCTTTTATAATACTTGCTAATTTTAGTGTTATCGGTAATTAAACGTTTTAGCTCAAAAGAGATTGAAACTGTGTCTTTTGCTAAATCTGAAATAAGGGAAACCTTTAACTGCTTCAATTCTTGTTTTAATATTCGTTGCTCATTCCAGTTATTAATTTGAAGTGCAATCAAAATCCCAATAACCACTAATAAAATTTCCCCTACGGCGTATCGCAAATAGGCCATCACTTTATTTTCGGCTGCAAGTTTTTGCCTGATGTTATTAAAAAATCTTACCATAGTTTATTAATTGAATTTGCAATCATAGAAAAAATTAATTTGTTATGAATTTGAGTGAACGATTTATTAATCTGTTTTCGGTATTAGCCCAAGTTGTTGCATAAAACTTAGATTATCAAAAAAGTCCTGCTCTTCAGCAATTTTTCCCTCCTGCATACGCACCAGGGTAACGCCTTCTAACTCCACGTCTTTTCCTGTTGCAGGAATGCCGAAGAATGTACGGGTATGTTTACCTTTAAAATTCCAGTGTTTTACGAGTTTGTCACCCTGTCCGAATACATCTACAATGGTGAACTTAATGTTTGAAAAACCATTTATATAGTTGGCATACATTGCTCTGGCATCGTCAATTCCTACAACATCCGGATTTGCATGCATTACAAGATTCTTGGTAAAGTTGCTTTCGTTAAACTTTTCAAGCTTACCATGATTAATAATTTCATCCCACACATTTGTGTATTTTTTTATGTTTGCTTGAACGTGTTCAGCTTTCTCTTTGTCTGGATTTGAACAGGATGTAAACATTACAGAAAAGCCAAATATGCAAATAGATAAAATGGTCAGTGATCTTAGTGAAGTTTTCATATAACTCCTTTAACTGATTTTGTTTTTATTATGGATAGCCCTCATAAGCAATTTAGTGGATTTCGGTTTAATCTTTAATTTGTATAGTTTGCTCAAAATTTTGTAGAGACACGCATCTGCCTTTGGCGGGATGGTGTGTCGTTACAGAACAATTTGTTTACCCAAGGAGAAGCACATCTTTTAAATACTAAAAAAATAGTTGGTGAAGCATTAAGGCTTTTCAATTCATTTAATAAAATTTTATTTAAGAAAATAGCGTTATCTTATATATGAGTGGCGTGTATATA
>CAZQQD010000178.1:0-2894 GCA_964595355.1 uncultured Ignavibacteriaceae bacterium | reverse complement strand
TGAGATGCAGGCTATTTCCAATAAATGGAAAGAATGGGTTGAAGGAATAGCTTCACAGGGTAAATTGTCAGTGCAGGGTTCAAGACTATCAACAGAAGGTAAGGTACTAAAGCCGGGAGGAGTAGTTACAGATGGACCATTTGTGGAAATAAAGGAAAGGCTGGGCGGTTACATTGTTGTTAAAGCTGAAAACATAGATGATGCAGTAACACTTGCACATGGCTGTCCGACTCTTGATGCCGATGGCAGCGTTGAAATAAGGCCGTTTTATAGTTAGTAGATAAATTCAGAAAACCCGCTTCTTTTTGGGGCGGGTTTTTCTTATTAATGTTAAATGGAAAATGAAACCTTAAAGAATTTATTCCAGCAGGAATTTTCGAAGATGGTTGCTGTCATAAGCAGACTTTACGGGCTGGAGCATATTGAAATTGCCGAAGATATTGTAAGCGAAACTTTTTTGCAGGCAGCGGAATCGTGGGGAATTAAAGGAATGCCTCCGAATCCTGCCGCATGGCTTTATACCGTTGCAAAACAAAAAACGCTTTATCATTTCAGAAGAAATAAAATTTTCGAAAAGAAAATAATCCCCGAATTAAAAACAAAAGAAGAAGAGCGGGGAAGTGAAGAATTGGATTTTTCATTGGAAAATATAAAAGACAGCCAGTTGCAGATGATATTTGCTGTTTGTAATCCTGCAATTGCAAGCGAAGCACAAATAGGACTGGCGCTTCGTATTCTCTGCGGATTTGGTATTGATGAAATTGCTGAAGCTTTCCTTTCGAACAAGGAAACGATTAACAAGAGATTGTACAGGGCAAAAGAAAAACTGCGGACTGAAAAAATAAAAATGGAACTTCCACCTGAAAATGAAATTGAAGGGAGGCTCAACAATGTGTTGCGAGTGGTTTACCTCCTTTTTAATGAAGGTTATTATTCACGTACTCAGAATAAAATATTACAAAAAGATTTGTGTCTCGAAGCAATGCGTCTCTGTCTGCTTCTCACAGAATATGAAAAAACAAATTTGCCGGAAACAAATGCATTGATTGCTTTAATGTGTTTTCACGCTTCGCGTTTTGATGCAAGACAGACAGATGATGACTCTTTCATTCTTTACGAAGAACAGAATGAAGAATTGTGGGATAGGAAATTAATAGAAAAGGGAATACAATTTCTAAATCTTTCGATGCAGGGAAATGAAATTTCTTCTTATCACCTTGAAGCAAAAATTGCTTACTGGCATTGCATAAAAGAAGATACAAAAGAAAAATGGGAAGATATTTTAAAACTATATGATAGACTTATGCTGATAAATTATTCACCCGGTGTTATGCTTAACAGGATATTTGCACTGTACAAAGTAAAAGGAGCAAAAGCTGCAATTGCAGAAGCCGAAGAACTAAAATTTGAAAACAACCATTTTTATTTTCTGCTTTTAGGTGAGCTTTACAAAAAGATTGACAAAGTGAAAGCTAAAGAAAACTTGCAGAAAGCTTTGTTTCTTGCTAAAACGGAAACCGAAAAGGAAGTTATTCAAAAGAAGATCAATAAAATTTAGCAGATATTACTTAAAAGTCAATTCTCAATTATTAACTATCTGTTAATTTTTATATTTATATTTATCGCAGGATTTTAAATCCTGCTGAGGACTTTTGGGGGTCTCACATTCGCCTTGGTTAAAAACGGTTTGAAATTCAGGAATGAAAATTCTTATCGTTTGTGTTACGTGTTTATTTTATTTGAAATGATACGATAACAACGAAGGAGGAGTGACATGTCTAAACGAAAACCTTTCTTATTTTTAACCGCTTTATTTTTGTTTCCCTGTTTGATACAAGCACAGGGGATAAAAGCAGGGGGAGAGGCTCTGGGTACAAAATCGTATGACGATTACAGCAAGCCTGCGTTCTGCGGCATTTCCTGCCACGTTGATTTTTACCAGCAATGGCAGCAGGCAATGATGTCCCAGGCATACACGCATCACTGGGATGAAGTTGAATATTTTAAACTCGCTGTACCGCACGCGGAAAAAGATGCAAAAGTTGCGGAGGTAAAAGCCGGATGTAACGGCTGTCACGCACCGGTTTCATTTTTAGCCGGGGACGTTCCTCCACCGAAACCTGAAATGAATTCACGCGCCAATGAATCAGTCTCCTGCGATGTTTGTCACACGATAACAGGATTTGCCGGGGAGGTGCCTCATAACTTTAATTTTATTTCCGAGCCCGGTAATGTAAAATACGGACCGAGAGGAACCGGCAATTCGCCGGAACACGAAATTAAAAAATCTGATTTCATTCAGACAGCAGAATTCTGTGGAACCTGTCACAACGAAATGAGTCCTTACGGCGTTTGGGTAAAATCAACTCACCTTGAATGGAAAGAGGGACCATATTCAAAACAGGGCGTTCAGTGCCAGGATTGCCATATGACAAAAGCAGAGGGTTACTCAGCCGAGCTTGGTAAAAAATATCCAGATGTCTGGCAGCACCTCTTCCACGGCGCTCACGATCCGGGAAAAGTAAGAGGAACAATTGAATTAAGAATTCATCCTGACATAAGGGAAGCCGAACCGACTGAAGCTGTGAAGTTTACAATTGCATTGTTCAATCAGAAGACGGGACACAAATTTCCAACAGGATCTGTTGAGGACAGGATTGTCTGGATGCACGTTGAAGCTGTGGATGCAGAAGGGAATGTTTATCATCTGCCGGTTGATAAAAAAGGATTTGAAGGTGAAGAATATACAATCGGTGCGGATGTGCTTGCTTACCAGGATATGGGTATAGCTTTGGACGATCCGAATTTTACAGGTGTACAGAGGGACGGCGTGCCTGTTGGTGACAGAATTTTCAGGATGGCGTATTTCGATCCGCAGGGAAGAATGACCATTC
>CAZQQD010000177.1:0-2952 GCA_964595355.1 uncultured Ignavibacteriaceae bacterium | reverse complement strand
ACTGGCTCAAGGATTTTGCCTATAGAATTTCATTCCCGTACTGGATATTATTTGCATCGGCATTAATTTCATTGGTGATAGCTGTATTTACTGTTATTTCGCAGACACTAAAAACTGCGAATTCAAACCCAGTAAAATCTTTGCGGTACGAATAACAATATCAGATTGCAACATAATCTGGAATGAAATGGGAACTTGAAGTCAAAGACAGGCAAATTCATTTTCTCTTGCTTGTCATCTTGTTAAGCCGAAAGCGACTAAAGCCACGTAAAAAAAATATTGCATTTTCATTAATCTGTTGAATATTTGCAATTAACTTGCCACATTATTTATGTAGTAAATCCGAAATAAAAAAACTTCCTTCTAACCTAAATAGATTTGTATGTTAAAAAATTATTTAAGAATTGCTTTAAGGAATCTTTTGAAATATAAAGGATTTACCTTCATCAACATAAGCGGCTTAAGTATAGGCATTGCCTGTTGCATTCTTATAATGTTATATGTTAAATATGAGTTCAGTTATGACAGGTTTACCGAAAAAAGTGTGCGTACATACAGGGTTTATATGGAACTGGCTGATGCAAAATCGAAAGCCAGCTTTAATCTAACTTCTGTACCTATGGGACCCGCACTTTTAAATGAGTATCCTGAAATTGAAACGATAACGAGGGTAAGAAAAGTTTTCAGGAGTACGCCCGTTTTTTCTTTCGGTGAAAATAAATTTTATGAAGAGGGGTTATTTGCGGCAGATTCGGACTTCTTTAATATTTTCCAATATAAATTTATTGAAGGTGATCCGGTTACAGCTCTTAAGGCCCCATTCTCCATTGTATTGACAAAGGATGATGCAAAAAAGTATTTCGGAAATGAAAGTGCTCTTGGTAAAACAATCAGAGCAAACGACCAATACAATTTTAAAGTTACAGGAGTAATTCAAAATATACCGGATAACACTCATTTTAAATTTAACAGTATTGTCTCATTTGGCTCGCTCAAGAATATGCCCGGTAAACAACTTGATAACTGGCTTTTTTTTACAACCCGGTTATATATCCTGTTAAAAGATAAAAATCTTGCAGAAACACTGTCAACAAAGCTTCCTGGTTTTGTTAAAGAACATTTTAGTGAAGATGAAGCGACTTCGGGAGAAACTTATTATGTAAAGATACAACCATTAACAGATATACATTTAAATTCAAACTTATTATATGAATTCGAACCAGGAGGCGATAAGGCTGAAACATATGGTTTTGCTGTAATAGGGTTACTCATTTTGCTGATTGCATGTATCAATTTTATGAATTTATCTACCGCGAGATCACTGAAACGTTCGAAAGAAGTCGGCTTGAGGAAAGTTATGGGCGCCGGAAGAAGCAAATTGATAAAGCAGTTTCTTGGAGAATCAATAATTATTACAATAGCCTCAGTGGTTGTTGCTATTGGATTGGTAATAATATTTTTACCGGTTGCGGATTCATTGTTCCCAAATAAATCATTTTCAGTAAGTGAGTTTAGTATTTCTGAAATACTATTAGGATTGGCCATTATCATTTTACTTGTAGGATTTGTGGCTGGTAGTTATCCTGCATTTTATCTTTCTAAGTTTAATCCTACGGAAATAATTCAAGGTAAAAGAGACGGGAGGGCAAAAGGAATATTTTTTAGAAAAGTATTGGTAATAATTCAGTTTGCAGTATCTATAGCATTAATTATAGGTACTCTTACGATTAGCAGCCAGTTGTCTTTTATCAGAAGCAGGGATTTGGGTTTTAATAAAAAATTTGTGATGGTGATACCCGTAAGCAGGGAATTCGAGAAAAAATATGAAGTATTGAGAAATTCATTGATACAAGACTCACAAGTTAAAGCTGTTTCTTTTACTTCCAGTATTCCCGGAGAGGCTCTTGCACAAAACGCTTATCGTTTTGAGGGGTCGGATATAAAATCAGTGATCTCAATACCCACTTATTTTGTGGATGAAGGTTTTGCAAATGCTTTGGGATTAAAGTTCAAGGAAGGACGTAATTTTTCCAAAGAATTCCCATCAGATGAAGAAGATGCTTTTATTATTAACGAGAGTGCGGAGAAAAAATTCGGATGGAAAAGTGGAGTAGGGAAAAAAATAGACTGGACTTCTATTGATCCCCCGAAAAATGGTAAGGTTATCGGTGTGGTGAAAGATTTTAATTATATGTCATTGCATGATGAAGTTGGACCGGTTGTAATACAAATCTATAAACCCAGATATAGATTCGTTATAATTAAAATAAGTTCTCTTAACCCGCAGAATGTTATCTCCTCAGTTCAAACAAAGTGGAAAAGTGTTCTTCCCGCTTTTCCGCCTGAATACAAATTTCTGGACGAAAGTTATCAGAAATTGTACACGTCAGATTTCAGATTCGAGAAAATTGTTAATTATTTTTCCTTATTATCAATACTAATTGCCTGTCTGGGTCTTGCCGGCTTGTCGTCATATTCTGTAGAACAAAGAAGGAAGGAAATAGGCATAAGAAAAGTATTGGGTGCATCAATTACAGGCATTGTTATTAAATTTAATTTAGAACAGCTAATGTTACTTGTAATATCTGCTCTGATTGCTTTTCCTGCAGCATATTATTTTATGAACAGCTGGCTTGAAGGTTTTGCATACAGGATAACATTCCCGTACTGGATTTTGTTTGCATCGGCATTGTTAGCTATATTTATAGCGCTTCTAACTGTAAGCTCGCAGGCTATAAGGGCAGCTAAATCCAATCCTGTGGAAACTTTACGATACGAATAGCAATATTAAAAGCCATAAAATGAATACTTACGAAAAGATAGTAAGCTATTTAGAATCGAACGGGATCAGTTTTAAGTCAGTTCATCACATTGAAACTCACACATCGGAAGAATCAGCTAAAGCGAGAGGAGAAGATATTTCGATAGGCGGTAAAGCAATTTTAATGAAAA
>CAZQQD010000176.1:0-2977 GCA_964595355.1 uncultured Ignavibacteriaceae bacterium | reverse complement strand
TCGATTCCTGAATTAGCTATCAGTCGTGCTTTAGTATTTGAATATGAATCCACTGCTGTTTGTAATCCTGTGTCCGAGTTCTTGTTGAGACTAAATATCAGCATAGATACAATAACTGACATTCCTACAGCTAGAATTATAACCGCTTTTCCCATTCCTAAATGTTCCTCGGATTAATTGTGAGTTCCCAATACGTAAAGAGATATTTTTCTTCGCCACTTTCGTATACTTTAGTAGGAGATTGTACCCATATCTCTGTCTTGATATATTTTATGCTATCAAGAGCAGTAGTTATATTTCCGGATAAATCTCTATATGTAAATTTTAGATTAGTAATTCCAAGCGAAGGTCCCTTTGAAGTATCACTATTGACTACTCTATACAAAATTCTGTCGCTTGGATTTTCTGTGTATGATACATCAGAAGAATCACTTAATAAATAAGTTACTTGGTCTACAACACCGTTTGAATCAATGTCTGCATAAAATTTTATTTTTTGAGAATCGGCTGTTATAATAGAGGTACCGCTATATCCATATCCTATTTTGCGTAAATCGTGATCAAGTATATCAGCAATTGTTTTAGCATCTTGCTGAAGTTGTAAGTCAGAGTTTGATTTGAACCTGATCTGTGATGAATAAATGTTCAGGTTAGCAATACCGATCATTACAATACCCGCAATAACTGCAGCCCCGATTAAGTCTATAATTGTATCCATTATTTAAGAGTAAAGATGTATGATAAAGCAACTGCATGATCCATATAAGGACTTGTAACTGTAACTGTCGCTTTTTTGAAAAATGTTTGAGTTGAACTAACAACATCCGGGTTACTTCCTTTTACATATTGAACAACACAGCTTACGACATAACCTTCCGCGTGGGGTTCATCAACGTTTCTGGTATATCCATTAAAATCGTCAACATCATTAAAGTTTGGATAAACTTCACCACCTCCATGTCCCAGATATTGTGTCAGTGTTGACGGATCATTTGTAGGAAAATCAATTGTGTTCTGGTCGAAACTTTTTACTTTCATTTCTTCGATAAGGTCATCGGCTAGTGAAAAAGCAGTAAGGTAAACTTTGTTATGCAGGTCTGCTGTCGAAGTATCAAGAATTGCGTTATTAAATCTTAATGAGGTAAGAGAGAATAATAATAATCCACCGATTGTCAAATAAGATTGAATATTTTGCATAAGTTCACCCTTTAAAAATTATGTTTAGAACAAATTAATTTGTAGTGCTTTATAATAAGACAATAACTATGCCCGACTTGATTTACTTAGAAATGTTGGTTTTTAGTTCATAAACGAAATAAATATTTCATTTTTGTAGCATATTTTGTGGCAGGGCGACAATTTTGACGTCAAAATTGTCGTATAGTCATTTATTCTTTCTAATTTCCTGAAGTCTTCTCTGCAAAGTTCTTTCACTTACTCCAAGAATTGCAGCAGCTTTTTGAACATCCTGGTTGGTGTGTTTCATAATCTTTTTTATATGCAATTTTACAGCTTCGTCTATTGTCATCAGACTATCATCAACGCTTTGACGAATAGGTGTTCTATCACCTGCTGAGGTTGGTAGTTCAACATGCTCTATAAAGGCTTTATCTTTTGTTTGAGCAACGGTATTTAAGACAATATTTTCTAATTCCCTGACATTGCCGGGGAATGAATACCTCTTTAATTCATCAATTGCTTCTTCTGATATTCCCATAATGTTTTTGTTATAAATCAGGTTTCCGGCAGTTAGAAAATAATTTGTAAGAAGTCTTATATCACCTTGTCTTTCTCTTAAAGGAGGAAGGCAGATAAAACCACGTGTTAGCCTGTAATAAAGATCAGCACGGAATTCATTTTTCGATATTGCTTCGGTCAGATCTTTATTTGTTGCTGCAATAATTCTTGTATCAAGTTTTATCGACCTTGAGCTTCCGATTCTAAATATTTCGTTGTATTGAATTGTACGAAGTAGTTTTCCCTGAAGTTCTTTAGGCAATTCTCCGATTTCATCCAGAAAAATTGTTCCGCCATTTGCCGATTCAAAATAGCCTATCTTTTCATTTGCGGCTCCTGTAAAAGATCCTTTCTCGTGACCAAATAATTCGCTTTCGAAAAGTGTCGGCGAAATTGATGCAAGATTAACTACAAGAAACGGTTTGGACTTTCGTGGCGAAAGACTGTGTATCTTTTTTGCTACCAGATCTTTACCCGTTCCCGTTTCTCCTGTAATTAAAATTGTTTCATTTGTAGGAGCAAAAATTTCCACAAGTTCAAAAACTTTATGCATTAAGCTTGATTCGGTTACAATATTAGCAAAGTCTTTTTTCCATTTCATCCTGTGAGATTCTCTGATATCTCTCAGTGTATCCCGTTCGAGCGATAATAATCTTTTTTCAAGTGCACGATTAATTGTCAGAAAAAGCCGGTCAATATCCGGTGGCTTTGTAATGAATTCATAAGCGCCACGTTCAATCGCCTTCAATGCAGTCTTAACATCATTAATTGCAGTAACCATTATCACAGGGATGTGGGGATGTTCGTAAGTTATTCTCTCAAGTAATTCAAGCCCGTTCATTTGAGGCATATAGACATCACAAAGTACAAGGTCGATGTTTCTGGAATCCAGAATGTCAATAGCGTTAAGTGGATCTGTTTCAGCGATTACGTCAGTAAAACCTTCATCAAGCAATAAACCCTTGAGCAGATCCAGGTAGCTTTTCTCGTCATCTACAATTAATATTGAATTTGTGTGCATACTAATTTTCCAATAATCGCAAAATTACTAAACCTTTATCTAAATATCTCCGTTTTTGCATTTTACTTTAAAGTCATTCTGAATATACTAACGTTAAAATTTAAACAAAATCATTTCAATTTTTTGTATCTTTGTGGGATAATACATAATTAAGTGTAAAATATAAAACAGGTAAAGATATGGCAGCAAATATAGATATGATTAAAAAAGTTTATTCTG
>CAZQQD010000175.1:0-3057 GCA_964595355.1 uncultured Ignavibacteriaceae bacterium | reverse complement strand
ATTTTTCTCCTGATGCTTTGATGAAACGGCTCGTTGAGTCAATTATGAGCAGATTTTCCAAAAGCTAAATTTTAAGCAAATATTAGCAATATTATTTTGATTGCTGTTTTTCCTAAAAATATTTGTAAATTGCAACAGTTCATTTTTTAGACCCCTATCTGAAGAAGGGGAGGGCTTTTATATTGAGAGTTGTTATATTTGGTATAAAAATTAGACTGGTATGATGCAAAAGTTATTTCACGCTAATATGAGAGGAAAAGATATCTCCCCGCTTTCGTTCCTTTGGAACTTCGGCTGGGGCAACCAGTCGTTTTGCTCATTCTCCCAAAGTGATTCCATTGGAAGAAATGAAGGATCACACTGTCATTTCGACGATCCCGCTTTAGCGGGAGAGGAGAAATCTAATAGGTAAGATTTTTCCCAAAAGATATCTCAGTCATCCCGATAAGTCGGGATTCCTTCGATATGACAGAATGTGTTGTCAGACCTGCTTGTAGGCAGGCAGGTATCGCAGATTAACAGGGATAAAAGGAATAAGATTTCTCATCCCGACTGGGTCGGAATCCGAAATGACAAAAAGGACGTCATCAAAAATCTGCGAGAAAAAATATACGGGGATCTAACAGTTATCGATTAAAATTATTTTTATATGATAAATTATTTCGTAATATTCTTTTCCAGCCTGCTGATCACAATAGCTGTTACGCCATACCTGATCAATTACCTTGTGAAAAGTAATATTATTGACAGGCCGGGAGAAACAAGAAGGATCAATACCGTATCGGTTCCAAGGGGCGGGGGAATAATTATCTTCCTCGTTACCATAATTGCAATAATGGAATTTTACAACGATATAGACTTCATAAGATTCTTTATCCCTTCCGCTTTAGTTATTGCAGCTATAGGGCTTGCAGACGATATTATTAAAGTAAAATGGTACACAAAGTTTTTTACACAGCTTTTGGTTGCGTTTATTCTTTTGTTCTTTATCTTCAGGCATTTTGATTATGTAACACTTTTTGGAATTACCTTCCCTCCCGTTATCGGCTCGTTAATAGTTTTAGCTTTTGTTATCGGAGTTATTAATGCATTCAATTTAATGGACGGGCTGGACGGACTGGCCAGCGGACTCTCATTACTTGTAGTTACGGTAATTTTTCTTATCGGGCTCGATGCCAATAACAAACTGCTGCTCATTATTTCATCCGCACTCATTGGTTCGCTGCTGGGATTTTTAAAATTCAATGCTTTCCCTGCAAGAATATTCCTGGGAGATACCGGCGCACTTACTCTCGGTTTGTTCGTCGTGGTTCTGACTGTATTCACGGGCTATTTAAATACCGGCAATACAATGGACCTTACATTCCCGGTAATAATTTTAGGCGTTCCGATTGTAGATACATTGAGGGTAATGATATTAAGGATATACAGAAGAAAGAACCCGTTCGTTGCCGACAGCAATCATATACATCATAAAATTTACTATAATAATATCCGTCATAAGGTAGTAGTATTCATACTGATGGGATTTTCCGCGCTCTATGCTTTTCTTGCAATTTATTATCTCTATTATTCTCACTTTGCTGCTATCATTCTTTTTGCAGCTTTGTCGGTGGTTTTAATTTTTATTAATCCTGTATTGAAGCTGGCAACTCCTTTGAGAAAAATAAAAGCACACCTTCCCGATTTCGGATACTTACGAGGGAAGTTTCTTACGTTTTACAGGTTTATTTTAATGCCTTTAACATTTCTTGTGCTGCTGGGGCTTCTTTTCCTTTTATTCCCGGGTGAGAATAAAATATCGCATTCCTACCTTCTGCTGCTTTTGCTTATCGTGATTTTATCACAGGTGATTTCGGTGATTGAAAATATATACGACAGAAGCTACGGGGAGCTGTTTGTATTAATCAACCTGCTGATACTTGCATCGATAATAGGAGATTCGTCGCCGCTTATTTACAAATTCAATTTTGATCAGTCTATGGTGGCGCATATTACCAATATATTCTTCTATGCGCTTGCATTGTCCTTTGTCTTTTTTATTTTATTGAAGGATAATCTCTTTGGTAAAAAGATCACATTTATTTCCGGGATTGATCTGATTGTATTTGTTACCATCACGTTGTTTATCATTTCAAAGAGCTTTATAGGTTATACAAGGTCTGAATTCCTGGATCCGAGCCTGCTGATCGGTTTTGTGATGTTTATGTGGTACAAGGTTTTTATACTCTTTAATGAGAAGTATAAAAGGGCGGTATTTCACGTTTCGTTCCTGATCCTCGACCTTGCGCTGGTTTCGATGTATTTTAATTTTAGGTAGTTTCACGCAGATAGCGCAAATTATCGCAGAAGAAAGATCAGCGAAAACTAAAAAGCGTATCACACATGTACCTTAATAAGGTAATAAGGTATTTTGTTTATTTGGACTATTTAATTACTAAGGTTGAAAAATTAAATAAGGTAATTGTCAAGAGATCTTATTTTAGGACAAAACCTTAGTAACAATATAAGCAACAATAATAGACAGACCTTATTACCTCATTATTCAGTGATTCAGTTTATATTGTATAAACAGTGGTGACAGGAATAAATTTATAATGTTGTAAAATTGTAACGCATTGTGGTGCCCGAGTGATTCTGCCAAAGGCAGAATTGTATCGAGGGCACCTTATCGGTCATTTCGATACACCCCGACTTTGTCGGGGCACTCAATGACCGCAGCGCGCTAATATTTTTAGTAACATATAAGCTGGAATGTTTTATGGTGGCTGAGTGATCCCGCCGAAGGCGGGTGGCCTGCCCCGCCGTTAGGCGGGGTATCGAAGCCACCGTACACGATTAGTTAACAATTAAGGTTGAAAAGTTCTGTCATTTCTTCCGAAGGATTGTCTTTTGCATTTTTGACAAATGCAAAAATTGTACTTTAAAGAATTATTCTTTGTACTTTTCTTAGTCCCGATTTACATCGGGATAAACTCCAGAAAAGTACCAAAAGAAATAACGGTGCCCGAGTGATTCTGCCAAAGGCAGAATTGTATCGAGGGCACCTTATCGGTC
>CAZQQD010000174.1:0-3106 GCA_964595355.1 uncultured Ignavibacteriaceae bacterium | reverse complement strand
TCTGCATATATACGTGAATTCTAAAAATTATGTGTGCAGTATAAGTAATAGTTAGCTGTAAATACAATGGAAATTAAGTTTTATACTAATCTTATTGCTCTTAGTGAAAACATTAAAAGGGCTACAAATATATTTTTTCATAATGCTATTATAGAGATGAAACTAGAGATTTCTGAATTTGAAAAGATTATTATAGCTGATAATGAATTTTTATATAAAGCAGTAAATGAAATTAAACCAAATAGTAGTTTTACAAATGACGAACATTTAATTATTGGAGGCAAGTCGTTCTTAATAGATTCTAATAATGGTTACAAATTTTCTTTATTGTTTAATAGTTTAAATTTTGCTGGAGCATTAGTTGATATTCCCCCAAATAGTGATAAAGCGATGTACACACTTCAAAAACATAGCAATGCATTAGTTTTTCACGAACTTGCTCATTGTTTAGATAATAAACTACGAGCTATGGGGAAAAATTACAATATTCGTAATGATGATAGACTATTTAAAATTAAAACTGTTGCAAATTATTATATCAGCATTTTAATTGATGAAATAGCGGCTTGTTATTTATCCGCTTCTAAAATAGACTCTGATGTTTTCCATTATGAAATGGACTCAAACAATGAATCATTTAAAAAATTACTTGAGGAAAAATCAACCTTATGCACAAATTATTCTGGAAACCCTGATGAGTTGTATGAAATGGCGTTTAAAATTGCTGGCACATTTTGGTTTATTTTTATTCAGTGTGGGAAATTAATAGGTTGGAAAATTGGGAATGAATCATTAGAAAATTTAAAGATTGAGTTTCCTTCAATTAATAATCACAAATCAAATAAAATACTTAGAAAATTTGAAATACTTATTAATAAATTTTGGCTAGGCTATCCAAATATTAATGCTAATAATATTTTTGATGATTTACTTTCATTATGGAAGAGTTTTACTTTAAGTATTGGAATTAAATTTACGGAATCAGAAAACGGAGATGGTATTTTTTGGTAAAGTTTACAGCTAACAAGCAAATCAACCGGACGCCACTTTCTGGGCGGCATTTGTATAATTATTAGCTATTGAAAAAATGTAATGTTGCTGTTCGGCAGTAACGTACTAAACTAAATTGTTGCAGCCGGCGCGTACGATGAAAGTTACGCACCGTCTGCTAAATTATTGGCGTTGTCTTTCTAATCGGCATTGTTGTTCTGGGGCGCCGGTTATTTGCAACACCGTTAGGTGGGCCGTTAATGCTCCTTTATATTTAAAATAATTATTAAACCAGGGTCCTTTAATATGGAAACATGGGCAATTTATATTACTGCTTTTGCTGCTCTCCTAGCAATTATCATATCTGTTTGGAGTACTCTAATTGCAAGACGAGCCTTGACAATCGCACAAAATCAGGAAAAGCGATCATTACCTTCTATGACACTATATCTTGCAAATGGCTATTATTTAATATCCAAAGAAAACGATCGTGTATATGCTTTCAATCTTTCTTTTACAAATAGTTCTGGTTCTGATAATTCAATAGTACATCTTGACTTAAATATACAATATAAAACGTCTGAAGAAATTCCAATTAAGATAAAAATACCAGTGGATTCAGAAGCCAGTAGATTTTTCAAACAAAACTCTAATACAATCGTTGTGCCTTATAAACTAGACGCTTATCAAACTATTGCCGGATGGTGCTATTTTATTGTGAGATATAAAATGATTCAACAAATGAAAATAGACGGGTATGAAATTGCAGTTACTGATGCTAATGGTAAAGTGAATACTATTAATTGTACAACAGTTATTCAATTGGTCGAGAAAAATGATGTCCAATAAGAAAAAAAAATTAAGTATAAAGTTACCCAATGATTCAGGTGCTCTTCCAATTATAAGTTCAGCAGCTATTGTTTCAAAAGGACTAGCAGATGGCCGAATAGTGCCTGTCTTAATTCTAGACTCAAGTAAACGATCAGACTTTATAGAACTTGTAAAAGCTCACGATTTTTTGCCACCTGGAGATGTGACAGTTTGGTGGGGTCGTTTAGAAAAATCGGAGACTGATAGTGTATCATTGTTTCTCTCCTTTACCAGACCTGCTGAACTTACTGTTTACATAACATTTAATATTATAACTGAAGGTGTTCTCGTAGATTTAATACTATCTGCCAAAAGCGTGTTTCTTGAATTGGGTAAGCTAGGTGACAGGTATGTAGTAAATTCTAATAATCCTTCTATTCACGCCGAGATTCCTGATACTGAATTTGGAGCCCAATGGGATAAAATGTTTCACGAGACAATTGCCAAAAATTTTAGAAAATCTGGTATGGCTAAAAAAGATGCTACAAAATCAGCTAAAGACGCAATTGAACAGTGGCGGGAAATAGGGAAATATCGTATGAGCAATTAACCCACCTAACCGCTTAAAAAAGTAAAAAGTCAATAGAGCGTAGGTATTTAAATAAGATAAAATCTCAAACAAGTTCTTTGATTTAAAAATCAGTTAGCCTTTCCTATATCGTTAAGGTTTACCGTTATGGCAACCAAACCGCTTATGGGGCTTGTGATATCCCAGATATATTTTAGGCTGGCGCATCACTTCCCATTCCAGCACGCAGAGTCTTGGAAGCGACTAGTTAGACGTCGGGGCTTGTAATGCGCGGCCATTGAACATATTTTTTATGTTGTAATTCTTGTCCCTTGAATTGGTTATTAAAATTTGTTTTGTCTTTAAGGACGTGATAAACAAAACGGGCAATTTCTTTTGAAATGATTGCTTTGGCAACCTGCTTGTTCTTCTTTCTGAGTTTTGAGCTGTGGTATTTCTTAATAACCGGATAGTAATGCAGAGCGTGCACGGCAGCATCAGAGAAAACGATTTTCAGGTACCTGTTGCCGTCTTTGGAAGAGCGTTGTTTTGTTTTACCAGCTGAGTTGCGGGCAGAAGGTACAAGACGGCAATAAGAAAAGAAATTTTTCTCAGTAACAAAGCGGTTAATATCACCGACTTCAAGCAAGATAGTAAAGGCATTCATTTTACCAATGCCAGGTATCCAGAGCAGACGTTGAATATCTTCATCAGGGATTAGAGAGGGATAAAGAGATT
>CAZQQD010000173.1:0-3155 GCA_964595355.1 uncultured Ignavibacteriaceae bacterium | reverse complement strand
CTTTATCAAACCGATGTTGCAGATTTTGAAAAAGCTGTTAAGGATGCAGGGTTTAATATATTTAACGAGTATAAAAAAATAGAGTTGAAATAATTAATTACCTTTTAAGGGAGGGTTTCGAACCCTCCCTTAAAGTTTAGCCCAAACTAATGTAAGCAGAAATGCAAAAGTATCAATTCTTATCGACCATCTTATATTTATACTAGATTACAAAATTAAACACGCCCTTCCTATATTTTTCAGTTTTTATATAAATTATATATGTACTCCGGAAAGTCAGCGAATCCATCTTGATTTGGATTGTATTGTTTAAAGTATTTTATCATTCTTACTGCCACCAATTTTTCAGATGGAATTACCACTATGTACTGTCCCAGATATCCATTAGCTTCATAGCCGATGAATTTACCGTAATCAGTTCTGGCTAGTTGTACATCAGAATTTCCAAGCACTTTATTTAAGGTCATAGCTGCATTCTGTCCTAATACTTTTAGTACTGCTTTAATATAGTCTGCTTTACTGTTATATGTACCTTTAAGCTTATTAACTTTATTAAGTAATTCTTCATCAGGATTTAATGATTTAATTTTCTCTATCTGTTCGTTATCAATAATATACTTTACGCTCTCAGGTATTCTCCACCAAAGAAGGCCACAGGTTTTAGTTAGGGGCTGGCTCTGCACAGTCAATGAATCTATCCAGTTTTTTGAAATCAGTTGTTTCCCCTTCCATTGTCCGTGGTTCAGTACTAATTCGCCCAGCTTTAATAAGTCCATTGGCTTTACTTCAAAACCGGCCATTGCTTCAGGGTTGCCCGCTGGATCTTTTTGCCAGGTAATATCGGTTATTCCCATATCCTTAAAAAGATTGTTTTCGAGATAAACATCCATTTGCTGGCCTGAAGCTTTATTTATTATTCCGGCAAGCAGGTTAACAGCTTTATTGTTATAGGCAAAATGTGTCCCCGGGTCATTTGATAAACCTGCACATAAAGCCAGTTGTATAAAATCCTTAGATGGATAAATTTCTTTAGTTGTTATCGGAACATTCTGTAATCCGGAAGTATGATTCATTAGCTCCCGAACAGTAATTAATTGTTTCTTCCCTTGTTTCCACTCAGGATAAAATTTATAAACCGGCGTATTAAGCGAATCAATTTTCCCGTCGGATAAAAGCTTTGCCACGGCCAGCGCTACAATAGACTTTGTTACTGACATCGTTTCTATTTTTTCATCCGGTGAACCGGGCAGGTATTTAAACACAACTTTCCCGTTTTGCATAACAATCAATGCATCTGAATGAGAGTTCTTAGCCTTTTCGAGCAGTTGATCATTCCCTGAATTTTTGTCGGTTATTTTAGCAGGGACAACCGAGATCCAGCAAATTATGAATATGAATAAAAGCTTCATTTATTCACCTCTTAGAATTTTAGAATTAAAAGATTTCCCATTGCCTTTATGGAAAGGATATAAAGACCCTGGTAATTTTTTTAAGTTAAAGAATAGGTAAAAGCTTGTCAACATTATTTTGATAAATAATAATGAAATTTTGATGAATGGAGCTTCAGTTTATAAAGTTAACAAGACAAGCAAATGATAAGGGTTGATAATCACCAGCTTTATAAAAACGGAATAATTGAAAGGCATTAGAAAAGCAGTTAAACTTTAACAAAACCTGCCTGCAACTCAGGCGGGTTTAGAATTTTCACAACCAGCTTAACCCAAACTAAACACCGGGTATTTATCTGTTGTAAGCAGAAATGCATAAGCGCTCACTCTTATCGACCATCTTATTACACCGACCACATAATTAAAAAGTCCTTCCGGATATTTCGCCGTAAATATTATTACGAACCATGCAATAATTACAGCAAAAACCACCCCGACATAAAGAAATGCCAGCACAATATAATGAGGTACGGCAAGAAACCATTTTACAAGAGGAAGAAACCTGTTCAGGTCGTTTTGAACGTCAGGATAAGGAATTTCAATATGAACGGCCTGATCTTCATCTGTTGGAGGGTATTCGCTTCTGAGCAGAAGCAGGTACGCAAAAACTCTTACAGAAAATTTTGTTAATGCTATATTCCAATCATACCACCATTTAGGATATTTTTGGCGAAAAAGTATCATTAACACTGTTGCAAGAAAGAGAATGCCACCCGCATTATAAACATATCTTACATTTTCATTTAGCTCTCTTGATTTATCCGGCCCGGAAACGGCCCCAGGATAATTAAAATTGGAATTATGAAAATGAGCCTGAAGAAAGATGAAAAGCGGTCGAGTTTGTCGGGGTAATCTATTGAAAGCGTAACAGGATAGTTATTATTTGAATCCATTTTGTCCCTAGCTGGTTTGTGATTCAATTATTTTTTGTACGGAAGGAGAAAATATTTTTAAGAACGAAGAAGCAAAATTAGCATCTCTATCTTCAAGTTATTAGAATATCTATAATTGAGACATCTTACAATAATTTTGGAGGTAATACTTCATTAAACTTAATTGGAAATCTTTTCTTATTATCAGGGTTTAAGTCAAACATTAGAAATTGCGCTTTTGCTACTTCAAAAAAATCACCTTGATTTTGGGGTTTTGCTTTTTCTTTGAATGCTTTTCGGACTAAATTCACATTAAAGTCTATCCCGGAATTATATTCCCTAAAATTATCAAGAGATTTATTAACCATCTCATTTCTTACTTTACCACTGGAACACTTTGTCAAATAATACCTAAAAATTTCCGTAAATAAATATGCGCAGGAAATCCAAGAAAATAGTTTCGCTTCATCCTTAATTAAAGTATTAAGCTGTTTTATAGCTATACTGACGTCTCCGTAATTTAGTAAAGAAGAATAAAATTTAGGAAAGCCTTCATAGATTTCAATATTGGTAACTCCCTCAAAGGAATAGATCAAAGCAGCAAAGGGTGCTCTTTTGGTAATAAAATGGTCTAAAGCGCTCAGAATATAACCACCCTTACAAAGAGCCAGCGCTACTATTAAATTATTACGTGAAAGTATATTAAATTTTTCAAAATATTCTATGATTTCAGACCAATAAACAATTTCTAGAGAGCTCAATTGTACGCCGAACTCATTACCATGCATTTCAAGTTGTATTAATGGCATAATCTCTTCACACTCAATTTCATATT
>CAZQQD010000172.1:0-3159 GCA_964595355.1 uncultured Ignavibacteriaceae bacterium | reverse complement strand
CGGAAAACTTTTATAAGACGATCTTTAACTGGAAATTTAAGCCTGTTCCCGGTTTACCGGTTGAATATCGCAGCATCGATAACGGGGGAACAGGAGGAGGTCTATTGCAACGCCCGGCGAAAACCCCTCCGCAGGAATGCGGGACGAATGCTTTTTGTTGTTCATTTGAGGTAAAAGATTTTGATAAAACAGCGGAAATAATACAGAAATTAAATGGAATAGTTGCTTTACCAAAATTTGCGGTTCCCGGAAAATGCTGGCAGGGATATTTTCTTGACAATGAAGGAAATGTATTTGGTATTTTCCAGGTTGATGAAAATGCAAAGTAAAAAAAAGATATACTGACATTATGAATAGAAATAAAAAAGCAAATGAAATGCCGGGAAGTCCAAAACAAAACCCCAATAATTCTATTTGCTGAATCGATGGGTTTTAGCATCGATTACCTTTTATCTAAAAAATTTTCCTGATATATTGTATGAGAATCCTTTTTAAATTAGAATCGAGGTAACTCATGCCTAAGAGAGCTGGCACCTTTTTACTTCTTCTTTTAATTTATATTTTCTTTCCAGGTAATATATTTGTACAAGCAAAAGAAAAATCCAATGAAAATAAGACCAAAGTTATCCTATTAGGAACTGGCAATCCATATCCAAACCCGGAAAGATCCGGGCCAGCGACAGCAATTGTTTACAACAACAGAGTTTTTCTTTTTGACGCCGGTGCAGGAGTTATGCGACAGATTAACAAAGCCGGGCTTCCTATCAGTGGTCCGGAAGCAACCTTTATAACTCATCTTCATAGCGATCATACACTAGGTTATCCCGATCTGATTCTGACATCCTGGTTAATGAGAAGAAAAAAGCATTTGGAGGTTTATGGCCCTCACGGATTGCAAAGAATGACTGACCTTTTGCTGCAGGCGTATTCCGAAGATATAAAAATCAGGATTGAGGGGCTTGAAAGAGAATTGCCCGAAGCCTATAAAGTTGATGTTCACGAAATATCTCCAGGCGTAGTGTACGATAGCGCCGGAATAAAAATAACAGCAATTCCTGTTTTGCATGGGGACTGGAAAGAAGCATACGGTTACAGGATTGATACTCCTGATAAATCGATAGTGCTTTCAGGTGATACTCGTCCCTGTGAAGCGTTGATCGGTGCTGCAAAAGGAGTGGATATACTTGTTCACGAAGTTTACCCGGCTTCTAAAGTCAAGCCTGAAGACAGACCGGGTGGAGAATTCTGGCCGCAGTATTGTAAAGAATTTCATACATCCGATGTTGAACTTGGTAACATTGCAAAAAAAGCAAATCCTAAATTATTAATCCTTTATCATATAGTCAGGATGGGAGCAACAGACAAAGAATTAATTGATGTAATCAGAAAGGAAGGATATAAGGGCAAAATTGTTGCTGGAAAAGACCTTCAGACTTTCTGATCCGGCAAAATTATGCGAATTATATGTTTTATTTCTTGCATTAATTGGCTATTCTTAAAAATCAAATCATAATATTTCTACTGTTTCTGAAAAAGAAATCAATTCAATTATTAAGTGGTAAGGAAAAAGTGAAAAAACTTATTTTTTTCGTGTTAATTTTATTTTTGGCTGGTTGCGGTAAATCTACTATACAGGATATGAATAGTGCAAAGTGGAAAGAAGACCTGCATTACTTGGTCGGCGAACTTGAAAAGGAACACAAAAATTTATATCACCATGTCAGTAAAGATGATTTTCAGAAGGCAGTAGAAAAGTTGGATAACAACATACCCAAACTTACAAATCAGGAAATAATGGTTAGGTTAGCGCGAATAGTTGCGATGGTTGGCGATGGGCACACTGAACTCGCCCTCTACCAGTCGGCGACTCAATTTCACAGGTTCCCTCTTGTATATTATTTCTATGGTGACAGTCTTTATGTTACTGCTGCTACAGAAGAATACGTAAGTGCGGTAGGTTCCCGTATTATTCAAATAGGGAACACACCGATTGAAGAAGCATTTGAAAAAGTAAAATCAGTAATCTCTTATGATAACGATATGGAATACCGGCATTCGGGACCGGAAAATCTTGCGATACCGGAAATTTTGCGCGCCCTGAAAATTATTGATAATGATAAAACTGCAAACTTTGTGCTTGAAAATATGAAAGGTGGAATTGATACTTTAAAAGTTACTGCTATCAAAAGAAGTGAGCTTAAGAATCTGAAATCTATAGCTTCTCTTTTAAAAATTAAACTCCCGCTTTATCTTCAAAAAAATGACTACTACTGGTTTACTTATTTACAGGATTCAAAGACGTTATACGTACAGTATAATCGTTGCCAGGACAAAGATGACGGTGAATCTATTGATGATTTTGCTGATAAAGTATTTAAATTTGCAGATAGCCACCCTGTTGATCGTTTCGTTCTTGATCTAAGATATAACAGCGGCGGCAATATGAAATTAAATAAACCTCTGATAGAAGGGATAAGCAGCCGTCCTGAAATTAATAAAAAAGGAAAAGTTTTTGTAATCACAGGCAGAAAAACGTTTTCAGCAGGTACAAACGCGGCCATTGATATGAAGAAAAATACTAATGCAATTTTTGTCGGTGAACCATCGAGGGGCAAACCAAACGGGTATGGTGAAGTTGAAAGTTTCAGGCTTCCGAATTCAAATATTAAAGTAGACTACTCAACTGAATACTATAATATGATACCTGAACTGGGTGATGTGGATTATTTCCCTCTTGATATAAAGGTCGAAAATTCATTCAGCGATTATCTTGCCGGCAGAGATAGAGTGATGGATACTATTTTAGACTATAAAGTTCAGTAAAAACTCAAAGAAGTAATATTAAGCACCGGTTGGGCAACGCCTTGATGTCTAAAAACAAATCAGGAATAATGAAGTAATGGAATATTGGATTAATGGATAGAAGGCCAATATTCCGTCATTCCATTTTTCCACCACTCCAGGGATTACAGTATACTGTATAATCTTAAAAAAAAAATTATACATAATCAGAATAATTTCTCTTCCATTGAATAATCGATAACTCGTGTTTATATTTGTCTAATGGAATTGAAACTATGGATGCAGACATAATACTAAAAACTAATTTCCACGATATAAAACTTGTAAAACGGGGAAAAGTCAGGGATGTCTATGAAA
>CAZQQD010000171.1:0-3166 GCA_964595355.1 uncultured Ignavibacteriaceae bacterium | reverse complement strand
AACATTTCGTAAAGAACAATTCCAAATGAAAAAATATCTGTTCGATGATCGACGTCCAGTCCCTGTATTTGTTCAGGTGACATATAACCAAGCGTTCCCATCGTTGTGCCGACTTTTGTGAGCCGGGAAGCATTTTTATCCGAATACAATTTGGCAAGCCCGAAGTCCATTATCTGTGCTATTCCGTCCTTGCGTATCATAATGTTTTCAGGCTTGATGTCCCGGTGCACGATTCCTTTCTCGTGCGCAGCAGCCAGTCCTTCAGCAACCTGTACACTTATTTCAAGTTTTTGTTTTTCGGATAAGGAGTCTTTTTTATCCTTTAACGTTTTCCCTTCAACATACTCCATAGAAATGAATAGTTGTTCGCCGCCTTGCGGGTTTTTGTATTTCTCTATGGAATAGATTGTGCAAATATTAGGGTGATTCATTGCAGAAGCAGCTTTTGCCTCTTGTATGAATCTTGCTTTGTCATCTTCAGACGCAGTAAGCTGAGAGGGGAGAAACTTCAAAGCAACAAAACGATCCAGTTTCGTGTCTTGGGCTTTATACACTTCACCCATTCCGCCTTCACCAAGTTTATCGGTTATTTTGTAGTGAAGAATCGTTTTGTCAATCATAAATTATCCTGCCAAATAAAAATATATTTTTAATTCTGTTGAGTTAATTTTTTTAATTCATCAAACCAATTTACTATGACAATTAGTCTCTGGTTTTTGCTGCCTGTCACTGGTTTGGTTGTAATTATGTATTTACTATCCGGAGTAATATCAAATATATGGCCGCTGTCTACCGGCAGTAGTGAAAGTCCTCTAACTACTTCTTTTGGCGTACCCAATGTAATTGTATTTGAAATATTAATTGGTACTCCGTATATAATTGAATTGGATTCAAAATACACAGTTTTTAAATCCGGTGCCCATGCAACTGCCGAAGCTCCGTTTACCGAGATTTGCCACTTGCCGCCTTTTTCCGGGAATGATTGAATATAGGCTTGATAAGTACCTGACTCACTTGAAACATAGGCTAGCCATTTCCCATCAGACGATAATGAAGAAGTCCATTCATCATTGTTCGTTTCTAAGAATGGGTGAAGTGTTTTTTCGTTACCTAATTTTAAGTAATATATATCGGTTTGTTTTGTACCACTGAGAGTCTGTACAACAACAGTGGATTGATCACTGGACCAGCCGTCAATATACATCCTTTCTTTATATCTAAAAACTTCCGCTTCGACATTGCTTCCATCGGCATTTTTAATATATATGCCACTTCCGGCTCCAGGCAAAACCTTCATATAAATTATTTTTTTCCCATCAGCAGACCAGGTTGGTGTTCTATTCTGACCACCGAAGGTAAATTTACGTAAAGATTTTCTTTCGATGTTATATATATATATGTTAAACTCAATACCTTCTCTTACAACTAATGCCAGCTCATTTCCATCAGGTGACATTTTAGGTTCCATATAATTTTTGGGAGGCAGATCAATAATTTTCGCTTCTTTATTATTAAGTAGTTCAAGAGTACGATTACCTCCTTCAACTTGTCCCGGTATGTATGTTAAAGTTCCGTTTTCGGAAATAGAATAATGCATTGAGCCGGAGGTTATATCTCCGTTAACTCCCTCAACAACTGGTACAGGCTGCCCCTTTAATTCTAAATTATCCAGATCGAAAGGAACCGCATAGAGGGTTCCGGACTTTGAATAAATAATCTGACCTGAATTAACATATTTAGCAGAACTCGAACCTTTAATTATATTCTTTCTTTCACCTGTTTCGATATTAACAATATCGATATCCGCATCTTCGTAATAGTCCGGATTATTTAAATACCCAACGGTAAATAAAACATTCTTTCCATCAGGTAAGAATTGAGGCCATCTGTGTGTCCTTTCATTTTTTGTGGAATCTAAAAAAGTGATCTGTTTAGGAGTTCCGCCGTTGTCCGGAATCATAAATAAACCATCAGTTGTAGTAGGTGAATAAACTATATTTTGACTTGAGCCCCAACTTACTCCTCTCGATACAGCTTCAGTTGTAACCAGAACATTTGCTGCTCCGCCATTAAGTGCTAATTTCTTAAGCTTACCTAATTGAAAATATGCTATCGATTTACCGTCAGGGGAGAATACAGGATTAATTGCGTTTTCTGTCCCGGGAATTATTGTAGCATCTAAAGAATTCAGGTCTCTTATATAAATATTTGAATTCGCGCTATATACTATTCTTAAACCATCCGCAGAAATACTAACAGCAGGGTAATTTAATTCAAAGAATGAATCTCTATCTAAATCCGAATAAAATTTTATTATAGATTTTGCGGCTTCTGTTTTGTTCCAGGGAGCTTCAATGAGAATAAAAACTGATAGAAGTAAAACAATCAGCCAGGAAATATTTCTTAATGTGAAGATATCTGACAGGTAAAATTTCTTATTAAAAGCTTCAATCGCTACAGAACCAGAAGACTTTGAAATTTCAGAGTTTGAAACACTAGTCTGGTAAGCAGAGGAATTAACCTGGTATACCCTGCTTTTTCTATGACCGGTAGATTTTTTAATTTTTCTTATATCTTTTGCCAGTTCTTTGGCAGATTGATATCTGTCGTCTTTATCTTTCTCAAGACATTCTAAGATTATTTCATCCAATTCAAGATCAATTCCTTTTTTTACTGTAGATATCGGGGGAGCTTCGACATTTACAATTTCATACATAATAGCAGTTTCGTGCATGCCCTTAAAAGGAGATTCACCTGCAAACATTTCATAAAGGACAACACCAAGAGAAAAAATATCTGAACGATGATCAACATCAAGTCCCTGAACTTGTTCGGGTGACATATAACCCATAGTTCCCATTGTAGTTCCAACTTTTGTTAATCTTGATCCTGCAGCACCTGCCTGAAGTTTAGCTAAACCGAAGTCCATAATTTGCGCAATGCCATCTTTGCGGATCATTATATTCTCAGGTTTAATATCCCTGTGGACAATTCCTTTTTCGTGAGCGGCAGCTAATCCTTCAGCAACCTGTACGCTGATTTCCAGCTTTTGCTTTTCTGACAGAGAATCTTTCTTATCTTTTAATGTTTTCCCTTCAACAAATTCCATAGAGATGAATAATTGCTTATCTCCTTCTTTATTCTCATATTCCTCAATGGAATAAAT
>CAZQQD010000170.1:0-3197 GCA_964595355.1 uncultured Ignavibacteriaceae bacterium | reverse complement strand
AAGAAGAATGAACTTATTACGAGCCGCAGACTGTCTGCTTTGCCACGTACTCCACTTGGGGGATTTCTTTTTGATAATCAAACTGTTCAACAGGTTCTTATTGAAGCTGCAATAAAAAAAGTTTCAGAGCGCAATAATACTTGCCTTCAATTAAAGTCTTACTCTTCAGAACTAAATGAAGGCATTGAAAATCTGAATAAAATAAATTGGCGTCAGTCTTTTTATTTGCATTTACCGGATTGTCCGACAAAGATTAGATTTGGTGATAAGAAACGTCATCATAAAGTAAAATGGGCTGTAAATAAAGCGATCAGTCATGGTATAAAAATAAGAGAAGCTGCAACTGAAAAAGATTTGAAGGAATGGTACAAACTATATCTGGAGACGGTGAGATGGCATATGGTTCCCGCACGCCCATATAAATTCTTTAAATTTTTATATGATTATTTGAAACCCAGAGGACTGATGAAATTATTGTTAGCTGAATGTCCGGAAGCTAATGGAAAGAATATTATAGCAGGATCAATCTTTCTCAGTTTTAATGATACCGTATTTTATTCTTTCAATGGAAGAAGCCAAACCGGCCTTATGAATCATGCAAATGATTTAATTCAATGGGAAGCAATTCATAATGCTTGTGAAGAGGGGTTTAAATATTATGATATGGGGGAAGTAAGTCAGTGTAATACAAGTTTGGCTCAATTCAAATCCAAGTGGGGTTGCGATTCCAAACAAATATATCATTACTACTTTTCTAAAAATAATAGTTATAATATTGGTAATTCGAATATTTCCGATGAAAATAATGTTTTAAGATCTGTTTGGAGAAAATTACCACTAAAAGTGACTCAGGAGTGGGGAATTTTGACAAACAAATTCCTTTGAGATAAAAAAATCCATTTGTTTGTAGTCGTAAAATTTTTAGCTTATAAATATTATAAAAGAAATTTTGGGAAATGGTATTATGATAAACCATGCTCGACAAGATTCGCCGTACTATGTTTTTGCCTCAAGGATTTTAGATAAGAGAGAAATTCATTCCTGCACATCTTCTCTAAAAAAAGCTTCGACTCTTTTCTTAAACCAGTTGATAGATTTTCTCTTTCCCCATTTTTCGAATCATATCTATTACACCGCCGATGATGTTATTTCTAAACTTCAATTACTTGAAAGAGATTTAATTTCGTTATTAAAAATAATGAATGGAAACTCAATTAAGGGTATTAGCAAAGTTGCAAACCAGTTTATGTTAAAGGTTCCTAGAGTTCACGATATGGTTTGGGATGATGCGGCTGCTATATATGAAGGTGATCCTGCTGCGGAAAGTATTGATGAAGTTATTCTTGCCTACCCGGGCTTTATGGCAATTCTAATTTACCGGTTAGCTCATGAACTTTTCTTATTAAGTGTTCCAATAATTCCTAGAATATTTACAGAATATGCACATGAAATTACGGGAATAGATATTCATCCCGGTGCTGAGATAGGTTCACATTTCTTCATTGATCACGGTACTGGAATAGTAGTGGGAGAAACAACCAAAATAGGTAGGAATGTTAAGATCTATCAAGGTGTTACTCTTGGTGCGCTTAGTGTTGACAAATCTATGCTAAAGACAAAAAGACATCCGACTATTGAAGATGATGTTATACTCTATTCACAGGCAGTTATTTTGGGTGGAGATACGGTTATAGGCAAAAATAGCATTATCGGTGGAAATTCCTGGATTACTCAGAGTGTCCCTCCAAATTCGGTAGTATATAGTAAAGTTGAAGTTAAAGTTAGATCCAATGAAGACAATTTTGATGCAATAGAATTTGTAATCTAATTTAATCTTTAATAAATAATTTAAGGAACAAAGATGAAGTTCAATAATGTTCTCGAAGCAATTGGAAACACACCGCATATAAGAATCAATAAATTGTTCGGTAATACTCATAATGTTTGGGTTAAACTGGAAAAAGCAAATCCGGGAGGCAGTATTAAAGATAGAATAGCACTATCGATGATTGAGGATGCTGAAAAAAAGGGAGTCCTAAAGCAGGGTAGCATTATTGTGGAGCCTACAAGTGGTAATACAGGAATTGGACTTGCAATGGTGGCTGCTGTTAAGGGATATGAAGTTATTCTTGTAATGCCGGAATCAATGTCGGTAGAAAGAAGAAAACTAATGGCTGTTTATGGTGCAAAGTTCGAATTAACACCGAAAGAACTAGGGATGAAAGGTGCAATTGAAAAGGCGGGTGAAATTGTTAAGAATACACCGAATGCATGGATGCCACAGCAATTTAATAATCCTGCAAATGTCCAGGCTCATATCGATTTCACTGCTAAAGAAATATTGAACGATTTTCCTGATGGGTTAGATTATTTAATAACAGGTGTTGGAACCGGCGGTCATATAACCGGAGTTACAAAAGTATTAAAGAAAAGCTTTCCAAAAATGAAAGCATTTGCAGTAGAACCGGTTGATTCACCTGTGATAGGTGGCGGTAAACCCGGACCTCATCCATTACAGGGTATTGGAGCTGGATTTATTCCACAAGTACTCGATACCTCAACGCTGGATGGTACCGTTACAGTTAGCAAAGATGAGGCATTTGATTATGCAAGGAAGGCAGCTGTTGAAGAAGGATTATTTGTAGGAATTTCATCCGGAGCAGCTCTTGCTGCAGTTGCTAAGAAATTGAAAGATATACCCGCAGGTAATAAGGTACTAACTTTTAATTATGATACTGGTGAAAGATACTTATCAATTGAAGGTTTATTTTAATTCCTTTGAAATTTAATTTTTTATTAACGGACAGATAACATCAAAAAAATACTTATCTGTCCGTGATATAATAAATATTTCATTTTAACTTTACCGCAGTTCCCGTTGCCAGAAGTAAAACCATTGATTTCCTTTTGTTATAAAATTCAGAATAGGAAAGGTTGATCCCTATCACAGCATCGGCATTTACATTAATAGCTTCGATTCGTAATTCCCTGAGAACATTTTCTCTTGCATTTTTAAATGCGTTCTGTGCAGATTGTGTTCCGCTACGAATTTCGTGCTCGCCGGACTGAAAAAAATCTTCAAATAAACTTGTTGAAAAAACAGATTCAGCTGAAATAATATCAATTCTCTCACTGATATTTAAATTTGCCGGGCTTGTCTCAGTAGTGAGTAATATTTTCTTTTGTAGCTCTTCATC
>CAZQQD010000169.1:0-3207 GCA_964595355.1 uncultured Ignavibacteriaceae bacterium | reverse complement strand
CTTTCCAATGGATAGAGAGACATTACCATTGATTTTTTACCGCTTGGTAAGTTTAATCTTGCAGCATCCCATATAAAAGCCCTGGAAGCTGCCCAACTCGCATCCCTTGCATTATGAATAACAAAGTGCCACGTTTTGGTTGAAGTTACTGTTGAAACAGAATCTAATGATTTCACTTCATCAGGTGTTCTGATATAAACTGTTGAATCGCTTTCTCGGGCCTGGTCAAGTCTTTTTCTTTGTGTTGAAGTTAAAACATCATCAGGATTTTGAAGTTCACCCGAGCCTACTACAATCATATCAGCCGGAGCAGTAACTGTATAATCGAAATTACCATATTCAAGATAAAATTCACTTCCTCCAAGATAGGGAAGAGTGTTCCAGCCGTTTACGTCATCATAAACTTCCATTCTTGGATACCATTGAGCAATTTCATAGATAGTGCCTTTTTTGGTTTTTTGCATCCCCATTCTATCAGAGCCATAATTTGGAATTTTAAAACCCCAACTTATCTCAATCTCAAGCTCATCACCTTTTGGTTTCATAGCAGATGGAAGAATAATTTGCATACGTGTATCCGTAATAATGTATTCAGGATTTGATGTGTTTCCATCTTTTGTAACTTTTACTGATTTAATTACATCACCTCCATTGAAATTTTGATTTCCAAATCTGCCGCCTTCATATGGAGTTGTCTTTGCACCACGTGAATCATTTGTAAAGAGATTCTGGTCTAGTTGAAGCCATAGGTAAGTTAATCGGTCAGGGCTATTATTTGTATAAGTTATAGTTTCACTTGCTCTTATAACTGTATCTTTTGTATCCAGTGTTGAGTTAATTTTATAGCTGGCAGAGTTCTGCCAATATAAAGGACCTGGCTGGCCGCTTCCACTACGGTAAGCAGTGCCGGGTTCACTAAGAAATGTTGGGTCGAAAACTTTATGCTGATCATATTTGCTATTTTGTGCAAATAAAAATCCTGTAATTAAAAAAGAAAGCAAGAAGGTAAATGTTACAAATCTGTTATACATTATAGAGTTTCTCAAAAAATTTATATTAAGATTAATTAGTCCCCACAGTCTAGAATTTTTAATATAAATACAAAGAACTTCAAAACCCAAAAATTTGTGATGAATGAATCACAATTTCCCTTTCTCTTGAATAAGATTGAGCAAATATTTATATACCATTAAAGATTATATCCCATTATTTATAAATATAAAGGTCAAGTTATGCCGGATTCAGAATTAAATGATTTATTAACGAAACTCGCTTTAGAATTAAAAAACATCAAATCGGTAGACAAAAGTTCCAAAAAATTACTTAATCAGTTAAAGAATGATATAGATATCTTACTTAAGAATGACGATATAAAAGTTACATCATCCCACCTATCGTTACTGGAGAGCTTGAAAGAATCAACTGAGCACTTTGAGGCTTCACATCCAGAACTGACAGCAAAGATGAATAATGTCATAAATTTCTTAAACAATCTAGGTTTGTAAATCATTAGTGATATGCTTAAGTGACCAATGTTTTGACTTAAATTCTCTTAAGTCATATCTTACAATCTGCCAAAGAATTAGCAGTGAAAATTTTAATTTTTATAGAATGCGCTTATTTCTTAGGCTCTTATATACGATAAAAATATACAAATGAATTATCAAATTTAAAACGTACTTTTTGAAATAGGAATTCTAAATTTGTTCTGATGAGAAAGTAAATATGTGAGGCATTTCGATTACAAAGATAATACTGAAAGCAGAGTTTACGAATTTCTTTCAATAATAATACTGGTCATATCATCAAATTGATCTGCACCATGACAGAAATTTTTGACGTCCTCGTGAAGTAGTTCCAAAAATTTTGAAGATTCAAGAGCACGATTTTCATTAGCAAAGTCCAGCAATCGGGTTTTGCCGTATTCTTCATTCAATCTGTTATTGGCTTCAGTAAATCCGTCAGTGTATAAAACTATTTTATCACCTTTATTCAAAGCAACAGTAGCTTCTTCTATCTTTTCTTCAAACACATGGCCCTGTTCAAGTCCCAAAGCCATTCCAACCGTTTTTAAAGTCTTAATTTCTTCTCTATTAGAATTAAAGTAAACAGGTTGTTCGTGTCCCGCGCGTGCAAAAGTAAATTTATTTTCAGAAAAGTCAATTATACCGTAGAACATAGTTACAAAAGAACCGCTCTCAATAATTTTGTAAATTAGTTTATTAATTTTTATAAGTACATCTTTCGGAGAATAGTTATTTTCAGAATACGATTGAAAAATTCCTTTAGTTAAGGTCATATATATTGCTGCTGGTAGACCTTTGCCGGCAACATCGCCGATGACAACGCCTATTTTATCTTTGCGTAGCTTTATAAAGTCATAATAATCACCACCCACTTCTTTAGCCGGTTCACAAATAGCTGCAAATGAATAACCTTTTACATCGGGAACGCTTTTGGGTAATAACTTAGTTTGAACCTGGTGAGCAATTTCAAGTTCATTGGATAACCGCTCCCTTTCCAATTCATTTTTAATATCCTGTAATGAAACCAGGACAAATTCTCTGTCTCTTAATTTGAATTCTGCGGCGAATATAGATAACTCTTTTGATTCACCATCTCCGTTTACATTTACTAATGCTTTATCGCCTGCTTTAATGCTGGATAAAACTCCAAGTAATTCTCGGTTAATAGGTCCCAAATTGTAAATGTTTTTTAACGACTGAACATTTAATAATTTTTTCGCAGCATTATTTATCAGTTCAATTTCTCCATCTTTTCTGTATGTAATTAAACCGATTGCAACGTGTTTGACTATTGTTTGGAGATATTGATAACTCTCTTCTTTTTCGCTCCTGGTTTCGGAAATTTTATCAGATAGAGTACGGAAAACTGAAAATAATTCATCAAAAGATTTCCCAAAATTTTTTGAAATATATGCTTGTGAGGTATCGGAATGCTTAACAGATCTGAGAAATCTTGCTAATTCAACATTTGTTTTATCGACGTAGTGAAACAAAGAATAAATTTCATAAAATAATAAGAAACATACTATCACAAATCCGTAATAAAGCTTTATATCGTAAAACAAATAAGCAGCTAAAAGTATAGTCAATGTTATTGCTATTAATCTTGAAAGTGTGTTTAATCTGAACCTGTTAAATTTCATAAAATGTACTCAAGCGGAATTAAATATTTATGACCATA
>CAZQQD010000168.1:0-3272 GCA_964595355.1 uncultured Ignavibacteriaceae bacterium | reverse complement strand
ATAAAATTTTATTTAAGAAAATAGCGTTATCTTATATATGAGTGGCGTGTATATATATAGTATATTCTTGTACAGGGGTTATAAAATTTTGGCCTGTATACATACAAATAGGGATATCAATTCTTGGATTACAGCAAAGAAGTTAAGTATAAATAGCGAAAACGCAAATAGTAAATAAACCTTAAAAATGTGTTTTTTCGCTTGACAGGTAACTAGAAGGTTACTTATATTTGGGTAACCAGTTAGTTACCAAAGGAATTAAAATGGCTTATAAAATAGACGATGTTTTTTCAGCGCTGGCAGATCAGAACAGGCGGCAAATCCTGATGATGCTGGCCGATAAAGAATTAACAGTAAACTCGATTTCTGAAAAATTTAAATTCAGCCGCCCGGCAGTTTCAAAACATTTGAAGGTTCTTTTGAAAACCAACCTTGTAAATTCACGACAGGAGGGGAGGGAAAGATACTATAATATTAATGTAGAACCCTTGAATGAAGTGAGAAACTGGCTGAAGTTTTACGATAAATTCTGGGACGAGAAATTAAACGCTTTAAAAAATTACCTGGAGAAATAATTATGGTTGAAGAAAAACCTATTGTAAAAGAAATTACCGTAAATGCACCGGTATCAAAAGTCTGGAAAGCGATAACCAATAAAGACGAAATGAAAAAGTGGTATTTCGATTTGAAGGAATTTAAGCCGGAAATAGGTTTTGAATTCCGGTTCCCAGGCGGGCCGGATAAGGAAAACCAATACCTTCATATTTGTGAAATCACAGAGGTAATTGCAAATAAGAAATTAACCTATAGCTGGAGATATGACGGTTACCCTGGAAAATCTTTTGTAACATTTGAATTATTTGATGAAGGAGAAAGTACAAGAGTAAAACTGACACATACAGATATTGAAACATTTGGAACAGAAAACCCGCACTTTGCAAAAGAAAATTTCGAAGCGGGATGGGAAGCAATTATACGTACGTCACTTAAAAACTATTTTGAGAATAAATAAATAGAATGTAGAGACACGCCTGTCTGCCAGTAGGCCCGTCGCGATGCGTCTCTACAAAATCTTAACAATGAAATTATTTGATTTGGAAGTTATTATTCTTTTACAACCACACAGCGGTTTATAAGATTGTGTATCTTAAAATTTCCGCAACTGGTTTTCATATAACAAAAAATAATATCTTAAATTATCAAAAAAACACACGAAACTTTTTAAGTTAATATGTTAATAATCTAATTCTTTACCATTATTTTTAGCTCTGCTTAGAATTTCAGGCGATTCGTCGAAAGTTAAGATGTTTAATTTTTCCGGCTCAATCAATAAAGTTTTGGCAATGATATAACCTGCAATGGACCATGTTTGCATGCTGCGGGCTTCTTTACCAACCAGCTTGTTGTGCATCCCGTCGTAATACTCCGGATAATTATCTTTTGATAATCTTTCCTCAGCTATTTTTATTATCCGCTTTAAATAATCCATTTTTTTCATTTTTACGAATGCGGCTGCAATATTCCACATTAAAACAGGCCAGCTGCCTCCATTATGATAAGACCAGGGTATGTTCTTCGGATCATGGCCTGTGAGCAATTTCCATTCTTTTCCGCTCAATGCAGGATAACATATCTTAACCGGCATTTCACCTACCAGTTCTTTTTGCCTGTTCGAAATTAGTTTTAATATGGCATTCGATTGTTTTTTATCAGCTAATGAATTTATAATCATCAGCAGATTACCTGCCGTAAAAAACCTGAAATCCATTCTTGATGGACCGAGGTCACCGACAAAATAGCCGTCGTCATCTCCCAGCCAGTTAAATATCCATACCGGAATGGATTCGGGAAAAATATTAAATTGATTAAGTGCGTTCTCGTTGTATTCTTCGATTGAAAACCTGTATATTTTATTCAGCATTTTAAAATCGAGCCAAAAGTATTTTCTAATATGATAAACCAGATGACCTAATCTTTTATCTATGTTTTCAAAATAAATTTTATTTTCGTCATTTTGTGTCAACAACTCTTTAGCGGAAAGAAGGGCAGTATAAAAAAGAGCCTGGATTTCCAGCGGATACCCGTAAACTCCCATTCGTCTGTCAATCATGAATGAACCGTCCGGCACCAGAAGGGTGGGGAACATATCAAATCTATTAATTAAAGAAAGTTTAAGTATTAATTTTATTGCAAGCTGGCATTCTTTGTCGTGTACAAAATCCCAATCATCAGTTTTTTTAACATACGCCCGCAAAATATAAAGCCACCAAAAAACCGAGTCGACAGGAGCAACTCTTGCAATAGCTTTTTCACCGTAATCGGGAACTAGCTTTTCCCCCTTTTTAAAAGACACTTTGAAACTGGCCGGCATCAATCCTTTGGCGGGTAAAAAGCAATCCATTACTTCCTCACGGCTTTGCAATTTTAAAGTAATCTCAAGAAAGTTTTTAACTATCTCATGATTACCGTTAAACAAAAAAGCAAATGCAGATACAGCAAAGTCCCTTATAAATATTTGATTATAATTTAAAGCTTTTGTCGATTTATCTTTTGCAGCCAAAGTTCCTATCGGTTTACCTTCATACTCAACGATTGAATTTTCCAATAATTTTTTTGCTTCTTCAAGTAAATTGCTGTCTTCCATTTATTGATCCTTTATTTAATGTAAATTATCCACCTGTGGCAAAACCCGGGTAAAGCGTCATTCCGCCGTCTACGAAAATACTTGTACCGTTAATATAGTCAGCCTGATCCGAAGCCAGCCATGCTGCTACGCTTCCTATATCATCCACCTCACCAATCCTCCGGTAAGGTATTAATTCCATTAATTTATCGTATGCTTCCTGCGTACTCCATACTTTAGTGTTTATTGGAGTTCTTATTGCACCGGGACAAATACTGTTTACCCTAATTCTAAAAGGGGCAACTTCCTGAGCAATACTTTTCATTAACATCATTATGCCTCCTTTGGATGCAGCATAATTTGCATGACCTGCCCAGGGAATAACTTCATGCACGGAACTTATATGTATTATTTTTCCTGCTGAGCAGGAAATTTCTTTCTTTACCCCTCTTCTTTTAAATTCCTTTACTGCTTCGCGAGCACAAAGGAATTGTCCGGTAAGGTTTACGCTTATAACTTTATCCCACTGTTCCATTGTCATCTCTTCAATAGGTGAATCTCTCTGCAGACCCGCGTTATTAATTAGAATATCAATAGTTCCGAATTCTTTTATAGCCTTATTGAACATTTGTAAAACCTCATCTTCCTG
>CAZQQD010000167.1:0-3363 GCA_964595355.1 uncultured Ignavibacteriaceae bacterium | reverse complement strand
GTTTCAAATGTCCAAAATTGAATCCGGTTACGTTAAAAAGAATTTACCACAAACCGTTCAGAAGGTTGGGATTATACTGGCAGCTATCGGCCTTGTGCTGGGCATTGCGGGTTTTGTTTTTGATAGTTACAGAGCTTCTTACGCATACCTGGTTTCATATCTTTTCTTTTTAAGCATTGCAGTCGGCTCTTTATTTCTTGTTGCACTTGAGTATGCTGCTGGTGCAGACTGGAGCACACCATTCAGAAGAATAAGTGAATTCTTTGCAGCGGCGCTTCCATTGTTATTACTGTTTGTAATTCCACTTTTTTTCAGCACCAAAAATTTATTTTTATGGTCTCATGCTAATTACATACAAAACGATAAAATTATGGAGGCAAAATCTGCATATCTTAACACCCCATTTTTTGTAGTGAGGGTAATCATAGTACTTTTATTATGGTGTTTCTTCTACTGGATTATAACAAAAAATTCGCGTAAGCAGGATAGTATCCAGGATCAACTTTTAACAAAGAGAAACATAACACTGTCAGTAATATTCATTCCGATTTTTGCAATTACCATAACTTTGATTGCAGTTGACTGGGTAATGAGCCTTGAATCAAAATGGTTCTCAACAATCTTTGGTGTTTATTTATTTGCAGGAGTAGTTTTGTGCTCTCTTGGAGTATTAACACTCAGTGCAATCAAGTTGAAGGAAAAAGGATATCTTCATTCTGCTATAGGGAAAGATCATTTTTATAGTCTTGGAACATTGATGTTTGCATTTACTGTGTTCTGGGGATATATAGCGTTTTCACAATATATGCTTATGTGGTACGGGAATTTACCCGAAGAAACGTTCTGGTTTATGCAAAGATGGGATGGCGGATGGAAAATTGTATCAATATTATTAATTATTACTCACTTTATAGTACCTTTCTTTGCTCTTATTTCTTATGAAGCTAAGACTAATATTAAACGCTTAAAATTTATGTCTATCTGGATTTTATGTGTTCATTTCCTGGATATGTACTGGTTAATAATGCCAAGTATGTCAAGGAATAATCACGCATATTCCTTTAGCTGGATCGATTTTGTTTATCCATTATTATTTATTGGTGTGCTGATCCTTGTATTTAATAAGATGGCAGAAAAAATTAATTTAGTCCCGGTAGGCGATCCAAAATTACAACGTGGATTAAATTTTCACCTTTAGTCTGATAGGATTTATATGAGCATTTTTGAAAAAAGTATAAAGCAAAAAATAAAAGAAGCTAAAAAGAATCCTGTTACAATACTGGCTTTTGCTTATCCGTATCTATTGGTTATAGGACTTGTTATCGGGCTATTGTATGTTGGCAATTTCAATTTTATATCGAGAAAAGAAATCCCTCCACCGCTTCCCGATACTACAAAAGTTTCGCAGGACCTGCCGTTTAAGAAAGCTCAGGTAATTCCCCCAGTGGATGTTATGAGCATGAAAACTCCGACACCCGACTTAATTGCAAAAGGAAAAGATTTGTATTCAGCAAATTGTTCATCCTGTCATGGTACAGATGGTAAAGGTAATGGGCCAGCATCTGCAGGATTAAATCCTCCTCCAAGAAATTATACGAGCAATGAAAACTGGGTGAATGGTCAAACTACTTCTGATATTTATAAGACTCTGCAGGAAGGAATTGCCGGCAGTGCCATGGCTTCTTATTCATATATGAATCCCGAAGATTTATTTGCACTTGCTGCGTATATTCGTGCAACGTTTATTAAAAATCCTCCGGAAGATTCAGATTCGGATTTATTGATGCTTGATCTTACTTATAATTTATCTCAAGGTAAAGAGGTACCTGCACAGATTCCTACCAGTGTTGCTGAAGATATAATTGTAAAAGAAAATGCAGGCAGGTATCAGAAAATTGTTAACACTGTTAAATCTATAAATAATAATTTGAACGATGCAGGAGCTAAATTATTCAAACACGTAACTGCAAATGAATTTAAGGCTCTTACAATATTAAGTAATTCATCCGATTGGCGTACAAATGAACAATCATTTATTAACTTGGTTGTGAATGAAGTACACCAGGATGGATTTAATGAAAAAGTTTTCAATTTAAATAGTGATCAGTGGGATACGCTTTACAGGTATTTGAACAAGTATATGTGATTAGACTCAATGGAGGTGAATTTTTATGAACAAGGTTGCGAAATTAACGTTGTTCATATTTCTGGTAGCTGGTTCGCATAGTTTATTTTTAAATGATCTTCAGGCAAAAGAAAAAATAGATATTGAAGAGCATCTTGGAAATCAGCTTCCAATGGATGCAGTTTTTTTTGATGCTAATGGAAATAAAGTTGTTCTTAAATATATTGTAAAAAAAACTACTGTACTGGCATTCGTTTATTATAAATGTCCGGGAATTTGTAGCCCACTAATGTCGGAGTTAGCTAATATAGTGAACGAATCGGGTTTAGAGCCCGGCAAGGATTATGATATTGTAACTATTAGTTTTGATAACCGGGAAAATCCAATAGTAGCTGCAGAAAAAAAACAAAATTTTTTGAGCCTTATACATAAACCTTTTCCTAAAAGTGCCTGGAAATTTCTGACTGGAGATAGTGTTAATATTTATCGTGTAACTGAAGCTGCAGGTTTTCATTTTGAAAGAGTCGGTACACAGTTTATTCATACAACGAGTGTGATATTTATATCACCCGGAGGTAAAATAAGCCGTTATCTTTATCCGGATTACAATAAGAAAGGCGAGTTTGGAATCTTGCCCTTTGCCTTTAAGATGGCTGTGCTTGATGCATCACAGGGAAAAGTGATGCCCACTGTTGGCAGGTTGTTAGCATTTTGTTTTAGCTATGATCCCGCTGGCAAAAAATATGTTATAAACTTTCTGAATATTTTTGGTGTAGGTACATTATTATTGGTAGGAGTTTTTGTAGTTTATTTAAGGGTTAAAAAACCCGGGAAAGTAAAAAGTAAAAAGAGGTAGATTTTTATGGCAGATGTTGCTGAGACTGTTCAAGCGAATGGTCATGAATCTTATTTAGATTATAAAGGTAAGCATAAAGGCATATTCGCCTGGATACTTTCAACTGATCATAAGAGGATAGGCATCCTTTACATGGTTGCCGTGCTAAGCTGGTTCCTTGTTGGTATGACAATTGGCGCTTTGATCAGAATTGAATTGTTGAAACCTGAAGGGACGATTATAGGACCTCAAACTTATAATGCATTCTTTACTCTTCACGGAGTGATAATGCTTTTTATTTTTGTGATCCCGGGAATTCCGGCGGTGTTCGGCAATTTCTTTTTGCCAATTATGATCGGAGCGGAAGATGTGGCTTTTCCGAGACTTAATTTACTGTCGTGGT
>CAZQQD010000166.1:0-3364 GCA_964595355.1 uncultured Ignavibacteriaceae bacterium | reverse complement strand
CCGCAACAACTCTCGGAACATTGCTTCCGCCGAATCCTGATAATTCAAATGAATGTCTTCTTTCATAATTAAATGGATCTTTCGGTTCTTCTTCAATTGGTCTTATTTCTTTATGACGCAATCTGTTTTTATACCTTTGAGCAAGAGAGATTGCAACCGGGGCTTCATATTCAGGATCTTCAGTTAATGAAACTCTGATTGTGTCGCCAAGTCCGTCTTCAAGTAAAGTTCCTATTCCAAGTGCAGATTTTACTCTTCCATCTTCTCCGCCACCGGCTTCTGTTACACCAAGGTGAAGTGGATAATTCATTCCTTCATCTTCCATCATCTTTATTAGCAAGCGGTACGCCTGAACCATAACCTGTGTGTTGCTTGCCTTCATTGAAAGGACTATGTTGTAATAATTCAGGTCCTCACAAATTCTTACGAACTCCAACGCTGATTCTACCATGCCATGAGGCGTATCACCATAGCGACTCATTATTCTGTCGGAAAGCGAACCATGATTGGTTCCAATCCTCATCGCAGTTCCATATTCTTTGCAGATTTTAACAAGCGGAGTGAATTTTTCTCTTATCCTTTCAAGTTCTGCTTGGTAATTTGCATCTGTATATTCGATAGTTTGAAATTTTTTCCGGTCAGCATAATTTCCCGGATTGACTCTGACTTTTTCAACAATTCGTGCCGCTATTTCTGCAGCATTTGGAGTAAAATGAATATCAGCAATTAACGGAACCACACATCCCCTGCTTCGTAATTCTTTTTTTATGTTCTCAAGATTTTGCGCTTCGAGTTTGCTCGGTGCAGTTATTCTTACATAATCACATCCTGATTCCACCATTCTGATTGTTTGCTCAACAGTGGCTTTAGTATCCATCGTATCTGTTGTGGTCATTGATTGAATCCGGATCGGATTGTTACCACCGCAGGGAATATCTCCGATATTTACAACCCTGGTTTTAAATCTTGAATATTCGGTAAGACTGTTACAATATTTTTTAGCGTTTCTAATCGTTTGATACATATATTGTCAAATGAATCTCGCTCAATTTTTTAGCAACCATTCAGATAATGGAATTAGTCACTTATCTGGTAGGCCGGGTTACTAAATCTTAAAAATTTAAGTAAATCAGAGTTAAATATAACAAATTGTTGATTGCATATAAAAAGTAAAAAAGGCGAAAATATGTCTCCTTTTACAATTTGTTGAGCTTTATTTATCCCTCATTTTGCATTAATTTGCCGGTGTAATATGAGAATACCTGAATCAAAAATAGAAGAAATAAGAGCCTCAACCAGCATAGTTGATATAATTTCCGATCATGTGCAGCTTAGAAAGAGAGGAAAAAACTATATCGGGCTCTGCCCGTTCCATTCCGAAAAAACGCCCTCATTTACTGTAAGCGAGGAAAAGCAAATTTTCCATTGTTTTGGCTGTCACACAGGGGGAAACGTTTTCAAGTTTTTGATGGAATATGAAAAAATCTCATTTGTTGAGGCAGTGCAGGAACTAGCTGAAAAACTGGGCATTACACTCGAATATGATGAACAGGCCGGCGCCGAGAAACAAAGCGAACAGGAATTACTTTATGAAATAAATACCAAGGTTGCACATTATTTTTCAGATAATTTACTCCACAGCGAAAAGGGAGAAATCGCCCGTAAATATTTTGAAAACAGAAAAATTAAAACTCAGACAATGCGCTCGTTCGGATTGGGTTATGCTTTTCCCGGCAGAGACGACCTTGTTAATTTTTTAACAGAAAAGAAGGCGGACATCGAACGCTCACTTACTCTTGGACTGATAAACAGCTATGAAGATGGTAGACTGTACGATAAGTTTTCAGGAAGAATTATCTTTCCAATTTTTTCACCAAACGGCAGAGTTGTAGCTTTTGCCGGAAGAGTTCTTGAAGCAGAACAAAAAGCCGCGAAATATTTAAACTCGCCTGAATCTTTGGTCTACATAAAAGGTAGAATTCTTTACGGACTCTCGCACGCAAAAGATGAAATAAGAAAGCTTGATAAAGCTATAATAGTTGAAGGCTATATGGACATAATTTCATTACATCAAAACGGAATTAAAAATGTTGTGGCTGTTTCAGGAACTGCACTAACAGATGATCAGGTTCAGCTTCTTTCAAGATATACAAAAAATGTTGTGCTGTTATTCGACTCAGACACAGCCGGAATAAAAGCATCGATGCGAAGTATTGAAATTCTTTTGAAAAGAGATATGGACATAAAAATCGCTTCAGTTCCTGCAGGAGAAGATCCCGATTCATTTGTAAATAAATTCGGCAAAGAAAAATTCGATAAGATAATTCAGGAAGCACTAAACTTTCTGGAATATCAGTCAGCACAATATGAATCCAAGGGAATGTTTAATGAACCGGCAAAAATGGCAGAAGCAATCCGTGAACTTGTAAAGCCAGTTGCACTGATAAACGACGAGCTCAAAAGAACTTTATTAATTAAGAACATTGCAAAGAAATTTAATTTGCGCGAAATGTTATTAGAGAATGAATTAACCAAAGCAATAAATGAAATTAATAAAAGTCTAATCCGAGAAACCGAGCGAAAAGAAATGTCTCAAAAAGTTCGGGAGAAAGCAGCCGTAAGCAAGGAAAGTAAGCCTAAGCTTGCAACAGAAAGCAACACGATAAATGAACGTGAGCTTGTCGAGTTGCTTTTTATGGGTGATGAAAAAACCATAAATAAAATCTTTGAGAATATTCAGCTTGAAGATTTTGAAATTGAAATGCACAGAAATCTCGCTAAACTTGTTTTCGATGCATTCAACGATAAAGAAGAGTTGTCTGCCGGAGCTTTGCTCGATAAAATAAATAATGAAAATGAACAGAACTATCTCATAGAAATTATTTCCGACAAATATTCATTAAGTAACCGGTGGGAACAGGTTTCTGATTCGACCACTCACAATAAACTTTCGCCAAAATACTTGTCTGATATAATCAGAAAAAAAAGAATTGAAATTCTAAACAAAATGATTGAAAAGAATTTTAAGCTTTTGGAATCTACACAAGATGAGGAAGAACTACTCAGGTTAATGAAAAACGAAATGGAACTAAAGAACGAAAGAAGCTTACTGCTAAAAGAAATCACATAAAAAGAAGCTGTCTCCAGGTAATTAGTTTTTGAAAAATGGCACGCAGATAACGCGGATTTAAACTGATTTCCGCCGATTTTAAATTGATATATTACTTAAAGACAACCTCTCACTGATCTAATTAAACAAACAAAGCAACATCGCCGGCACCTTCACGTAATATTTCCGGTTCATCTTCGCTCAAATCAATCACACTTGAAGGAGTACCTACAAGATTACCGGAAGCAAGCATCA
>CAZQQD010000165.1:0-3381 GCA_964595355.1 uncultured Ignavibacteriaceae bacterium | reverse complement strand
GTTTTTTTACTTTAGCTCACTCATATTTTAAAGACTTAACAGGATTAGAATTTGCCGCTTTTACTGTATGACCACTGATCGTAATCAATGCTATAATTAACGCAATAATACCTGAGTAGAGAAAAACCCAGGGCGATATTGAAATTCTGTAGGCAAAATTAGAAAGCCAGTTGTGCATTATATAATAAGCAGCAGGCCATGCTATTATATTTGCTATCAACACCCATTTTGTAAATTCTTTTGAAAGCAGGTAAAATATCTCAGGCACGCTTGCGCCCAGTACTTTCCTGATACCTATTTCCTTTGTACGTTGTTCAGTGATAAATGCTGCAAGGCCGAACAATCCTAAGCAAGCAATAAAAATAGCTATTATTGAAAATACTACAGATATTTTACTTGTTCTCTGTTCAGCAAAATATAAATGTGCCCAGGTCTGATCGAAAAAATTATAATCTATCGATTCTTTACCTGCAAAATTTTTCCAGTTTTGTTCAATAGAACTAATAGTATGCTGATAATTACCCCCCGCAATCTTTAAAGACAGGAATTTCCCATAATTATCTTTATTAAATAGATGAATCACAAGCGGACGTATTTTCTGATGCAAAGATTCGTAATTGAAATCCTTTACAACCCCTATGATTCTATATATTTTGGATTCCTCTGGAGTTTTCCCCAGGAGCACAAGGTTACGCCCGACAGGATCTGTTACACCATAACTTTTTACTGCCGCCTGGTTTATAATAACGGCCATTGAATCGGAAGGGTGTTCGCGTGAAAAATATCTGCCCTTGACCATCTTCATACCATAGGTCTTTATAAAATTATAATCGCTGTCAATTTTTCTTAAATCATTAGTCTCATTAGATGAAGTACCTTCAATTTTATAAGCACTGTCACTGGTCTGATGTCCCGGGATATCGGTCGAATTTGTTACAGATAATACGCCGGGGGTTTTTGCAAGAGAAGTCTTAAATGATTCCATCCTGCTGCCAATATCGCCTGCATTATTAATAATTACAACCTGTTCTTTATTAAAGCCCAGGTTCTTTTGCTGAATATATTCCAGTTGATCCTGCACTATAAATGTTCCGATTATTAATATTATTGATACAGCAAACTGGAAAACTACAAGACCATTTCTCAAAAGAGATTTCCTGTTTTTTGGGAAATTAGCTTTTAATATTTTAGCAGGATCAAATGACGCCAGGTAAAATGCCGGGTATGTGCCTGCAAGAAGGCCGACAGCTATTGCAAATATTATTAATAAAGGAATCGAGGAATAATTCGTCAGCAGGCTAAGCGAAATGTTTTTCCCTGCCAGGCTATTAAAAAAAGGAATAACAAGTTCCACAATACCCACTGCAATTAAAACAGCTAACAAGCTTAATAATATTGATTCAATAATAAATTGAGAAATCAACTGCTTTCTACCTGAACCAAGGGTTTTCCTTATACCTACTTCCTTCGCACGACGCTGCGACCTTGCCGTTGACAGGTTCATAAAATTAATACTGGCAATCAATAACATTGCTATAGCAATAGCTGAAAAAATATACACATAAGAAATATCGCTGTTCGGTTCAAGTTCGTAATCAAGATGAGAATGCAGGTGTATTGATGTAAGCGACTGAAGATTGTAACCAAAGTTGTTTCCTGCAGCTTCGAACTGCTCTAAAGATACGCCAACCGCTTTTAATATTTGGGGCCCGGCGTATTTTTTTATCAAATCTTTAATTTGATTGCGGATCTTTCCCGGCGAAACACCATTTTTAAGCACTATATAAGTATAGTAATTATTACTAAGCCAGTAAGTGCTCTCACTGGTTTTATATGTAGACATTGATGCAAGAAAATCGAAATGGAAATGAGAATTTTGCGGAAAGTCTTTAATAACTCCTGTCACCAGGTAATCTTTTTTGTTATCAGCATTAATGATTTTTCCAAGCGGATCTTCTTTACCAAAATATTTTTCAGCTTCAGTTTTAGTTAGAACGATACTGTTCGGCTTTATCAAAGCCGTATTGGGATCCCCTTCCAGAAATTTTACAGTGAATACCTTAAAGAAAGTAGAATCTACCCAGTATATTTTCTCTTCTTTGAACTCCTTATTTTTATATCTTAACACCGGGTATCCAAAATCTTTTATCCGTGTGTAGGTTTCAACTCCCGGCAAATCTTTTAAAACTGCCGCACCCATTGGAGCGGGAGTTGTTGCAGTTATCAATTCAGAATTATGTATCCTGCTCTGCATATAAATTCTGTAAGTTCTGTCCGCTTTCTTATTGAATTTGTCGTAGCTTAGTTCATTTGTTATATAAAGAAAAATCAGGATACAACAGGCAGTCCCGACTGCAAGGCCAAGAACATTTATAATTGAAAATCCTTTATATTTATTCAGGCTTCTTATTGCAACACGTAGATAATTTTTTAGCATATTTTTTTACTTATTTTTTTTGGACTATGTATTTTTTGGTTAAATCATTAATTACAAACTGTTAAATAAATATTTCCCCTATCGAATAAGTTCTGGCATGTCCCCCAACCAAAACACGTTCTCCAAGGTCATTACAAAAGATTTTGCCCGTTCGCTCAGATAATTGTAAAGCTTCCATTTCTTTTTTGCTTAACCTTTCACTCCAATACGGAATTAGTGAACAATGAGCGGAGCCTGTTACGGGGTCTTCAAAAATTGAGGCTTGCGGTGTAAAAAACCTTGATACAAAATCACAATGCTCCCCTTTTGCAGTAATGATCACTCCCCCGGGATCAAGATTGATCTGGTCTAAAATCTGCCTGTTTATTTCTATCTTTCTTACATCGTCTTCATTTTCATAAACAAGCACATAATCTCTCGATTTAAGAATTTCCTTAGGTTGCTTGCTTAGCGATTTTTCTATTATTTCAGGGAGTTCTGCTTTAACGGGCTTGCGCGAGGGCAGGTTCATTGTATATAGGTCCTGGTCATATGTAACTGATAAATCGCCGCTCTTTGTATTAAACCTGATAATATCTCCTGAAAAGCCTAAAATTGACTTTAGAGCATGTGCAGAGGCAATTGTTGCGTGGCCGCATAAATCCATCTCAATTTCAGGAGTAAACCATCTTAGGTTGTAAATATTATCTTCTTCCACGAAAAATGCGGTTTCGGCTACAGCATTTTCCAAGGCAATTTTGTGCAATAAACTGTCATCCAACCATTCTTCTAAGGGAACTACGCAAGCCGGATTACCGCCAAAAACGTTTTCAGTAAAAACATCTATTTGAAAGTTTTGTAGTTGCATAATCTGGAATTATTTTATTAATAGTTAAGATTATTATAAGGATATTTTAGGCTATAATATTATGACTAATATTTATTTTAAAAGGTTACATTATTTT
>CAZQQD010000164.1:0-3456 GCA_964595355.1 uncultured Ignavibacteriaceae bacterium | reverse complement strand
TATATTGTACAAAATATTGTACATTTAATCGCACAATATAAAGATGGAGAATATATGCCAAGGATACAATTAGATAAAGATATTCAACCCCTTTCGGAATTTCGTTCAAAAGTTGCCTTTTATTTTGACAAAGTAAAAAAAACAAAAAGGCCGTTGGTTATTACCCAAAATGGTAAAAGCGCTGCAATACTAATAGATGTTTCTGAATATGAGGCTATGGTTGATAAAATCGAAGTGCTCGAAGATATAAAATTGGCTGAAACTCAAATTTCTGCGGGCCGGGGAATTTCACACAAAGATGCAAAGAATGATTATTCTAAAAAATAATTTATATATTAACTAATGATTTTAACGAGGTAAATATGACAACTAAAGAAAAAGTAAAAAAAGAAATAGATAAAATGCCAAACGATACACTGGAAAAAGTATCCAGATATATTAATTCTCTGAAGACAAAAACGACACAAAAAAAGAAGATTCGTACCTTTGATCTTAAAGGACAGCTTGATAATGTAAATATTCGTGAAAGAGCCTATGAGTAAGTTATTACTGGATACTAATGTACTGATTTATTCTATTGATGAAGGTTCAAAATATTTCAAAAAACTCAAAATTTGTTTTCGGAACAATTCGAATTATATACCACTTCAAAAAATTTATCAGAATTTCTCTCAGTTATAACAAGAATTCCTAAAAATCCTTTACCATTAAACGATGCATTCCTTATTGTTGAAGATTTCACAAATGCAATGACAATCTTATACCCCGATGATGAATCATTTCTGATTTTCCGGGATATGCTGAAAAAATATGAACCCATCGGGCTAAAAATACACGACTATGAAATAATAAGTATCGCGTTAGCTAATCAAATAACTACAGTGGCAACTTTCAATGAAAAAGATTTTAACGAAGTTAGGGAAATAAAATTACATAATTTTTAGTCAACCAGGGGTATTCCTTTATTAAGCAAGAGACCACCCTCACAGAAGTAGCCGGTTTTTATTAACCTATCAATTTCTCAAAAAATATTAAAAACTTCTTACCAAAATTTTTTGCATATTGCTGGCAAGGTTTAGCAATTACAAACAATAAAACCGGTTATATGCCAGAATTAAAAGCCAGTAAAAAATTAAAAAAAGAACTTCGTCTGCTGGATGTATATGCAATTGCAACCGGCACGACTTTGAGCGCAGGATTCTTTTTATTGCCGGGAATTGCTGCACAGCAAGCGGGCACTGCAATGATATTTTCCTATATAATTGCCGCAATTCCTTTAGTTCCTGCAATGTTCAGTGTTGCGGAACTGGCAACGGCAATGCCCCGCGCAGGTGGAGTTTATTATTTCCTGGACCGTTCGCTCGGCCCGCTTTTCGGAACTGTCGGAGGAATCGGAACGTGGCTGGCATTAATTCTTAAAGTTGCTTTTGCTTTAATCGGAATGGGCGCTTACCTGGAATTGTTTTTCCCGAATCTTCCTATTGTTCTCATTGCAATTCTGTTTGCAATTGCTATCGGGGCTTTAAATTTATTTGGCACAAAGAAGAGCGGAAAATTCCAGGTCGCTTTGGTAGCAGTTCTGCTAACTATACTTGCAGTATTCATCGGCGGTGGATTAAATTCGCTTAATGCAGTTCACTTCAATGATATTTTTACGAATGATCTCAAATCGGTTTTCTCAACTGCCGGCCTGGTTTATATCAGTTATGTCGGTGTAACGAAAGTTGCAAGTCTTTCCGAAGAAATAAAAAATCCCGAGAGAAATATTCCGAGAGGAATATTTTTAGCGCTTGGCAGTTCTTTTATTGTCTATATCCTTGGAACAGTGGTGATGGTTGGGGTTATTCCTATAGATAAATTAGCCGGGGATCTGACGCCGGTTGCAACAGCATCCGGAATTATATTTGGAAAAGTTGGAATAGTTTTCGTTACTGTTGCAGCGCTAATGGCTTTTCTTTCAGTCGCAAATGCGGGAACACTAAGCGCTTCGCGTTATCCTCTTGCGATGAGCCGCGATCACATGCTTCCAAGATTATTTCAGAAAATAGGAATGCAGGGAACTCCTTTTGTTGCAATAATACTTACCGTTGCAATAATCGTATTAATTTTACTTGTGTTTGATCCTGCAAAAATTGCCAAACTTGCAAGCGCATTTCAGTTGCTGATGTTTGGTCTTGTATCTCTTGCTGTAATTATAATGCGCGAAAGCAGGATCGATTCATACGATCCGGGATACCGATCTCCAATGTATCCTTATCTTCAGATAGTCGGTATTGCCGCACCCGTCTGGCTGATAATTGAAATGGGATTTCTACCGATTGTATTTACGCTCGGACTTGTTTTGCTTGGAAGCACATGGTACTGGTATTATGCAAAAGACAGGGTAGTCAGAAATGGAGCAATCTATCATATCTTTGAACGTCTCGGGCAGGCAAGATTTCAGGGACTTGATCGTGAGCTGCGCGGTATTTTAAAAGAAAAAGGTCTCAGAGAAGAAGATCCTTTTGATTTAATTGTTGCAAGAAGCTTTGTAATTGATTTGAAAGAACCGGAGGATTTTGAAAGTGTTGTTAATAAAGCATCTGTTTGGTTATCACAATTTGTAACTCATACATTTGAAGAATTGGAGCGGGAATTCCTTGAAGGCACAAGAATCGGCGCAACACCCGTAACTCACAATATTGCTTTACCCCACCTGAGAATGAAAGGATTTCAGCAGCCTGAACTGGTTTTAGTAAGATGCAAACAGGGAATTACCATAACATTGAATAATCCATTGACGGATTTTGAAGAGAAAAAAGAATTAGTAAATGCAATATTTTTCCTGGTGAGTCCTGAAAGCAACCCTGCACAGCACCTGCGAATGCTCGCACAAATTGCCAGCAGGGTAGATGAAGAAAGCTTTGCCAATGATTGGGAATCGGCAGAAAATGAGCAGCAATTAAAGGAGGTCTTGCTGCACGAAGAAAGATATTTCACCTTAATTGTAAAAAGTGATTCAAGCTCTAAAGATTTAATCGGTAAAAAATTAGCTGAAATTGATTTTCCCGAAGGCTGCCTCGTAACCTGGATGAGAAGAAGCGGCCTGGAGTTGATAGCACATGGCGATACTTTTTTACAGGAAGGGGATGTGCTAACAATTATCGGCGAGCCCGATGGGATAAATGAATTAAGAGAAAAATTTTCATAAATAAATTTTCGAATGTTAAAATGAACCAACCTAAGTTTATTCCTTTTAAAAACGCGTGTAGTTATTCAAATGATGAAATGATAGAGCGATCAGAAGAATTCTATGAATTTATGAAGAAGCGCAGAACAATAAGAGATTTTTCCGATAAGCCTGTCTCACGTGAAGTGATCGAAAATTGTATAGCAACGGCGGGCACGGCGCCGAACGGTGCAAATATGCAGCCATGGCATTTTGTTGTTGTTTCTGATAAAGAAATAAAAAAGGAA
>CAZQQD010000163.1:0-3612 GCA_964595355.1 uncultured Ignavibacteriaceae bacterium | reverse complement strand
ACATTTGTAAATGCTTAATTAATAATTAAGTGGGCAAATTATGATGAATTTTGTTATTCAAAAATTCCTTTCCGTTTATTACTTTAGAATTAGCTTATTAAAAAATTCTGGGGGTGGGTATGCCGGTATATGATTTTAAATGCAATAAATGCAAAAAAACATTTTCACTTCAGTTAAGCATCAGCGAATACAGCAGTAAAAAAACATTTAGCTGTCCTAAATGTAAAAGTAAAAGTGTGAAGAGGGTTTACTCCGATTTTATGGCGGTTACCTCAAAGAAGAGCTGAGAAAAATAAAAAGGGTTATTTTGGAATGTAAGAAAAACCTCGGGGTATCCGTGACCCCGAAGTTTATATAATCAATTTTAAAATTGTACTTTTTTCTTTGATCTGTTTGCGTATTCGAGAACGAGCGCACTCGCTACGAAGATAGATGAGTAAGTACCGATTATAATACCGAAGAAAAGAGTAAATGCAAAAGCTCTCAGAACTTCGCCTCCAAAAATGAGGAGAACCAGTGTAGCTATTAATGTTGTACCGCCTGTTAGAATTGTTCGGCTCATTGTTCTGTTTACACTTGCATTAATTAGTTCCATGAGGGGCATTGTCTTATGTATTTTAAGATTTTCTCTAACCCTGTCGAAGACAATCACAGTATCGTTAACGGAATAACCGACAAGTGTAAGAAAAGCGGCGACCACAGTAAGATCAATTTCAAGGTTAAGCCCGGGAATAACTCCGTATAACGCGGCATACAAACCGAGGGTTATCAACACGTCGTGGAAAAGAGCAAGTACGGCGCCAAGAGCAAAAATAAATTTAAACCTGAACGCAAGATAAATGAGAATTGCAAGCAGTGAAAAAATAACAGCAACGACTGCATCCTGTTTCAATTCCTTTCCTACTTTCGGTCCTACATGATCTTCTTTAATTACTTTGAAAGGATTATCAGGCATTCTTTGTTTCAGATTTTCTTTTACCCAATCAGCAATTCCAACGTTAACTATCATTCTTCTGTTATCCGGCTCTTCCGAAACTTTACCTGCCTGGTATCCTGCTGTAAAGAGTTTTGTAGCAAGAGCAGTAGTCGTGTCTGGATTTGAAAACTCGTATGTGATTGAATTGGAAGTAGAATCTACCTTGTTCAATAGAAGGCCGGGATAAAAGCTGTGAATTGTGCTGTCAATATTGCTGACAACTCTCGGATAAATATTAGCAGGAATTTCCTGCAGTTCTGTCCTGACCATCGCACCTGTTTCACCGCCGAAAGTTTTAATCTCTATATTTCCGAGACCGATATTTTCAACATAATTCCTGACTTTACTAATGTCTACGGCTTTATCAAACTGAAGCACTATCTCAGAACCGCCTTTAAAGTCGATGCCAAACTGGAAGCCTCTGAATGCGACATTAAATACACCAATCAGGAAGAGAGCAGTCGATACGGCATAAAATATTTTTCTTCTTTTTAACCAATCTATATGAATATTTTCGAATAACTGCATTTTATAATTTTGCTCCTATATGCTTATCTGCCCGCCCGCGCTTCGACTCATCGAAGATAAGGTTACCGGGCAGCCCTTTGTTAAATTAGCCGAGAGAAATTTTCATCCCTTTTGTAACCATTATATTAAAGACAACCTTTGCGATAACCAATGCACTGAATAAACTGGCTCCAATACCAATCATAAGAGTCAATGCGAATCCCTGAACAGGTCCTGAACCGAACTGATAAAGAATTATACCTGTAAGGAAAGTTGTGATATTTGAATCAACAATTGCAGAGTTTGCTTTTGCAAAACCACTGTCTACTGATGCTTTAATTGTTTTTCCGGTGGCAAGCTCTTCTCTTATTCTTTCATAGATTAGTACGTTGGCATCTACTGCCATACCTATGGTGAGAATAATACCTGCAATGCCGGGCAGTGTTAGAGTTGCGTTGAACCCGGCCAGCACACCAAGAATAAATAAAATAGTAAAAATCAATGAGACTGCTGCAATACTTCCCGCTCTTCTGTAGTAAAGTATCATAAATATTGCAATCAAGAAATAGCCTATTAAGGTTGATTTAAACCCTGCATAAATTGAATCCTGACCAAGAGACGGCCCGACTGTTCTTTCTTCGATAATTTTTACTGGAGCCGGTAGTGCACCTGCTTTAAGAACTATCTCAAGTAATTTAGCTTCTTCAAGATTTGCCATTCCCGTAATCTGTGAATTGCCACCGGGTATTTTGTTGATAACATTCGGTGCTGAGTAAACAGCTCCATCAAGAATAATTGCTATTCTATGGCCAATATTAGCACCGGTTATTCTTGCCCATTCTGTAGCTCCTTCGGAATTCATCTGCATATTAACAACTGCAGAGGAAGTATTCGGATCAATATTAGCCTGAGCATCTGTAATTACCCCGCCTGTAAGTTCCGGCTCTTTATTTACACAATAAAGCTTATAGATTCCTTTACCATTCTGGTAACCAACAGGTTTGGCGCCAAAATCGAATTCAACATTGTCCGGAATCACAGCCTGAACATCCGGTCTTGCAAGCATTAATTTTAATTTATCTTTCTCATCCTGATTAACGTAAGCGTCCGCTAATTTACTATTAGGATCAATCATTGCAATAGAAAAGAACGGATGTTGTTTTGCAAATTCTTCTTTAGAAAGCTGTTTTTCAGTAGTATCGTTTGAAGCAAGTGTAGTATCCGCTGACTTATTTGTATCAGCAGTTGAAGATGTTGATGTGGTATCTCCGCTCGGACCTTTTCCTGCGAGCACATTATCGATTTTTTGCATAATAGAAATCGTAAGATCACGGTCTTTAACAAGTTTGAATTCAAGTAATGCTGTTCCCTGCAGAAGCTGCTTTGCTTCCTCTTCTCTTGCAACACCGGGTAGTTCAACAATTACTCTTCTTCCTCCCTGGCGCTGGATCGATGGTTCAGAAACTCCGTATTGATCAACCCTGTTCCTGATAATTTCCATAGCCCGTGAAACTGCATCGTCGGCATCAGTTTTCAGATCACTTATTATTTTACTATCATCATCTCTTATTGAGCCAAAATATCTGCTGAGCCTTATCCCTTTTTGCTGCAGAATTCTTGCAAAAATATCTACAACAGATTCGTCTGTTGTAGCACCTTCTTTTTCTGCTTGTGCTATCGCTTGTTTAAAAACATCATCGGGGCTCTTGGCTAATTTTTCAAGAAGTTTACCTGTATTAACTTCCAGAACAACCCGCATACCACCCTGAAGGTCGAGTCCGAGCTTTAAACTTTTTTGTTTGGTCGAAGTATAAGTCGGGTCAGCGGCTTTCAGACTATCTTCCACATACCTGAGCTTTTTATCTAGATCTTCCTTGGAAATATCCGGTGATGCCTGCATTATTTCCGTTTTTCTTGTATCAATTTCCTGGTTTATTTTTTTATCATTTTGGTAAGTCTTGTAAGTAGGGTAAAGCAAATATAAACTTAATCCGATAGCTGCCAGAATGATAATAAGTGTGAATCTGAATTCTTTCATATAAAATAGTTTTTCAGTGGAATTTTTTGAAAATTAATTAACTGCTAAAATTACCAGATAAGGGCCTGAAAGTCAACTAAATCAGTAATTA
>CAZQQD010000162.1:0-3670 GCA_964595355.1 uncultured Ignavibacteriaceae bacterium | reverse complement strand
AAAAGCAGGTAAATTCGACAACGGTAAAATGTGGACGTTTGATTATCCCCCTGTTGATTACTTTGAAAAAGAATACAACTTTAAACCTTCTGAAGAATGGCTTAAAAATGTAAGAATGTCTGCTCTGCGTTTTGCAAATTATTGTACTGCTTCATTTGTATCTGCGAACGGACTCGTAATGACCAATCACCATTGCGGAAGGCCAAGTATTACCCAGGTTACTAAACAAGGTGAAGACCTGATGAACAAAGGATTTGTTGCACAAAAGCTCGAAGATGAGAGACCTGTTCCTGGTTTGTATGTAGATCAGCTTGTAAAAATAAAAGACGTAACAGATGAAATTCAGGATGCAGCAGATAAGGGAACTACACCTGAAGCAAAAGCTGACTCAACCAGTAGCGCAATAAAGAATTTGGAAGAAAGCGAGAGCAAAGAAACAGGATTAATTTGTTCAGTAGTTACGTTATTTAACGGCGGCAAATATTCTCTTTATGAATATAAAAGATACACCGATGTTCGACTGGTTTTCGCTCCTGAAGAACAGGCTGCATATTTTGGCGGCGATCCTGATAACTTTACTTATCCACGCTACGACATAGATTGCTCTTTCTTCAGAGTTTATGACAAAGATGGAAATCCTCTAAAAACCGACCATTACTTTAAATGGAGTTCAAACGGCGCAAAAGAAGGCGAACCCGTTTTCGTGGTTGGAAACCCCGGAAGAACAGATCGACTAAATACAGTTGCACAACTAGAATATGCAAGAGATATTACGTATCCATATAGACTGGAACTCCTGAATGGAGCTATACAAGTTTATAAAACTCTCTTAGACAAATACCCGGAAAGAAAAGCCGAGTTTCAAAATACTATTTTTTATTATTCAAATTCTGTTAAGGCTTATACCGGCATTCTTAAAGGACTAAGAAATCCTATATTAATGCAAAAGAAAATCGACTTTGAAAACACTTTTAAAAAAGCCGTTCAATCAAACACTGCACTGAATAAAAAGTATGGGGATGTCTGGTCAAAAATTGCCGGGAACAGAAACCAGATGAGATCCTTTGTAAAAGAATTAAATGGGTTAACTTTTAGTTCAAGATATTCAACCGAACCTGAATATTTTAACATTGCAATAGATGTCGTGGAACTTGCTAAAGAATTGAAATTGCCTGAAGATAAAAGATCAGAGTCATATAAAGGCACAAACCTCGATTCTACAATAGCATACTTGTTTCCCACTGATTTTGATGCAGAAAAAAATAAAAAGCTTCTTGGCTTAACAATAAATAACATGGCTCAGAACCTTGGTACCAATAATAATATAGTTATGAAATTTACAGGAGGAAATACAGGCGAAGAGGCTGTTGATTATGCATTATCACATTCTTCTCTAACAAGTCTAAGCAAAATAAAAGAACTTATCTCAAAAGGACCTGATGCAATTCTAAATTCGGATGATCCTTTTATCTATTTTACAATCCACTCAAAAGAGAAAAGAAACGAACTTGAGAAAAAGTCAAAGGAACTTCAGGCACAGGAACTAACATATAATCAGCAATTGGGGAAAGCATTGTTTGAAGTTTACGGAACTTCTATTCCACCAGATGCAACTTTCACTTTAAGACTACAGGACGGGGTTGTGAAAGGATACGATTATAACGGCACGGAAGCCCCACCTTTTACTACTTTCTACGGAATTTATAACAGACATTATTCCTTTGGGAATAATAAAAACTGGGCTTTCGCAAGCGACAGATGGAAAAATCCACCGGTGGCTTTCAAACTCTCTACGCTTCTCGATATGGTTTCTACAAACGATATCATAGGCGGGAATTCAGGTAGCGCTGTAATTAATGAACAAGCTCAAGTTGTAGGCTTAGCATTCGACGGAAATATCGAAAGCTTGCCCGGAAATTTTATTTATGATGCTACCACAAACAGATGTATATCCGTAACTTCAAACGCATTGATGCAGGTAATTAGGTATATGTTTAATGATACAAGGCTTGCTGATGAATTACAGAATGGAATGATTAAGTAAATATTCATTTTACTTTACAAAGGGATGTGTTGAAAGATGCGTCCCTTTTTTATTTTAAGAAAATAACATAGGTAAAATGCTACTTGTCTATATAATTCCATATTTCATTTTCGAGGTAATAAATATTAAGACTATTTTTATCAAAATACAGAGCTTGGTTCGATAATATAACCAGCCCTATTTTCTTGTTTATATCAAACTTAATATATGACTCATTACCATAGGTCAAACCATCATGGAAAATTATTCCTGGTAAAACAAACCATCCCATTCCATAATTATTCCTTAGTAACTGATGAGTTAAGGAAAAACGCGTATAAAGTTGAGGAGCTTTTGTACCCAAATTACCTTCTATATATGAAAGCAAATCTTTTACTGTTGACCTTATAGCTGCTGCACCTTTAAACACGTCATATTCCCAGTGAGGTACAACACGTTTATCATAGTAATACGCTGTAGCAAATCTGTTTTTCTGTTCGTTGTTCAAATTAATTTCAGTATCATTCATACCTAATGGATCGCATACCTTTTCTTTGATCAAATCTTCATAATCTTTTTTATTCAATTTTTCCACTGTGTAGCCTAAAATTGCATACCCAAGATTAGAATATAAAAATGTTGATCCCGGTTCTTCGGTCAACTTGTATTTATTGAGGAATTCCTTTAGGTATGTTAAGTTATAATACTTATAAGGATTCAAGGGATCATAACCATCAACTTCTGACAGATTATCCGGCCCCCTTGGTAGCATGGAAGTATGAGTAACTAAATCCTCAATTGTAATCTTAGTACCGTTATATTCCGGAAGTTTAAGATCCTTCAATGTATCTATACTGCTATCCAGAGATATAATATGTTTTTCAGTCAGATCGGCTATCAAAAAGCCCGTAAATGATTTTGTATTAGATGCAATTTCATAGATAGTATTTTCGTCTGTTGCCTTCTTTGTTTGTAAATCTATTACACCATGCGAATAGTAAGCACGTTTCCCGTCTTTTATAATCCCAACAGATAGACCTATACACCCAGTAGAATCGGAAAAATTATTGATAAGTTGTTGAACAACATTATCATTAATACCGGATATAACAGGTTCAACAGAGTTATCAGAACACTGGATAAACGTAAATAGGAGGAAAGCTATAATTATATATTTAGTATATTTTTTCCAAAAAGTAAAACGCATATTATCCCCTTAAGATGTGCGCTAATTGTCTTATTTATTTTATAATAAAGTATAAAGTCGGAATTTCTGCTCTTACAATCAACGATTTTCATGAATAATTTATTTAACGTTATGATTTAGTTAAAGGTAAAATTACTTTATAATATGAGCTACTTGCAAAAGCCTGAAATATTATTAAAACAAATACTCTCCTTGAATGTGAAATGAAAAATATTTTGCGAAAGTATTCACAAAAGAAAAAGCAAACTCCGTTCCCCCGCCTAACCTGAACCCTGTATTGTTGCTCTCCCTGAAATCAAAGCCGGCGATAATTGATGATACAACACCGAAATTCCATTCATTTACATCACTGAAGGTATGATCATTGATTGCGATAAATCCTGCACCCTCTTCAACAAAATAGTTTTCCGAAACGTTTTGCGAAGCTACAGCCTTTAAAG
>CAZQQD010000161.1:0-3689 GCA_964595355.1 uncultured Ignavibacteriaceae bacterium | reverse complement strand
TAATAATAATGATCTAATGGGGAGGGCTTTTTTAATTATATAAGAAAGAAACTGTAATAGGAAGAAGTAGAGAAAAACTGCCAGCCAGCAAGGTTCAGAATTCAACATTCCGCTTCCATCCATTTCATCCTGCCATTTTGCCAAACATAAGGTTGTTATTATATAGTTTTTTTATAATTCCTGCAATTCCACCATTCTCTTAAAATCTGTACCTAATTTAATCAACTGCTCATATGTACCGCATTGTGAAACATTACCGTTTTTCATGACTACAATGCGGTCGACATTCTTTATAGTTGAGAGCCGGTGAGCCACAATAATAATTGTATATTTGCCTTTTAATTGATCTATATTGTACTGTATGGACTTCTCAATCCCTGAATCCAATGAGGAAGTGGCTTCGTCCATTATAAGAATATCAATATCCTTGTAAAGTTCCCGTGCAATGGAGATACGCTGCCGCTGACCGCCGCTTAAATTTATACCGTTATTACCAAGACGGGAATCTTCTTTTTCATTGAGTTGTTCTACAAACTCATAGATGCTGCCCTTTCGGAGAGCCTCATTAAATCTTTCTATATTGTCGGGAGTTTTTTCATCCCAGAATGTTACGTTATTAAAAATAGAATCGTCGAACACCACTGGCTCCTGTGTAATATATCCGATACGATTATGGTAACTTTGTTTATTAATTTCTAACAGGTCTTTCTCATCAATTCTAATTGAACCGGATCCCGGAACTAATAAACCGCTTATTAAATTAACAAGTGTCGTTTTGCCGGAGCCGCTTTCTCCTACAACAGCAACAGTTTCATTTCTATTTATTGCTAAATTTACATTGTATAATACCGGGTAATTCGTATAAGTGAAAGAGACATTTTCAAGTATTATTTTTTTATTGAATTTATCTATTGAAGCCTTACCATTTTTATCTTTTCCGGCTCTAAGTTCAGCAATAAAATGATCCATGTTTTCTAGTGAGCCGGCATAAGAGAGAAAACTACCCCATTGCATCTGGAGCTGAGTTACAAAATTTAATGCTCTGTAAAAAAAAAGGAGACTGAGAACAATAGTCCCGAGATTGTCGGACAATATTTTCACTTCCACAAAAATAACCACAACAACAATTGCAATGAGCAAAGGTTCACGCAATCCCGTCATAATACCATTTAGAATACCAATTTTTTTTTGAGAATCCTCAATATCATAAACCTTTTTAACAAGTCGCTCAGAATATTTTTTTATAAGCCCTGTTGCTTTTAAATATTTAAAGAAAGCCACTTGCTGTATTAAAAATCCCTGGAAGTCGTGGCTGCTCTGTGTGAAGCGGCGGGATAATTCTTTTGTTTTGGCATAAAGTTTATTAAAAATTAAATTTGTAGCAACGCCCCCTATTAAAACCAGTATTGCAAATTTTGGATTAACAAAGAATGCCATTGCACCGTAAACCAGAATCATTACGGCGTATTGAATAACAAACATATAGCTTCGGTAAGCAAGTTGTACACGCTGAACTTCGCCAGTCATTGTGTTTTGTATACGTCCAGCATCAGTCAGAGCAAAAGTATTGTAATTAAAAACGGAAAGTGCTTTGATATTCGATTCACGTATTCTACGGATAAAAAACTGCTGGTAAACAACCCTGAAATAACTTTCCAAAAATTTAAAGCCGCCTTTAAGACAGAAAAAAACTAGCATAACAACTAAAATGATCTCCAGGTTAGGCTGCAGTCCCATTGAATTTAAGCCCTTAACTAGGAAAGATAGGTTGCCCATATGATATGCAGCATTTTTACCAGGTTCAGCAATCATTTGCAGCAAAGGGAGAAACATTGCTATTCCGAAACCGTCCAGCACAGCCACTATAACACTCATAAAAAGAAGTAGTAATATCCTGTACCGTAGGAAGCGGAAGAAGTAGTAGAAATTTGAAAAAGTTTTTTTAAGAATGTTTTTAATAGTCTTCATTAGCATTCATAGTTTAACCAATTGCTGGCTTCCAGTAAATTAAATCTCATCTTGTATATTTTGAGTCTACCATATAAGTTAACATTTATATTATCAGGTCCGCAATTTTCATTTGTTTCCTTTTTTCAATTTCCCGACAACATGGAATCCGATAAATCCAGCGGCAAATGTAAATAATATCTTTTTCACAAGCTAATACCCCCGGTTGTTAATTCTCACAGGTAAAATGCGAAAAGTCAAAGGTCAACTGGCGACAATTAATAGGCAAAAGTTAAAGGCCAAAAAGCAGCCGCACTTCCATTCTTCCAACACTCCAATCTTCCCATCCTCCCTCCCACAGCTTCGCCACATCACTTTGAGAGTGTTGCGGATTTTTACTTTTAGAGTTCTCTATTCTCAACGCATTTACTACTTACTTTTTCACTGCTCACTGACATTGGACTTCCAGCCTCTCCTTCCCTCTTCCTCTCTACGCCTCTATTCCAAAAGCCTCCGGATACTTTATCCCCTATCTGTTATGGTTTATTATTCCGTATAGTCTAGAATCATTATCAGGCAGAAAGCTCATTGATTTTTTAATCCGAAAGGCTGTTTGTTTGAATGTTTAAAACAAAAAATCCCGGTATGTTAACCGAGATTTTTGTTTTTGTAGCGGGGGCAGGATCCCGATTGGCATCGGGATTTCGCTTCGCTCAACTTAATGGCAAAATCTGTCCTGTTACTGCAAACAAAAAAAATCCCCACTAAAAAGTGAGGATTTTTCTTGTTAGTAGCGGGGGCAGGACTTGAACCTACAACCTTCGGGTTATGAGCCCGACGAGCTACCAATTGCTCCACCCCGCGATGTAATCTTTTATTTTTTAAGAACTTAAGTATTATCTCATTAATTTTTTAGAATGCTAATATACCCATTCTGTAATGGCTTGTCAAACTTTGGGCAAAACGTAACTGTAGCTTTCTCTATAAATAATTATAAAGGCGGTTGTTTCGGAAAGTTTATCAGGAATTGAAACTCGATGATATTCCGTCGATTATCTGTGAACGGGCGTGAATTTCATTCAGCTTCTGGATTATTGCCAGTATGCTTTTCTGTTTTATTTCGATCTGTTCTGCAACGAAATCACTTACTCCCGGCATGTTGCATTGCTCAAGAATGCTATCGTAGAATTTGCTTATAGCGGTTTCCTTGCGCAGTGCTTCATTAAGCATAGCACAGGTATTTTTGCAGTTATGCAAACAAACTACATTTTTTTCTATCATATTTACCCCCTGAGCATTTGTGCCAGTTATATTTTCCATTTTTAAACTTTAATGGTTTCGTTTGCCAGTTCTTTACCTTTTAACAATGCATCTTTGTTGATCGGTATAAGATGATGATGTCTTTCAGGCAAAACTTTTTTCAGTGCCGTTAAAATATTCTCTGTTTTTACCAGCGGACGTTTTTCAAGAAATGCACCAACCAGAATCATATTAGCTGCTCTTTTCAAATTCAGTTTCAGTGCTTCTTCATTTGCCGGTATGCACAATATCTCAATATCTGTCCTCGTCGGCGGACTAATGATCGCTGATTCTTCGTACATAAGCAAACCGCCCGGCTTGACTGCACTCTCAAACTTATCAAGCGATGGTTGGTTTAAAACTATCGCCGAATCAAATGTTGAAATTATCGGTGAACTTATTCTTGAATCAGAAACTATTACAATACAATTTGCAGTACCGCC
>CAZQQD010000160.1:0-3778 GCA_964595355.1 uncultured Ignavibacteriaceae bacterium | reverse complement strand
TAGGGGGATATTCTTTTCCATTGCTTGTTCTATATGCTGTAATATCTATTGCAACCGTAATGTCACAATCATTCATAAGGATATCAAAAGGAATTGGATTAACAACCCCGCCATCTATTAAAACCCTGTTTTTAATTTTGACAGGAGTTAATAATCCCGGTAAAGAATAACTTGCTCTTATGGCTGGTAATAATTCCCCTTCATCAAAAATAACCTCCTCCTTTTTCCAGTAATCTGTCGCTACTACCTTTAAAGGTATTTTCAATTCTTCAAAAGTATTGGCGCCGAGCTCCGCCTGCAGGAAATTATAAAATCTATCGCCTTTCATCAGTCCGCTATTAAAAAACTGTGGATCAAACATCGAAAACATTTTTACAAAATCCGATTTCCAGAGAAAGTCGAACGGTTTGTCGTTTCTGGGGAAAAGCAATCGGTTTAGCTTCCCTTTCATTTCTCTTGATGAATATCCTGCTGCATAAAATGCGCCGATTATTGCACCGATACTGGCACCCGAAATAATAGATGGTTTTATTCCAAGTTCTTCAAATGCTTCTATCATTGAAATATGAGCCAGGCCTCTCGCGCCGCCGCCGCCGAATGATATCCCGATTTTCTCCATTCTTCTTAGTTATCCTTTTGAAAGTGTATACAGTATAATATATTAATACAACAACAATTTATTACACAGGATTCCAAAATCAAATTTTTATTACGATAAGTAAAAAAGGTCCCGATTTTCATCAGGATTTCGTCCCCAAAAGCCGGGCTCAACTTGCCACCAACACCTATCTTTATAACCATTTAAGGAAACGATTTTATCCTTTACTGTAAAATATATAGATGGCGACGGAAATATTATTATGTAGTTCTTAATAACATTGTCAAGAAAAAAAGCCGGGCAACCCGGCTTTTTTTGCTACAGTAATAAAGGCTGAAATATAAACTTATAAATTATCGGAAGCGCTAAAGACATTTATATTAAATTTATTTTTTTTGTTTTTTGACAGATAGAAGAACTATCCATTTTATTTCATTATTTTACTTTAATATCTAAGATATATAAAGGTTTACCCTCAGAAATCTCAATAGCCCTATCTCTAGAAGATACGATTCTATCTATGGGGATAGCAACAAACGATTTAAAACCATTAAAAAGTAATGGGCTTAAAACAATGGAATGAGAGTCATTACCTGTTAGATAAGATATATCTGAAGCATCTTTTTCTGAAACAAAGCCCAATAAGATAATTTCTTCTTTATTGATAAAATGAACTTCAAACTCATCTTCATAAGATTTGAACCTGAGAGTGCTTACTTTTAGCAGTGATTCTCTTAGGTTATTTTTGCGAGTTGATATTATAACCGGGTAAACAAAAGAGTATATTCCATCAGGTAATTCCTTCGCCGGTTTTCCTGATTCTAAAGTGCTCAATTCGCTAACATTATCCTTTTCTCTAAATTCCTTAATAAAATTATCTTTGTCAGATTTAGATAAGTTATATTTTACAAATAAAGATAGTGATCCTAAAACCTTATTATCACTGATGTCTTTTCCAAGCAAATTACTTGAAACTGATTCTTTACCTGATATCTGTTTATTTCCATTGTTTGAAAAACACGAAAGGATGTAATTCCTAGAAGGAGCAATTATGAAGGAGGTAATTAAAACCACTACGATACCACTAATTATTTGGACTTTATACGGATTATGATGTTTCTCAGTACTTTCGGATATACTTTTTTCTTCTTCATTATTATGCGAAGTATTTTCTATCAAATCATTTAACTGCTCAGTGTTAGCGACAATATCGTTGTAAATGATTAGGCTTTCTTTTTTTATAAATTCCATTGTTTTAAGCGGATCCGGGGTTTCACTATAAACCAAGCTTAATTCCAGATTATTACTTTTAATTAAGCGCTCCAAGACTTCAATCTGAGCTAAAAATTCATCATCTGTATATATTATTTCTTTTTTACCCTGAGCGGAAATTGGATGAAATTTTTTTGTCTTTTCGATTGAAAACGCTAATGTGCCATCCTTTAAATATTTATGATTTATTCTAATCATTTTAAAAATTGATTCTTTTCTCAATGCTAAAATCAATGGCCACTAACTGAATTGACATATGAGGGTCTCCCTGTTATATGCTTTTGAACCTAAGAGACAATTTATAAATAAATTCAATGCGAGACTAAGAGAAAAATGAAAATACCATTTGGGTTTACTTAAAAAATCCATAAAGGCTTATCTGTTCTCACTTCTAAGGGAAAAAATTAGTTTTTGCAACCTTATTAAAAAACAACTTATTCACTCAACCGGCAAGCCTTCTAGCCTCATAATTTTTAATGCATTTGTTGTGGGGCAGGGACCGTTGTTCAGCCTGTAATCGAAAATCATCTTGCCGTCTTTTATTTCTTCCTTAAAATGGTAATTCTTTACGCTTGATATTTTATCAGCCAGCTTCACCAGCTCAAGATCGTGTGTTGCAACTGCGCCAACCGCATTTGTTTCGGCAAGCTTTTTAATAAATGCTGAACTGCCTTTTAACCGTTCAATGTTGTTTGTTCCGCGGAATATTTCATCAATCAAAAATAATACGGGTTGTTCAGAATTCTCTATTTCATCAAGCAGCGCTTTTAATCTTTTTACTTCGGCATAGAAATATGAAATTCCGTCCGTTACGGAATCGCTTACCTTTATGCATGTGAATAACCTGAAAAGAGAAATTTTTAACCTGTTCGCATTTACAACACTGCCCGTATAAGCAAGCGAAAGGTTTACCCCGAGCGTTCTTACAAACGTACTTTTCCCGGACATATTAGAACCGGTAATAATCGCAATTTCGCCGCCGGTATCGAAATTAAAATCATTACAAACTTTATTTTCTTTTTTAATTAACGGGTGCCCTAACTTTTCACCACCGAATGTGATTTGGTTTTCCTCCACTTCAGTAATTTCAGGGAAAGAGTATTCAGGGTTCAGAAAAGCAAAATTAGCTAATGAAGAAAATGCTTCCAGCTTGTACCACGTTTCAAGCCATGTGGTAAAATTTTGCCCAGCGAGAAGTTTATATTTATTCAGCCTTTGTTTAATATAAAGGTCGACAGGAAATATTATTCTAATCAAAGTCCAGACAAATGGATTGCCTTTTCTTAATCTGAGTGCACCAGATATTCTTCTGATCTTTTTCACAAGTTCAGAAGGACGTTTACCCGAAGTTTTAAAAGGCTCACATATTTTAGATAGGTGAGAACCGGTTTTGTATTTGTACCCCTCCAGAAATTTAAAAACACCGTTGAGCTTTTTAAGCTCGTCAGAAATATACTCAGCCTCATCAAGAAGACTTTTTTCTTCTTTATTGTAATGATGAAAGAGAATAATATAGATTAAAATTGTTATACCCCAGTAAGCAGGTAAAACATTCCATATAAAAAAAAGAAAAAGCAGCACATTTACCGGTGCCAGGATTGTCAGGAACCAGAATATAACTTTAAATGACTTTGGCAGAGTTTCCCTTTCGTTCAACAATTTATTTAACATTTTGCCGTCAAATTCCAGTTTAGAAAATAAAACCGAATTCAAGGTCAGCTTATCTCTGAACCTTACTAAAGGAACCAGTTCCCTGACGATATTCTGTCTTTCAATAATTTCTGCAATTGAAGGATCTTTTACATTAAGCCATTTCCTGAGAAGCAGTTTGGATTGAAGCGATGTTCCAGTATTGATCAATTGAAGCAAGGAATTATCTCCGATAATATTAAGGTCAACTTCATTTGG
>CAZQQD010000159.1:0-3824 GCA_964595355.1 uncultured Ignavibacteriaceae bacterium | reverse complement strand
GTGCTTCGCCAAACATTGTCCGGTGATAAATGACTCTCTGTGTTAGTAATGAACCTAAGATAGCAACGCCAAAGCTGCCGCCAACCTGTCTGATGGTATTGAACATTCCTGTTGCCTGTGCCATCTTTTCTTTTGAAATATCATTTATTGCGATAGTGCTTAAGGGAATAAACATGAAGCCAAGTCCGAATCCCCTGATTACAAGCGGAATCATTATATCTTTGTATTCAGTATAAAGCGAGAGATTACGATACAGATACATGCTAAAAAAAGTTAGAATTATACCAATTGTTATGGGAATTTTTGGATTCAACTTATCTGTCATTTTTCCAGCGATTGGGGACATTATTGCCTGGATTATGCCGACAGGAAAAAACACGAGTCCCGCCTGCAGAGCTGTATACCCAAGTGAGTTTTGTAAATAGATGGGCAAAAGGAATGCATTACCAAAAAATGCCAGCCCGAAGATAAACAACATTATATTTGTCAGAGCAAAATTCCGGTTTTTCAGAATTCTCAAATCAAGTATAGGATGCTTAATAGAAAGCTCGGTAGCAAGAAAAACAACCAGCCCAACGAATGAAATGGCGAAACATGTTAAAATAAAATCTGAAGTCCAGCCGCCAGTGTTCCATGCCGCGTTGCCATCTGAAAGTGCAAGCAAAAGGAATGTCAAAAACAAAGTCATAGAGATAAAACCGATAATATCAAAAGACCGGGTGGTCTCTGTTTTGTATTCCCTTTGAATTATCAGCGTTGCTACAATCGCTATTATTCCTACGGGTACGTTAACATCAAAAATTGCATGCCAGCTGAAACTGTCGATAAGATAACCTCCAAGCATCGGGCCGAGCGAAATCGATGCCGCAGCCGCAACACCCCAGAAACCTAATGCAGTTCCTCTTTGACTTGGAGGAAATTCCCTTGTAATTATTGCCATTCCGACGGGCATTATAAATCCGGCACCCGCTCCCTGAATAAGCCGGAATATGATGAGCATATTTTCATTAGCAGACAAACTGCAAAGCAATGAACCTGCTGTGAAAAAAAACAGACCCAGGTTATAAGTTTTTTTATAACCCAGGTGATCCGCAACCCAACCGGACGAAGGTAAAACAACTGCAAATACAAGTAAGTATCCGGTCAATACCCATTCTATTTTATCTACGCTTGTACCGAAAGCAGCCATCATTTTAGGCAGACCCACATTAACAATCGTTATGTCCAGCACCGCCATAAATGTTCCGAGCATTACGTTCGCAAGTACTATCCACTTATAAGCTGAGTGTTCCTGGAAATTGGAATAGGATAATGCAGTACCACTATTTTTATTATTTGCCATACCTTATTTCACCTTGACACTGATCTCTACCGACATTCCAGGGAGAAGATATATACCGTATGGCGGATCTTCCTGTCCTTTTACTTTTACCTGTCTTATTGAAATCTTAACGGGCACTCTTTGGGTAATCTTGGTGAAATTACCGGCTGCATTTGAAGGAGGAATTAATGAAAACTGTGATGCAGTACTCGAACCTATCTGGAAAATTTCACCTTCAAATTTTTGATCAGGATAAGTATCAACAGAAATCTCTGCCTTATCTCCAATGTGTATTGAGGATAATTTAGTTTCTTCAAGATCAGCAGTTACCCAGACATCCTTAAGGTTGTAAATCGTAAAGATCGGTTCTCCGGGCGATACAACATCACCGGACAGCACCCATCTTTTTGCAACAACACCGTTCATCGGAGCAAATATTTTTGTATTGCTGAGCTCTGTTCTGATTACGTTTAGCTGGGCTTTAGCCGTCCCTATCTTTGTAAGATCGATTCTATATTCTGCTTTGGCTTCCTCGTATGCTTTTTGGGCATGGTCGAACTTTTCCTTCGGAATAATCTTATCCTTATATTGTTTTTGTGCTCTGTCAAAATCATCCTGTGCTTTTTGAAGTTTAACTTTTGCAAGATTTATACTTTCATTAGCAAGATCAAGCAACGCTTTTGCTTGCTGTTCTTTCGCTTCCAGATCGGTTGAGTCCAACTGAACAAGCAATTGTCCCTGGCTTACAGTATCTCCTTCGTCAACTGTAAGTTGTGTAATGCGTCCAAGCATCTTTGAGCTGATCGATAATTTGTTCCCGTCAATGAAAGCATCGTCTGTTGTTACATAACCAAGCTGACCAATGTACCAGTAGATGCCTCCTATTGCCGCCAGTAAAATTATAAAGAAGGGGATAAGGACCTTTTTCTTACGATACAAAGGAACATCGTTTACACTTTCATCTGCCATGTCCCTTTGGGAGTTGTTATTTGTTTTGTCTTCCATCTACATTATCCTTTTTATTAAATAAATTAAATTTCTTAGCATTTTATCCCTTTCAAAAATATTTGTACAGTCATCAGCATTTCATCTTTTAATTCCTTGTAAGATTTGTTATCCATTTGCTGTCCGGCAATAAATTTTAAGCTCCTCAAACGAAGTCCCTGCAAAATATGAAGAAGCACCCTGACCACTTTTTCATCAATATCGTTTTTAAATTCATTTTTTCTTTTTCCCTCATCAAAAATCTTGCTCATTAGTTGCAATTCACGCTTTTCAAAGGATTCATAATATTGTTTGAACTGAGATTTCTTCTCAATGAAGGAATAAAATGATAATGCGCCGAGGTTAAATAATTTTTGAAAATATTTTAATCTCAGATCAACATATTGCAGAAGCTTATCCTCGGCACACGTTTCTTTCTGTAAAACTTTTTCAATTTCATTCGCAAACTCGTCCTGTTCCTGTAAAATTACTTCCTGGAAAAGATTTTCCTTGGTAGGGAAATAATAGTAGAGAGATGCTTTTCCCATTTCCACATCTCCCGCTATTTCATCCATTGTTACTTTAGAATAGCCGTAATGCGCAAATCTTTGTCTTGCGGCTTTTATTATTGCTTCTTCTTTTGTTTTATCTTTTATCATAAGGACTTAGGCTCCTAATTTCGACTAAATTACTTAAACAGTCGAATGCGAAAATAAGTTCCGGGAATTTATTTGTCAAGTAATATTTCCGGTTATTATTTATAAGAAATGATAAGTCCTTTTAGCAGACTAAAATCACGGCATTCCTGGTTTTATTCACATAATTGATTAATGACCGCAATTAAGATGGATTTTGCGCTAAATATGGAAATTGCAAAGCATTTTAATTAACCCCGGGTTTTTTCTACAAGGTAAATGCCATTTGGAGCCCAATAGTACCCCAATAGCTCCCCAATAGGTGCGCAATAGCTGTACAGGAGAATGCTGCTTTGATGAAGGGAGGAGTTTATAAGAATGGCTAAATTATAGATCTTTGCACTTTTTAATCAATTCTTCAATGGTTTCTTTAGTAATTAGGTATAAGTTGAAGAAATTTACTTTTAATTTCCTGACATTTAACAGAAATTATAAGCATATCAGCAACAGTTGCTTATTGCTTTAATTATGTTCATTATCTAACTTGCACGCGAATACAGTAATGCCTAAGCAAATCTCAATATCAAAAAGCAGGAATATTAAATGAATACCGAAGAGCTTCGATCTCTGCAGGCGCCGTTAAAAAATCAGTACAAGGAAAAGCCTGAAACGGCAATGGTTACATTAAAAGCACAGGGAAGGATAGGCGAAGGAGTTTCGTGCAAAATAGAAACCGGGAAAGCTCTTGCAGAAGCTGGTTTGCATCCGGCAACAGGCGGTAACGGTTTAAGTGTATGTTCCGGCGATATGCTGCTTGAAGCGCTGGCCGCTTGTGCGGGAGTTACTTTGAGCGCAGTTGCTACTGCGATAGGAATAAAGATAGA
>CAZQQD010000158.1:0-3831 GCA_964595355.1 uncultured Ignavibacteriaceae bacterium | reverse complement strand
TGCCTAACTTAAGTTTGTTACGGAACTTAACCCTTCTAATTTAAGTTTTATAATTATACTTTATAGAACTTCCTGAAATACTAACAAAAGAAATTGTGTCGGATTCTATAAGTAAATCCAATTAAATGATTTGTTATGTAGGAGGTTTATGTGTTTGGATTCATTATTTAAGGAGAAAATTATGAGTACTAAATCTGGAGACCAGAATGGAGTAGATAATATGTTATCCAATTCAAAAAGAGATATTCTGATATGCCCACTTTTTATTGCTACTATCTTTTTACTTACATCATTTACCTGTGTTTTTGCCGCTGGAAATTCCTCAACAAGTAGTAAAGATATTTTACGGTCGACATTAAAAAACGGACTAAAAATAGTAATCGTAAAAGATCCGATCGCACCGGTTGTTACGACTGAAATAAATTACCTGGTAGGTTCAAATGAAGCTCCGGATGGATTTCCGGGCACAGCCCACGCTCTTGAGCATATGATGTTCAGAGGCAGCCAGGGTTTATCTGCAGATCAGCTTGCAGATATTACGGCTGCTATGGGAGGTGATTTTAACGCTGATACAAGGCAGACAGTTACTCAATATTTCTTTACTGTTCCCTCTGAGGATCTCGATCTTGCGCTTCACATTGAAGCGATAAGAATGAAAAGTATTCTAGCTACCGATTCATTATGGAAAAATGAAAGGGGGGCGATTGAACAGGAAGTCGCTTCCGATTTGTCGAATCCACAATATGTTTTCTATAAAAAACTTCTGGCCTCAATATTTAAGGGAACGCCATATGCGCACGATGCACTCGGTACAAGACCGTCTTTTGACAAAACCACCGGTGCAATGCTGAAGAAATTTCACGGAACGTGGTATGCACCTAATAATGCGATATTAATAATTGCAGGAGATGTTCAACCTGAAAAAGCTTTAGAGAAAGTTCAAAAATTATTTGGAGATATTCCGTCAGGAAAACTTCCAAATCGTCCGATGGTCAAGCTTGAGGAAGTAAAACCTGATACTCTGAATTTAAAAACCGATCAGCCATATGGATTTGCAATAATCACTTACCGAATGCCCGGCTCGAACAGCCCCGACTATGCAGCAGCACAAATATTATCTGATGTACTAAGCAACCAGAGAGGAGACTTATACTCGAAATTAGTTCCAACGGGAAAATCGCTTTATGCCGGCTTTCAATATTCCGACCTGCCCGAATCGGGGATCGGATTTGGTTTTGCAGTCTTTCCCAAAGGCGGTAATTCAAAATCGCTGATAAAAAACGTCCGATCTATAATTGCTGATTATGTTAAGAATGGTTTGCCGAAAGATCTGGTAGAAGCTGAAAAAAGACACGAGCTTACGGATGCTGAGTTCGAAAAAAATTCAGTTTCCGGTTTAGCATCTGCATGGTCGGAAGCGTTAGCTGTGGAAGGAAGAAATTCACCACAGGATGATTTGAATGCACTGGAAAAAGTCACTGTTGAAGATGTAAACAGGGTGGCTAAAAAATATCTGGATCCGGATCATGCTATTTATGCAGTTCTGACTCCGCAGGAATCAGGCAAACCGACTTCAAAGAAAGGATTTGGAGGCAATGAATCTTTTGCACCCCAAAATCCCAAACCTGTTAAATTACCAGATTGGGCTAATACTGCAATGGGCAGGCTGGTAGTTCCTAATTCGGTTGTCAATCCTACTGTAATGAAATTATCAAACGGATTAAAACTTATTGTACAGCCTGAGAAAATAAGTAACACGGTCAGTCTTTACGGAAGAATAAAAAACAACCCTGACATGGAAGCGCCTAAAAATAAAGAAGGTATATCAGGAGTACTGAATCAATTATTTGCTTACGGTTCAAAGACCCTTGACCGTGTTGCATTTCAAAAAGCACTGGATGATATAGGCGCCAACGAATCAGCAGGTACTGGTTTTTCCGTATCAATGCTGGTGAATAATTTTGATCAGGGTGTCAGGTTGCTTGCCGATAACGAACTAAACCCGGGATTACCTGTGAAGGCTTTCAAGATTATTCAAATGCAGACCGCCCAAACGGTAGCTGGCCAATTAAAGAGCCCTGACTATCTGACAGGTCGTGCAATGATTAAAGCTCTTTACCCTGTAAACGACCCGGCTTTACGAAAGACAACACCTGAAACCGTAAAATCATTAACACTTGATGATGTAAAAAATTATTATAATAAAGTTTACCGTCCTGATCTTACAACAATTGTTGTAATCGGTAATACAACACCGGACCAAGCTAAAAAAGTGATAGAAAAATATTTTGGAAATTGGAAAGTTGAAGGATCCAGGCCAGAGACAGATTTACCCACTGTTCCATTAAGCAAATCTTCTACCTCTGCAGTACCTGATGTAAGCCGCGTACAGGATAGGGTGATGCTTTCCGAGACGCTTGGACTAACGCGCTCGAATCCGGATTACTATGCACTTGAACTTGGCAATCACGTGCTTGGCGGTTCTTTTTATGCAACACGCTTATATAAAGATTTAAGGGAAAACTCGGGGCTGGTTTACTATGTTTCCTCATCGTTCGCAATTGGTAAAACAAGATCGACTTATTCTGTAAACTATGGCTGCGATCCTCCGAATGTTTCAAAGGCAAGAACAATTGTCGAAAGGGATTTGAAAGCCTTGCAGTCTGAAGATGTAACGCCTCACGAACTTAAACAGGCTAAAGCGATGCTGATGAGAGAAATTCCTTTGTCTGAATCAAGCTATAGCAGCATTGCAGGAGGCTTATTATCCCGTTCACTGGAAGACTTGCCTCTTGATGAGCCGACTATTGCCGCACATAAATACCTGGAACTCACAGCAAAGCAAGTTAAAGCAGCATATTCCAAATGGCTGAGGCCGTCGGATTTTGTGCAGGTTACTGAAGGTCCAAGTCCGAAATAATAATATACATTAACTGTATATTTTGACTTCCTCGCAGTTAATAATAAAGGTAGGAATCCCCGCCGTGGGATTCCTTATAAGTAATAGGCTAAATCTCGTTTAACCACCGAAATGAAATGAAGGACGGCATTCCTTTTTGTTTAAAACAAAAAAGATGACATCTTCTTCCAAATGGTAGTTTCGATCTTTTTGCTAAAATTATTTTTGATTGTTGCTAACCGGAAGAGGTAGGTTTGAATTCCACGCATCATATATTATCAACCAGCTTCCGTCTTTTTGTTCTTTATGTACTACCAAGGATTTGCCGTTATCTTTTAATACATTACCACCTTTCATTTTAATCTCTAACTTGTATGTATGGTAACTTACTGCAATATTTCCAAAAACTTCCATTTTAACAATATCCAGCTTAACAATACCTTTGCCCATATCAATATAGCCTTGCCATACTTTTTGTATTGCGTCACTTCCCTTTGCTGCCGGGGCATTTGGCGGGAAAATAATCGCATCTGTGGCATAACCTTTTGTCATTCCTTTAGCATCCCCTTTACTGAATGCATCGTCAAAACTAGCATTCCATTTTTCCATTTGTTTTTTTACGTTCGCTGCATCCTCTTTCATTTGAGCAAAGCTTTGCATCGAAAATAAAGATGTAACAAAAACTGCAATGAAAAAATATTTTAAATTTATCATATAACTGCCTTTTGGTTGGTTAAACATTTACTTGAAGTAACATAGCTAGAAGTCGGCACTTCTCCAAGCTTCATTTTTTTTATGTGCAAATTGGTTCAAAAATGAAGTAATAAAATAGAGCTGTAGTAAAAAGGTTTGTTTAATTAATTCTCTTTTGGTAAGACTTTTATTTTTATTGACATTCACAAAACAATGTCGTATTATAAAAATGCTTATAA
>CAZQQD010000157.1:0-3898 GCA_964595355.1 uncultured Ignavibacteriaceae bacterium | reverse complement strand
TCTCCGCCATCAGCACCGGGAATCACTTCCGGTTCAACCTGGTTCATTTTTCTTAGATAAACTTTCCCGTCGGCCGAGTAAATTATTTTTCTTCCGTCGTGGGAAATTGCCAGAGTCCTGCTAGAGGACATATCAAGATTATTATCTCCTGTGGTAATCAAGAATTTTGTTACATCATTTGAAGTTACAGGTTTATTTATATTGGCCCGGAAGAAAATAGCAGCAATTATTGAAATAACTGCAATCACCCAGGCAACAAGTCTTGATTTGAAAATTCCTGAAAGGTCAATCCTGCGATTTAAAATTTCAACTGAAAAAGTACCGGAGGTTTGTTGTATCTGGTTTGTGCCCTGACTGGTTTTGATAATTCCACTGTTAACATTGAATATTTTGCTCGATCTGTTGCCGGTTGAAACTCTTTTAATCTTCCTTAAATTTTTCGCAAGCTCTTTTGCAGATTGGTATCTTTCATCTTTATCTTTTTCAAGACACTCAAGAATTATTTCATCTAATTCAGGATCAATTTTTTCTTTTACAGTTGAAAGGGGAGGAGCATCAACATTTACAATTTCATACATTATAGCGGTTTCGTGCATTCCCTTAAACGGTGATTCACCGGCGAGTAATTCGTACAATACCACTCCCAGAGAAAAGATGTCCGTTCTATGATCAACATCCAATCCCTGCACCTGCTCTGGCGACATATAACCCATTGTCCCAACAGTCGAACCTGCTTTTGTCAATCTTGATACATTACTATCCTTGTAAAGCTTTGCTAAACCAAAATCCATTATCTGTGCAATCCCGTCTTTACGCACCATTATGTTCTCAGGTTTTATATCGCGATGAACAATTCCTTTTTCGTGCGCGGCAGCAAGTCCTTCAGCGACCTGTATGCCGATTTCGAGAATTTGTTTTTCAGAAAGTGAATCTTTCTTATCTCGCAATGTTTTCCCCTCGACATATTCCATTACAATAAATAACTGGTTATTATATTCTTCAATGGAATGGATAGTGCAAACATTTGGGTGATTCATAGCAGAGGCTGCTTTGGCTTCCTGAACAAATCTTGCCTTTTGTTCTTCGTCGGCTGTAAGATTGGATGGAAGAAATTTCAGCGCAACAAAGCGGTCTAGTTTGGTATCCTGAGCTTTGTAAACTTCGCCCATCCCGCCCTCTCCAAGCTTTTCAATAATCTTATAATGAAGAATATTTTCACCAATCATACTATTAATCCGTTATTTATAATGTCATCCTGAACCTGTCTGCCGAGAGGCAGGCTTGTTTTAGGATCTTTTAAATACAGTGGTCGATTCCGATCCCGACAAGTCGGGACGGAATGACAATTTATTTTATAATGTATCCACCTCAGGCGGATTGTTTCGCCGATCATTGTGATAAATTAACCTCCTTTAACAGAGCCGTAAACCGTGGATCAGATCGTATCGGGTCAAATTTCGGTTCGACTTTCAAACCGGTCACATCTAGATCTTTTTCTTTGACAGCCTTCTGGAGGAGTTCAAATGCAATATCATTATTGCCTAGATATATTTCTATAAATACAAAATACGAAATGGGCACAAACTTACGGGTTGAGATATTTTTTAATTTCTCACGCAATGCCACCGCTTCTTTTTTATTTCCAGTCACTGCATCTAAACAGGCAAGAAGAAAAATATTTGTTGAGTCGCCAGTTAGCCTTACTTCAGAATGGTAAGCTTTGTATGCAAGATTATATTGTTTCTTCATGAAATAACAATCACCCAATATAGCGTTGCCGTATGGAAATGTCGAATCGATCTCTATAGTTTTTCGCAGTTGTTCGATTGCTTTGTCGTAATTCCGTGACAGGTAATAAACAAACCCTACATTTTGACTGATGCGAATAGACAGCGGGTCGAGTTGTTGTGCGCGTTTGATTTCACTCATTGCTTCATCAAACAATCCCTGATTCACAAGTGCAATAGCATACCAGTGGTGAGCTGTTGCATAGTTAGGATTCAGTTCGATCGCTTTCCGGTATTCCTTTCTTGCGGCTTCCCAATTCCAATCATAATAATTAATAACGTCAGCCAGCGATGCATGTGCCTCTGCAAGGTTATTATCTAGTTTTAAAGCATATTGAGCGGCTTCCCTTTCCTTAGGGTAGGCCTCTTCGGGGTTCATATAATAATTGCTGGCTAAAAGGCCGTATCCGTCAGATATTCCGGCGTAGGCAAGAGCGTAGTTCGGATCTTTTTCGAGTGATTGATTAAAGTAATCTATCCCTTTCATAAGGCTTTCCCGTGTTCGTTTATTCAAGTAATAAAGCCCTTTGAGGTAGAGACCATAGGCTTCAGAATTTTCAGTATTGTTCTTTTCAAGACGATGTTCTTCTTCGCCAGTCAACTTTATCTGAAGCTGATCAGAAATTGCTTTGGACAATTCTCCTTGAAGTGTATATATAGTAGTTGCCTGCTTATTATATTGAGCGCCCCATAAATGCCGTTCATTTCCGACATCTACCAACTCTACGCTAACATTATAATTATCTCCCTGCTGTATGATGCGGCCGACAAGAACAGCTGCAACGTTTAGTTTCTTACCAATCTCACGAATATCAGCCTGGTCACTTTTGTAATGTGAAACGGAGGTCCAGGACATAATAACAATAGAAGGAATACTCGATAGATTATTAATGATTCCCTCTGTAATACCATCACTTAATATTTCAGCTGTCGAGTCCGGGCTGGCGATGGAAAAGGGGAGAACCGCAATTGAGGAAATTCCCTGTGACTGCCTGAAGAAAAGAAAATAAACGAGAATTAATATCACGGCTGCAATAGATGAAGCTGTAATATAAAGCCAATTCTTTTTCAGTTTTGTCTTTGCTGTTTGAATCTTCGGTACCTGCCCAATGGCAGACTCGTCTGCATGAGCATATTCAATATTTTTTCTCTCCCTTCGTAAATCGGCAAGCATATCGTCAACATGCTGGTAACGTTCATCTTTATCTTTTGCAAGAGCCTTAAATACAATCCTTTCGAGTTCGGGAGTAATTTTATTATTGAAACGCGCAATTGCCTGGGGATTTTCGTTTATAACTGAATAAATCAATGCTGCCTGGTGTTCTGCATCGAAAGGAAGGCGTGTAGTGAACATCTCGTACAATACGACACCGAGAGAAAAAATATCAGAACGATGATCCACCTCTTCACCCTGCGCCTGTTCGGGAGACATATAGGCCGCCGTTCCGACAGTCGAACCGATTTCAGTTAATTTAGCGCCGCCTTTAACCTTTGCCAGGCCAAAATCCATAATTTTAACTTTGCCTTTAGGTGTCAGCATAATATTATCTGATTTAATATCGCGGTGGACTATTCCTTTTTCGTGCGCAGCCTCCAGCCCTTCACAAGCCTGTAAAACAATTTCAAGTGTGTTCTTTATTGTAAAATATTTTGCATCCTGTTCAATAAGTTTTTTGATTGTGTTACCTTCAACATATTCCATCACTAGAAAACTCTGGTCATCTGCCTGCTCAATTGCATAGATAGTCGCAATGTTAGGGTGATTTATTGATGCGGCTGCCTGTGCTTCCACTTCAAAACGTTTACGCTCATCAGTATTCGCAGCAATGTGTTTGGGAAGGAATTTAATTGCTACGTTGCGTTTGAGTTTTGTATCTTCGGCTAGATAGACTACACCCATCCCGCCTTCACCTAACTTTTCAAGGATTTTATAATGTAAAATTGTTTCTCCGATCATTTCTCACGCTCAACTTCTTTCTGCCAATTTTCAACCAGTGTAATTGCTGCTTGATTGCTTTTACCATTAGGAACAGTAGCGGTTATTTCTGTACCTTCCTTGTTAATATCAAAAATTTTAAAAACTTTTGTATTGTGCGGTTTAAAAACTAAGT
>CAZQQD010000156.1:0-3942 GCA_964595355.1 uncultured Ignavibacteriaceae bacterium | reverse complement strand
TAGTATTGTATAAATTATGCCCTCAATATCGAAAGTATTATAATTAAAATTCATTATTTCTCCAATATAGCTCTGTAGCATTATCGTTGATAAAGTTGTAGCAGTTAATACGCTTCATTATAAGTAAATAATATTATTTCTATACTTGTAAACACCTGGATCTGCTAAATTGTTTCGTAGAATAACCGGGGGAAAAAGATGTTTTTTTGATCCTGCTTTTTAATTAAATTTATTTGTTTATGGATTATATTCAAAAGGCTTAAGAGTTAGGTAAGCATTAATGAATGTGACAAAACTAACTGACCTAACTTGTGGAGTATACAAAAAAAGTATTTGCCAGGTGAGCGATGAATTGCAAAACTATTAGAACACTTTAATATTATCAAGAGAGGTAAATATGTACAGAAAATCTCTATCGGGTGTTTTAATCATATTGTTTATACTTGGCGTCTTATTACAAGTCAATACCATTGCGCAAAATAAAATTAATGTGGCAAACAAAATTGCTTTTTTCAGGGACCAGGCAGTCTGGCTAGCCAATGCTGATGGAACTGATGAAAAGAAACTAACTAATGATACTTTAAAAGTTAATGATTTCTTATTCTCCACGTCTCTTCGTTACCTTGCCTGTACGATAGTTGTTGGATCTGAAATGGATTGGGGGTTAGTAGACAGTACTGAAACCCCGGGACAAAGAGAAGTGTACTCTATTATTGTTCTGGATCTTGTGACCAATAGAATTGTAAAGAAGATTGATTACAGTGATATCCATTTTGAACGCTGGCTGGCACATAATAGGCTTCTATATATTACAGCTAGTGCTGGGGGCATCGATGGCTTTTATACTTACGATCCTGTTAAAAATTTAGTGATTGAAATACCAGATGGTTCTCGCGCATCAGAATATGATTTCAGCTCTGATGGGCATTTAGTAGCATATCCCGACACCTACGGTAGAAATCTCCATCTTCATTTTATGGATATAAACAAGGATACGGTTTTAGTTTCTGGAAAGCACAGCATACTAGAAGTTCGAATATCTAACAATGCAAAATACATTTCGTTCTTAGATGTTGAACCCGGAGAAAAATATAAATACTTTGACAATTTATGGCTCTATAACCGAGTAAATTCTTCCTGCATTTTATTAAACAAAAGCCCGGCTCACCCTAAGTCTGGCAGTCATAAATATTGTGTATGGTCACCTGATGATAGATACATTGGGATGTTTTTTCCACCCAAAGCTATTGTAGTGGAAGTTGAAAATCCTTCAGAAATCATACCCATTGGTGGGAATAATTTCAGTTGGATGCCTAATGACATAGTTCTTGTTACCCTAAATTACAATGCATATGTTTTTGATTTAAAGACCAAGTCAAGCAAGTTACTAATAAAGAACGCTTATAAAGCAGTATACCTTCGGTAATCAAATTGACTATAATGATCTCGGGAAGATGTAAAAAGTTGCTATGCGCTTGTTCCTTCTGGCTTGTGTTTTTTTTGACCAATGGTTTTCTAAAGTGAATTATTTTTGCTAATATTATGGCGTTGTCAGCAGTATATTATTTAATGCATAAGAGGCCTAATAGTTATACTTATAAAATTCATTTAAGTATATTACCTTTTTGATTGCTGGTATTTATTCAATTTTAGTAGCTTTCTTAAGAATAAGTGCTTTAGCAATCAGAGCGGCGAATACAAATCCTATTAAATAAATTAAATGTGAGTAAAAATTAAAATTATTTTTTCATTAAAGTTCAGGAAATAGTTATGAGACGTAATATTAATCACCTGGTGAAATGCCTTTTGAGCATTTCTATTGTTTTCTTTTTAAGCTCGTGCTCTACAAAAAAAGTAGAAAAAGACGATCACGGCTTTCCTTTAAGCAATATTGACTCTACTGCCAATCCGGCTGATAATTTCTATCAATATGCCGACGGTAACTGGGTAAAGAATAATCCTGTGCCGGATGCTTATACGGTTTGGGGTAGTTTCAGTGTATTACAGGAAAAAAATAATGATGTTCTTCATAAAATTTTGACAGATGCTGCATCAGATAAAAATGCCAAGCAAGGCAGCATTGAACAAAAAATCGGCGATTTCTTTTATACAGGAATGGATACAGTAAAGATAGAAAATGACGGTATTAAGCCGATACAGGATGAGCTTAATACTATTAACTCGTTGAAATCGAAAGAAGATTTAATTAAAGAAATCGCTTACCAGCATATTCACCTCGGAGGTCCGTTATTCAGTTTTGGATCAGATATAGATGCTAAAAACAGTAAGATGCAGATTGCCGAATTAGACCAGGGAGGTCTTGGCTTGCCTGATAGAGATTATTATTTGAAGAACGATCCTCACTCTAAAGAGATAAGAGATAAATACGTACAACACGTTTCAAATATGTTTAAGCTGGCAGGAGAAAATGAAAAAAATGCACAACAGGATGCCAATAATGTTTTGAAACTGGAAACCGAACTCGCAGAAGTCTCAATGTCAAGAGTGGATAGGAGAGATCCTAAGAAAACTTATAATAAAATGCCTTTAGCAGATTTAAAGAAATTGTCACCGGGATTTAATTGGGCAGATTATTTTAAGGAAACCGGCGTTAGTGATCCCGGAGATATAAATGTATCCGAAACAGGATTCTTTAAAAGCATAAGCGGTATTTTTAAAGACACACCTATGGATATGTGGATACCATACCTGAGATGGAATTTACTACACAGCGCGGCTAATTATCTGGACACTGCATTTGTTAATGAATCATTTGACTTTTATGGTAAATACTTATCGGGCGCTAAAACAATGCAGCCAAGGTGGAAAAGAGTTATGTATACTGTAAGCCGCCGCTTAAGAGAAGCCGTGGGGCAGGAGTATGTAAAAGTAGCATTCCCACCTGAAGCAAAAGAACGTGCAAAGAAAATTGTTAAAAACTTATTGGAAGCTATGCGTGAAAGAATTTCTAATCTTGACTGGATGGGCCCTGAAACAAAAAAACAGGCTTTGCATAAATTAGCTTCTTTTACTGTTAAAATCGGGTACCCGGATAAATGGATTGATTATAGTACACTTGAGATAAAGAGAGACTCATATATTGCTAATGTTAAACGTGCCTTGGAATTCAATTATAAACGCGATATAAATAAGATAGGAAAACCTGTTGATCCTACTGAATGGTATATGTCGCCGCAGACTGTGAATGCTTATAATTCATCGAAGAGGAACGAAATTGTTTTTCCTGCAGCAATTCTCCAACCTCCGTTTTTTAATCAGAAAGCTGACGATGCTATTAACTACGGTGCTATGGGTGCTGTTATAGGACACGAAACCACGCATAGTTTCGATGATAAGGGAAGGATGTTTGATGCCGAAGGAAATCTCAAAGACTGGTGGACAGCCGATGATAACAAAAAATTTCAGGAACGTGCCCAGAGGATAATAGATGAGTTTGATTCGTTTGTTGCTGTAGATACGATGCATGTTAATGGCAGACTTACAGAAGGCGAAAATATTGCTGACCTGGGAGGACTTAATGTAGCTCTTACTGCTTTCAAAAAGACCGATGAATATAAAAGCAATAAAAAAATAGACGGCTTTACTCCCCTTCAAAGATTCTTTCTTGGTTGGGCACAGGTTTGGGAAAGCAATATTAGAGATAAAACAAAGATGATGCTGGTAAAAGTTGATCCACACTCACCACCTATGTTTAGAGTTAATGGGCCTTTGAGAAATCTTCCGGAGTTCTGGCAAGCTTTCAATGTTAAAGAAGGTGACCCAATGCGGGCACCAGCAGATAAAATTGTTAAGATATGGTAAAATTGTTCTCTTATAAGTAAAGTGAAATTTTTTCAAAATGTCCCGCCTTTAGCGGGACATTTTTATTTTGCGGAGAGACAGGGATTCGAACCCCGGAAGGACTTGCATCCTTAACGGTTT
>CAZQQD010000155.1:0-3996 GCA_964595355.1 uncultured Ignavibacteriaceae bacterium | reverse complement strand
TCTTCTTCTCATTGGAAGAGGTTTTTTATTTTTAAAAGTTTAGTAGTTATGGCAGTAACATTAGATATATTGAAAGAAATACTGAAGGAACGAATTCTGGTTCTCGATGGCGCAATGGGAACTATGATTCAGCGGCACAAACTGGAAGAAAAAGATTTCCGAGGGGGAAAATTTACAAACCATCCTTGCGATTTAAAAGGCAACAATGATTTTTTGAATATTACTCAGTCGCAGATAATAAAGTACATTTACCGCGCTTATCTTGAAGCCGGTGCCGATATTATTGAGACAAATACTTTCAGCGGGACTTCAATCGCACAGGCCGATTATAAAACGGAAGAATTTGTTTACGAAATAAATTATCAGGGTGCGAAACTTGCAAAAGTAGCTGCTGAAGAATTCACAAAGAAAAATACTGATAAACCAAGGTTTGTTGCTGGCGCGCTCGGACCAACAAACAAAACACTTTCGCTTTCACCCAACGTAAATGATCCTGGATTCCGCGCTACCACTTTTGAAAAAATGGCTGAAGCATATTATGAACAGACAAAAGGGCTTGTAGAAGGCGGCGTTGATATTCTGTTGATCGAAACAATTTTTGATACGCTCAATGCAAAATCTGCAATCTATGCTGTTGAAGAATATATGAACGATACAGGAAAACAAATTCCCGTTATGATATCGGGAACAATTGTTGACCAGAGTGGAAGAACATTGTCAGGTCAAACGACTGAAGCGTTCTGGATTTCTATTGCACACACAAAAAATTTATTAAGTGTCGGACTTAATTGCTCACTTGGTGCAAAACAAATGCGTCCGTTTATCGAAGAACTCTCAAACATCGCAAATTGTTTTGTAAGCATTTATCCAAATGCAGGGCTTCCTAACGAGATGGGGGAATATGATGAAACGCCTAAAATAATGTCTTCTCTCCTAAAAGAATATGCAGAAGCAAATTTCTTTAATATAGTTGGCGGGTGCTGTGGCACAACGCCTGATCATATTTCTGCAATTGCAAAAATGGTTTTAGAATTTAAACCTAGAGAAATCCCGGAAGTAAAAACATATTTAAGATTAAGCGGGCTCGAACCTCTTGTTATCCGTCCTGATTCTAATTTTGTAAACGTTGGTGAAAGAACAAATGTAGCGGGCTCAAAGAAATTTGAAAAATTAATTATTGCCGGTGCTTATGAAGCAGCGCTTACAGTTGCACGAACCCAGGTAGAAGGTGGTGCACAGGTGCTGGATGTGAATATGGATGAAGGATTACTTGATTCCGAAGAAACGATGAGAAAGTTTTTGAATCTCCTGCAGGCAGAACCTGATATTGCAAAACTTCCAATAATGATAGATTCTTCAAAATGGTCAGTTATTGAAGCTGGACTTAGATGCGTGCAGGGAAAATGTATCGTGAACTCGATAAGTCTAAAAGAAGGTGAAGAAAAGTTTAAGGAACGCGCTAGAAAAGTTCTGCAATATGGAGCTTCTGTAATCGTAATGGCTTTTGATGAAAATGGACAGGCAGATAATTTTCAAAGAAAAATAGACGTGTGTAAAAGAGCATATAAAATTTTAACTGAAGAAATTGGCTTTCCACCGATGGATATAATTTTTGATCCAAATATTTTGACAGTTGCCACTGGAATTGAAGAGCATAGCAATTATGCTGTGGATTATATCGATGCTACACGATGGATAAAACAAAATCTTCCTTTTGCGAAAGTAAGCGGTGGGGTAAGCAATGTATCGTTTTCTTTTCGTGGAAATAATGTTGTTCGTGAAGCAATGCATTCTGCATTCCTGTTTCACGCCATTAAAGCAGGAATGGACATGGGTATTGTGAATTCAGGTCAATTGGAGGTTTATGAAGAGGTTCCGAAGGATCTTTTAGAGCTTGTTGAAGATGTTTTGTTGAACAGACGAAAAGATGCGACCGAAAGACTGGTAAATTTTGCAGAAACAGTAAAACAAAAAAATAAAGCAGAAGTAAAAAAAGATGAATGGAGAAAAGGAACAGTTCGGGAAAGATTAAAACACGCCCTTGTTAAAGGAATAGTTGATTACATTGAGGAGGATACCGAAGAAGCTCGCAATCAGTTTGCAAGGCCCATAGAAGTAATTGAAGGTCCTTTAATGGACGGGATGAACGTTGTTGGAGATCTTTTCGGATCCGGTAAAATGTTTTTACCACAGGTTGTTAAAAGTGCGCGTGTAATGAAAAAAGCTGTAGCCTATTTAATTCCTTTTATCGAAGAAGAAAAGCGTGCCTCAAATGATACCAGAGAAGCCGGTAAAGTGTTGCTTGCTACTGTTAAAGGAGACGTGCACGACATAGGCAAAAATATTGTGGGAGTCGTTCTAGGTTGTAACAATTATAATGTAATCGATCTTGGTGTAATGGTTCCAACAGAAAAGATATTACAGACCGCAATAGACGAAAGTGTTGATGTTATTGGATTAAGCGGACTAATTACACCGTCCCTTGATGAAATGGTGCACGTTGCAAAAGAAATGGATCGAAGAGGTTTTAAGGTCCCATTACTAATTGGAGGCGCTACGACGTCAAGAATTCATACTGCTGTTAAAATCGCCCCGAATTATAAGGGGACGACGATTCATGTCCTTGATGCATCCAGAAGCGTTCCCGTCATAAGCAGTCTTATTACCAGTGATGAAAAGACAAGAGATAAATTTTCTTCTAATATAAAAGAGGAATACCAAAAACTAAAAGAAAATCATTTAAGAAAAAGAGAAGAAAAGAATTATTTAACTATTGAACAGGCAAGGGAAAATAAATTAAAAAGTGATTGGAGCAAAATTAACATTGTTGAACCTGAGAAGCCGGGTGTTACTATATTAAAAGATTTTTCTCTCGAAACATTAAGGAATTATATAGACTGGACACCATTTTTCCAGACCTGGGAATTAAAAGGTAAATACCCGGAAATATTTAATAATGGAAATGTCGGTAATGAAGCGAAAAAATTATTTGACGATGCCAACAAGTTGCTTGATGAAATAATCAGAAACAAATTGCTTAAAGCAAATGGAGTTTTCGGAATATTTGCAGCTAACACCGTCGCTCGCGATGATATCGAAATTTATTCAGATGATTCAAGAAAAGGTGTAAAAAGAGTTTTGCACACCATTCGTTCACAAACTAAAAAATCCGATGGACTTCCTAATCTTGCGCTTGCAGATTTTATAGCACCGAAGGAATCAGGTAGAAAAGATTATGTGGGTGCATTTGCCGTTACAACAGGAATAGGAATTGAAAAACTTGTGGAGAAATATGAGAGAGATCATGATGATTATAACAGTATTATGGTTAAAGCTATTGCTGACAGACTTGCAGAGGCTTTTGCTGAACATCTTCACGAGCTTGTAAGAAAGAAGTACTGGGGATATTCACCTGAAGAGGAATTTTCAAACGTAGACCTGATAAAGGAGAATTATAAGGGTATTCGTCCGGCACCCGGCTACCCGGCACAGCCCGATCATACGGAAAAACCTATAATATTCAGTCTGCTGGACGTTGAAAAAAATACCGGAATAAAGTTGACTGAAACATACGCGATGTACCCTGCGGCTTCTGTGAGCGGCTTATATTTTGCTCACCCTGAAGCTAAATATTTTACAGTGGGAAAAATCGGGAAAGACCAGGTGATGGATTATCATAAAAGAAAAGGAATGAGCCTGGAAGAAACTGAAAAATGGCTGGCGCCAATTCTGAATTATGAACCCGGCGAATAGCTTTTTTATGGAACTAATATCTGTTAGTTTAGGTAAGGATAATTTGTATGTTTATTTTTGACCAACCATGGCTTAGCAGATGAAGAAATTGATTTTACTTATGACCGCCGCATTTATTATTTTCACACTTAGCAGTTGTAGCAGTAAACCGGATGTTATTCACGATTTAAGTAATAAAGATTATACCCTAATAAATTCGGACAGTTCAGTCGTTCATTTTCCGGGAGACTTTAAAGGTAAAAC
>CAZQQD010000154.1:0-4090 GCA_964595355.1 uncultured Ignavibacteriaceae bacterium | reverse complement strand
GACAAGATTATATTTGAAGACGATTTTACGGAAGATCAGAACGGGGAATTTCCCTCTCACTGGGATCTGGATGCAGGGCAGGCTGTTGTAAACAATATAGCCGGGAGGTCATCTTTTTGTCTTACAGAGGGGAACTACTGCCGGGTTTATCCGCTAATGAAAACCAAATCATATTTAACAGATCCTTTTACAATTGAATTCGATTATTATCCTACTGGTGGCTCTAATAATGCCGTTGTATTCTTGAGCTACAAAAACAAAGATGGGAACAACACAGAGGCAAATATTGAGTTTAACACGCGAGGCGGGGTGGAAACAGGATATTTACCAAGAAAAGATTTTAGCGCTGATTATCCAAACGAAAGTGATAACACATTTTTTAACAAATGGCATCATTGTGCGCTTATTTATAAAAATAACCAGTTGAAATGTTATGTAGACCAATACCGCATTTTGGTTATACCTAATGTGGGTATTGTTCCCACTTCATTCGGATTCGGAGGAATCGGTGATATGAATAATCCTATTGTATTTACCAATGTTCGTGCAGCGGCAGGCGGTAGTATGAATATGATCGGCAAAAAATTCACAGCATCCAAAATAGTTACCCACGGTATTACTTTTGACATTGATAAGGCCGATATAAAACCCCAAAGTATGGGTACATTGAATATGATTGCTGGAATTATGAAAAATAATCCTGGACTTAAATTTGAAGTTGACGGGCACACTGATAACACAGGCAGTGCCGCTCACAATATGACTCTCTCTCAGCAAAGAGCAGATGCTGTAAAAGCCCAGCTTGTAAGTATGGGCATTGATGGCTCCAGATTGACTACTAAAGGATTCGGCGATACTAAGCCGATGGATACAAACGATACGCCGGAAGGAAGAGCTAACAACAGGAGAGTAGAGTTTGTAAAAATGTAAATAAATATTAACTGCTGTTACCGGGTTTATTATTAAGTTGATCAGGGAAATAAGATGAAAAAACTTAAATCAATATTTTTATTTTTTGTTATAATATCGATCTGCATCAGCACAATAGCCTTGCCTCAATCCAAAGCAAAGGCTAAAGAAACTGTTAAGGTAGTCACAAACCTGATGAAAAAGTGTGTAAATCATAATTGGATGTTGTATGATATTCGTTTTAATGGAAAACCTTTTATGAATTATAATGTGATTTTTAATGAAAATGCTTCCGGTAAATTAGATCCTTCTGCTCTTGGCAAAAAAGATCAGTACTTCACAGGAGATTTCGGGCTGGACCCCAGATCTGAACTTTCCAAGAAACTTATTGATCCGTTAGATAATGAGTTTATAAGAATGTCTTCGGAAAAGCCTGAACCGCAGGACAGTATGAATGCAATCACAAAAAAGGAAAAAGAAATAGGCGGTTATTATGTCTATGTTTTCTTTAATAAGAAAAACATTGAAGGCAAACAGTTTACAGGTGTAAAAATTCCCGGCGCCGCTTTGGTTACAATGACAAATCATTCCTTCAGGGATAGCTGCAACTGGAACAGCTATTTTATTGGCTTTGGCAACTGGAAGGACGCTTCGAAGAGCACGGCAGGATATACATACAAATTCAAAAAACATTCAGGGTCTCAATACGTTGATAACGTGGTAGTAGTAATGACCGGTCTTAAGAACCGGATGCAGGAATTATTAAAAGGCGTTAAATGGGGTGAGCTGAATAAATTGATTGATAATTGAAACACACAGCAATTATTCTGAGAATAAGTAATATGAATTCTATAAAAACAAAAACTTCTTTTGTCTTTTTATCATCACTGCTGTTTTTGGCAAATTCAATTTCAGCGCAATCTTTAAGAGAACCAAACGCGGTAGAGAAAAAAGTATTTGATAAAGCTATCCCGATTATAGTTAGCGTTCTTGATAAGTGTGGAAACAATAATTGGACTCTTGATCAAAATTGGTATGATGGAAACCCCCTGGTTCCGGTAAATTATAACGATAAAGGTTCAATAGATATAAATCAAAACTTTGAGAGAGACTATGTGGTAAACCAGGGCTCAAAAAGATTTAATGAGATCATTTTGCCTATTTATAAAAAATCACAGGTGCTGCAGGATAAAGTTGTTGCCAGAATAAAAAAATATGAAAGTAACCCATCAGCAAAAGCAGAGAAAGAATATGGGAAAAAGGATTCTTTAATGGACAGCCTTAATGCAGTAAATAATAAATTGCAGGAATTAAATGAGCTTCACGTTTACGCCTATATTAACAACTTGTATATAAAAGGAAGACCGGTAAAGGGCCTTAGCGTACCCGGCGCCGCAATGGTAACTAAACTCAACAGAGGACATTTTGCTCCGGATTTTTTTAAGAGCTATTACATTGCATTCGGCAACTGGAAAAGTGCAAAGTGGAGTACTGGCCAAAAAGCATATTATTATAAGTTTAAAAACACACCGAAGCCCTCCATACAAAATATTGTAATTATAATGACAGGAGCACAGGACAGGATGAAAGAGCTAATGAATAAAATAGACTGGAGTGTTTTGAATAAAGCATTGACTGAGTAAAGAATTAGCTTGGATTTTTAAAGTACTTGAACCTGTACCAAATTTTTAGTTCTCTTGGCAAATTCATCGTCGGCGGTTTTGTCATTTTCGAATTCTTCATTATCAAAATCTAGCAAATCTATTCCTATGTCTTGATTTGAAGAATAAACAGATTGTACAACACCACCTGATACAACTATAACATTTTTTTCATTCATAATTACACCTTTTTATATACTCCTTTGTTAATAAATTTAATATAGTTTTTATCTCTTAAAATTTGAAGTTGTTGTCTAATTTTTTCTCTGATAAAATTATTGTTTGGGAATTTACTTTTTAGGTAATTTTCAAATTTGTAAACTTCATTCAAAGTAAATTCCTTATTGGGTATCTGATCTACTATAGAGATAATTTCAATAAGCCAGCTTTTGTTTTTTATACCTATATTTTTTAAGAAAGAAGTTTTTGCCCATTGTTTTATTACAATATTGCGATTTAATACTTGTTCATTTTTAATTAAATAAATTCTACTCGAAATCGGCAAGTTTGATATTAGAATATTACAGCCAACCCACCCGGCTCTTCGTGCTAGATTTGATAATGGTTTTCTTCTTTCAATAATCTCGGGAATAAAATAGTGCTTGGGAATGGCAAAGAAGTTATTTACGGAATTTCCAGCGGTGTAATTTAGAAAAAGAAAATTAGGATTTTGTGCCTCCCTGATTTTATTAATCATTGTGCTGTAAGCGCCATCATTTATCTTCCTTCTAAAAGTGTTCAACGTACTTTTAAGTTCAAACTCTGAATTGCAAACTTCACAATAGAAGTCTGCAAAAGGGTTGTTATTCTCAAATTTAGTGAGGTCTTTATGACCACAATTGGGACAATAGGAATTAATGCCAACCCACGATTCTGTTAATATTCTAATTTTTTGTGATTGGCTTCGATAGCCTTCAATTAATCTTAAATCGAATTTTAGATTCATTTTTCTTTATTAAAAAGCACATCTTTTAATAATTATTTCAAAAATAACAAGTTATAGTTAAAAACGTCAATTTTTCTAAGTGTTAAATTCAAAATAAATTAGCCATCAAAGATAATAATATGAACCGTAGCGGACGCCATTCTTGACATTTTCCCGCATTCGGGCTATTTTTAGTGCTCTTTATTTTGGAAAGATTTATAAGGTTTCGGAGGAAGCAGAGTGAAACAGGAAAAACAGACAAAGTTTATAAGCACCAAAAACGCTCAGCGCAACTGGGTAGTCGTTGATGCAAAAGACCAGGTTTTAGGTAGGCTGGCAAGTAGGGTTGCTTCTATAATTCGTGGCAAAACCAAGCCAACGTTTTCACCTAATGCTGACACGGGTGACTTTGTCGTTGTAATAAATGCAGAACAGGTTAAGGTGACGGGTAAAAGAGAATTTTTAAAAACCTACACGCACCACAGCGGTTATCCCGGTGGTTTAAAAACAAGAAGTTATGCAGAACTGAAGGCTAAAAAGCCTGAGTATATTATTGAAAGCGCTGTTAAAGGGATGCTTCCCAAAAACAGGTTAG
>CAZQQD010000153.1:0-4176 GCA_964595355.1 uncultured Ignavibacteriaceae bacterium | reverse complement strand
TATTCATTCATTAATATTTTTGGTCTGGCAGTCGGACTTACCTGTGCAATTTTGATTATCACCTATATCCAGAATGAATTGAGTTATGATAAGTTTAATAAAAATTCGAACAGAATTTACCGTGTTACCAGGGAATGGTTCAACAAAAATGGTGAAAGCAATTTCCATCTTGCAAGGGTTGCGCCTCCAATTGGTCCTTTGTTAAAAAATGATTTTCCGCATATTGTGAAAGAAGAAGTCAGGTTTTTGCACGATTACAATACTTATCTTGAAATAAATAATAACATTGTAATTGAGAATAATTTTTACTGGGCAGAACAATCTGCATTTGATATTTTTACAATCCCGTTTATAGAAGGTAATCCTGAAACGGCTCTTAAAGAACCTCAAAGTTTGGTTATTACAGAATCAATGGCAAAAAAATATTTTGGAGATAAGGATCCACTTGGACAAACGATTAAATATGAGCACGACTATGATTTTAAGATTACAGGCGTTGTAAAGGATGTACCCGATAATTCACATTTTCATTATGATTTTTTAGCTTCTTTTATTACACTTTATAACCCCGATGCTATAGGAAGGAAAACACTTGAGACAAACTGGGGAAGCAATAATTACATTACTTATTTATTATTACCAAAAGATTTCCCAATACAAGAACTTAAGGCCAAAATACCTGATTTTATGGATAAACATATATTGCAACAAATACGTGAAGAAGGTGGCCAACTTCCTGAAAGGCTTCCACATACTTTTACGACTTTACATTTCCAAAAACTCACTGATATCCATTTACATTCTCATCTTGTTTCTGAAATAGAACCGAATGGAGATATTGATACCGTCTACTTGTTGGGTGCAGTTGCAATATTTTTATTGTTAATAGCCTGCATAAATTTTATGAATCTTTCTACTGCTAGATCGGCTAAACGATCTAAAGAGATTGGCGTTAGAAAAGTTATGGGGGCGGATAAAGGACAGCTTGTAAAACAGTTCCTTGGTGAATCGATGGTAACGGTATTTATTTCTCTTTTCTTCTCATTAATTTTAGTTGAATTGGTGATTGGACAGTTCAGTAATTTTATGGAAAGAGACTTGAATTTTAGTTTGACAGGTAATCTACTATTAGCTGCTATTATTTTTGGTATTACTTTATTTGTAGGGTTGGCTGCAGGTATTTATCCGGCTTTTGTTTTGTCATCGTTCAATCCCGTTAAGTCTCTGCACGAAAAACAATTAATGAGCAGAAAATCAAAGTTAAGGTCTACTCTTGTAGTTTTACAATTCACTATTTCTATAATATTAATAATTGCAGTTGGAATTGTTTACTCTCAAATGCAATTTGTTCAAAATAAAGATCTCGGTTATAATAAAGATCACTTGATAGTTTTGCCTTCGAGTGGAAAAATCAAGAATAATCTTCAAACATTTAAAAGCCAGTTGCTTCAGAATCCGAATATTAAAATGGTTACAAGCTCCAGACTGGTACCTTCCGATTTATTACTAAATAGTTGGGGCGGACAGATTTATAGGAACGGGAAAGCCGAGCAGTTAAATTTTCGTCTCGCCGTGCAGGAAGTTGATTACGATTTTATTAATACCTACCAGCTAAAATTAGTGGCAGGAAGAGAGTTCTCAAAAAAATATGCTACAGATGACAGCTCAGCATTTATACTTAATGAAAGCGCTGTTAAGAAATTAGGATGGACAAATGACGACGCAATTGGCAAGAGAATGAATTATGGAGGGAGTGATGGTAAAGTAATTGGGGTCGTTAGTGATTTCAATTTTGAGACCTTACATAATGAAATTGTACCTATCGTAATGCTAATTACAAAAACAGGGAACAATCAGATAACCGTAAGAATCAGCGGAAAAGATATCCCTGCAACTTTAAGTTTTCTTAAGAAGAAATGGACTGAGTACAGACCCGGCTATACATTTGATTATGAGTTTATGAACCAGAGATTAAATAAACTTTATAGAAAAGATCAAAAGTTGGGAACGGCGTTCGGAATATTTGCAATTATTGCGATAATTATTGCTTGCCTAGGCCTGTTTGGATTAGCTTCTTATACAGCGGAGGTCAGAACAAAAGAAATTGGAGTAAGAAAAGTACTGGGAGCTTCTGTTTCAAATATTGTTATGCTAATATCAAAAGAATTTTTATTACTGATAATTTTTGCAAACCTGGTAGCCTGGCCGATTGCATACTATGCAATGAATAAATGGTTAAGTGAGTTTGCTTACGCAACAGGAATTAGTGGTTGGTTATTTATTGCTGCAGGCGCGCTCGCAATTATGATAGCGCTGATTACTGTAAGCTACCAATCGATTAAGGCTGCAATTGCAAATCCTATTAAATCATTGAGGTATGAGTGAGAATAGATTAGATAAATTTTATGACTCAATTATTTAGGAGATATAATTTTGTTTCGTAAAACTTTAATTAAAATATCAGCAGGCTTATTGTTCTTAACAATATTATTAACATTTGCATCTTTTACCAAAGGAAGTAAGAACATTAAGACTAATACTCAGGTAAATAATTTTTCTGAAAAAATCGATTCTTTTATACAACGGGTTATCAAAGAGACAAACTACAAAGCCGGGTTTTCGATATCTGTTGTAAAAGGGAATGACGTTATTTTTTCGAAAGGATATGGCTATAGAAATGTAGAAAAAAAATTGCCAATGACAGATGAAACACCTATCTACATAGCCTCAGCCACAAAACCTTATCTTGCTACTGCTGCAAAAATGTTAGCAGATGAAGGAATTCTGGATCTTGATGCTCCTATCAGTAAATACTTACCTAATTTAAAGTTTAATCCACCGCTTTCTACAGAAACTATTTGTATCCGTGATCTGCTGACTCACAGGTCGGGAATTAATAATTTTCCTATTGTATTTCGTACTGCTTTTTCCGGTGAGCAGACAGATAGCATCGTTTTAAAATTATTTGAAAATAGCCTTTTTAAAAAACACTCATTCTGGTATTCAAATCTTGGTTATGTTTTAACCGGTATAATAATGAAAAAAGTAACCGGCAAAACATGGCAGGAAACATTAGAGGAAAAATTATTTAAACCTCTTAACATGAGTTCAACACACGCTTATGTATCTGTTTATAAAAAATCTGATCTTGCTGTGCCTTATATTGTTGTTAATAAGCAAGCTGAACGTCAGCAGTTTATAAAAGATGATAATTCAATGCATGCGGCGGGTGGTATGATAACAACAGCAAAAGATGCTGCAAACTGGTTAAGGTTTCATATAAATAATGGTAAATTTAACGAAAAGCAAATAGTATCTGCACGTTCAATGGATGAGATGCATTCTGCCCAAATCGATCTGTCGGCATCGTTTTATGATTATAAAAGGTTTGCGTATGGTTTAGGCTGGTATTTAGCTGATTATAACGGTGATCTTTTAATTCACCATTTCGGTGGTTATCCCGGCTTCCGTTCGCATCTTTCTTTTATGCCGAAATATAAAATTGGCGTTGCAGCTTTTGTAAATGGTGTTGGAGAAGGGTCCTATCTTCCTGATCTCATAGCCGATTATGCTTACAATTTGTTGAGCGGGAAAAAAGACGCTGATCAGATTATTGAAAAAGAATATGAGAAATATAAAGAACGTGTATTCAAATACAGAAAGAAAAAGATGTCGAGCGCTAAAGAAACAAAGAATAATTTATCAGTGAACGATATAAAAACACTGAGCGGTACTTATTATAATAAACAATTTGGTACAATGAAAATTTTTGAGCAGGATAATAAACTCGTTGCTAAAATGGGGAACCTTGACGGATGGATCACAAAATCTGGTGAAGGTGAGTTTGTGGTACATCTTATAGTATTCAGTAGTGATATGGATATTACAGTTAATAAGTTGGACAAAAAAATGACTTCATTTTCTCTCTCATCAATTTCTTGGCCGGCTAAAAAGTTTATGCGAGTTAAGTGAGGAATCTTTAATAAGTGATAGGTAAGATAAATTCTATAAAAATTTGTGGTGCTTAAAAATTTAAATTAGGGACAACATTTTTAAAATGTGCTGGTCTAAATAGTAAATAACATAAATATAAGGTGGGAGTATGTTAAAAAATTATTTCAAAATCGCTTTCAGAAACTTGTTTAAAAACAAGCTTTATTCCTTTATAAATATTGC
>CAZQQD010000152.1:0-4302 GCA_964595355.1 uncultured Ignavibacteriaceae bacterium | reverse complement strand
CTATTCCGCAATTAGTAATAAAGAAAAAGCAATCAAATACTATGAGAAAGCTCTGACATTAAGAGAGTATCCTGCTACAAGGGAAAAACTGGAGAAACTAAAGGCAAGTAAATGATTGGTGAGGCAATTCTATGCTGAATTGTAGGGAAACCAGGTATAATTGAACCTGTCTGCCGGCAAAAGGATGCTGCAACGTGAAGTATACGCAATAGTTAGCCAGCTTCTTGCGTTCCCGCTTGCGGAATGTGAAAGCTGTTAATCAAACTAACAAAATAGGAGGAAATATAATGAGTGTAATGGTTTTGCTCGAAGCACCGGTTAAGCCTGCTGAGGTTTCAAACATGAAATCATACATGGCAGAGATACTTCCGGAGACACGTAAATATGATGGCTGCAAGGTAGTAGATGTGTACTTCAACACGGAGGATAAGGATAAGTTAGTTCTGGTTGAGCACTGGGAATCACGTCTGCACCATGAGAAATATCTGGGCTGGCGTACAGAGACCGGAGTAATGACAAAGCTTGGTGGAATGCTTGCCGGACCGCCGAGTATCAGGTATTTCGAGAGAGCTGACGCGTAGCGTTGATCTCATAGTCTCTTATTCAAAGTCACTAAAATCAAATCAGATCGAAGCGATAGAGGCGCATTACTATATTCCAATTTGTATGTAGTCTTTCGAAACTAAATTGTAACTCAAATGTTATAGTTTCGTTAATAAATTTTGTAAAAAAATACATACCATATTCCTGTTCATAATACTTTAAATAGTATTTCCATTTTATTCCAAACAAAATATATTTAGAAAGAAACCTTATAAGGTCAAATATGAGAATTTCCAAAATCGCAGTATCTTTTATCGCAGTTGTGTTTGTGCTCTCCTTTTTTATAACAATTCCCCTTCTTTCAAAGGGAACAAAGGATAAAAGCAATTCGGTTCATCCTGTAGCCGTAGTTGAATTATTTACTTCCGAAGGATGTTCAAGTTGTCCACCTGCAGACCGTCTTGCTTCACAAATTGATAAATACTATAAATCGCAGGATAAACCTGTCTATGTTTTAGCTTTTCACGTTGATTACTGGGATTACATCGGCTGGAAAGACCGCTTTGACAAACACGAATTTTCAGTACGCCAGAGTATGTACGGAAAGAAATTTAATCTTACCAGCATTTACACTCCGCAAATGATCGTTAATGGCCAGACCCAGTTTGTGGGATCAAATTCAGAAGCTGCAGAGAATGCTATTAAAAAAGCATTGAAAACAAACGCAGAATACGGAATTTCAATGGACCTTTCCTGGGCTAACTCCGGGGAACTATCTATAAAGTATAGTTTAACTCCCAAGCCTGATAATGATGTAATCCACTTTGCACTTGTTGAAAAAAACTTAAGCACCTATGTGAAACGCGGCGAAAACAGCGGTAGAAAACTCGAACACGATAATGTCGTGCGCGAATTTGATACGAGCACTGCAAAGGAAAAATCAGAGCGTAAACTGAAAGTTGACAAAGATATTAATCTCAATAATTCAAGATTAATAGCATACGTACAGAATAAAAATTCTTATAAAGTTCTCGGAGCTGCTTCTTCTGTAATCCCGAAGAAATAATTTTGAATCTTGCTTACCGGTTTACCCGCTTTTGGCGCGGCAGACAGGTTTTAATTATAAATTTCCAATTATGTATTGGTAGTGAGTCTTTTGCAGGAGCATTAAATGCTAAATTAAATGATCATCTAAAAAGGTCAGAATGTGAGCCGGTCCTTTCTAAAAATAAAGCAGAATCGGTGAGCTTATAAATTAAAATCCAATCAGGTTCTATATGACAATCATGGAAATTTTTCCATCTCCCGACAAGCTTATGATCCCTATATTTGATGTCTAATTGTTCATTATTCAGAAGTTTCTCAATAACCAATTCAAGTTGAGAAATGTCTTTTCCCTGACTTTTAATTCTCTTAAAATCCTTCTTAAACTGAGAAGAATAAATTAGTCTCAATTATCGAGTTCCCTGAAAAGTTGTTTTATATCAGAGACTTCGTGTAATTCCTTTCCTTTTTCAGATTTTCGAAGAGTTTCTTCAGTCAGTCTATTTGGAATCTTAATCTCGAAAGGGATTCCTTTATTGAGAGAAACCTGGGTCAGAAAAATGGAAATAGCCTCCGACATAGAAATGTGAAGTTTATCCAATACTTTTTGGGCTTTATTCTTAACATTCGGATCAATTCTAGCTTGTATATTTGCTGATTTATTCATTTTTAATCCTTGAATTTTTGTCATTACAATAGCAATACAATTATATAAATTAGTTCATTATTAGTCAAGTGAACAATTTAATTAACAAAACTCACATGGAAACCGATGAAAGTCTGGAAATACAACGACTTAGCAACTGGCGGAATAGTATGTGACCTGGGTTTAGAATTTCTTAACGCTCGAGTAAAAGAATGTCGTTACTGCAAACACAGAATGGTAGACAAAGAGATTTCTAACATGTGGAATTTCAAACCAATCGATTACATAAAAACGCATAACATAGGGTTAGATTTTGAATGGATAACAGAAGAACAAGGTGTGCCTTTGGAAGACCTGACTTTGAGAGACGGTGATCCAGGAGAAGATGTATACTGTTATTCTTTTGTATGTAAAGTTTGCGGTTGGTGGGTGCTGGAAAAACGGGTGTGGCTGGCAGCTGTTACTTCACAAATTTGGGAACTAATCTTTGCCTCTGCAGGCATACTTAGGAACTTAGATCTAAGTGATATCAGCTTACCAATTGAAGAAATCAGAAAATATTTAGCTGCCAAGTATGAGTCTCGCTTTTCCTTACATCCACGAAAATTTGAAGAGGTAGTTACCAGTGTTTTTAGAGATCTCGGTTATAATTGCAGACTAATTGCATATACAAATGATGGTGGTGTAGATATAATACTATCAGGGGTAGAAAACTCATTAATAGGCGTGCAAGTAAAAAGATATAAAGGGAAAATTAAAGTTGAACAGATAAGATCTTTTCTGGGAGCAATGATTCTAAAAAATTGCGTTAAAGGCATTTTTGTGACTACATCAGGCTTTCAAAAAGGGGCGTGTAACCTGGCTAAGCTTTGTAACACCGATTATAGACCAATTGAACTAATTGATGCAGAGAAATTTTTTAAGACTTTAGAGATAGCTCAGATTAATAGTTTTGATAGGTATGAAAATTATCCTCTGTGTGATTTACCTAAGGTTCCAAATATGCACCTGGTTTCTGATATACATTTAAATTCACTATAGAGTAACAATTATTAATTCCAAGCTGAAACAAGCGTAACTACTGGCGGCGGATTAAGCATTACAATAAAACTTGTACAGATTCAATTTCTTTAATTATAATTCATCATAAAAATCTTGCCAATATTTGTTTTTCTAATTATGTTGATTTTATAATAGAAAAAATTAAGCCAATTTTAACGGGGGCTAAATGAAAAAACCACCAACCATTTCTTTGGTTTGTACTGCTCTATTTTTATTTATATTCAGTACAAATTTAACTGCACAAAATAAGGGATTATATGTTCCTTTAAATATTCAAAAATCAATTGATGCGGGGGTGAGAACCAATAATGGTTTACCTGGCCCAAAATACTGGCAAAATCATTCGGACTACAAAATCATAGCTGAACTACTCCCGGACAGCAGTGCGCTTGTCGGTTCAGAAACAATTGTTTACCATAATGAAAGTCCTGATACATTAAAACAACTAGTGATCCGGTTATACCAGGATATAATGAAAAAGGGCGGAGTTTGTGAATTCCCGATCGGAACTGCAGAATTGACTGACGGAACAGATATCAAATTATTAATAGTAAACGATGATACCCTGGAAGTCGGAAGCAGAAGCGTTTTTATTTCAGGTACAAATATGTTTGTTAAACTGAAAAATCCTTTGCCACCGAAAACAAATATTAATCTAAAAATAGACTGGCAAATCCATATTCCGAAAATAGTCACAATAAGAATGGGAAACTTCGGCGATAATGATATGTTCATTGCTTACTGGTATCCGCAAATGAGTGTCTATGATGATATCGACGGTTGGGATACAATAAATTATTCCGGCTTTGTTGAATTCTATAATGATTTTTCCAATTTCGATTTTGAAATCACTATGCCAAGCAATATGGTTGCCTGGGCTACCGGTGAACTTCAGAATCCTGAAGAAGTTTTTCAACAATCTGTAATTGATAAAATAAATGAAGCAAAACACTCGGACGAAAAAGTAAATATTATTTCTCCGCAGGATTATAAAGACGGCAAGGTTA
>CAZQQD010000151.1:0-4375 GCA_964595355.1 uncultured Ignavibacteriaceae bacterium | reverse complement strand
ACTTCGTTAACGACGATGAACTCCTGCGCATTTCCAATAAAATAAAGGAAATGGAGAAAACCACCGCGGGAGAGATTTGTGTAAGCATAAAAGAGAAAAAGTCTTTTTTCGAAAAAAGGAAATCTCTGAAAGCACTGGCTGAAAAAGAATTTTTTAAACTGGGAGTTGCGAACACAAGAGATAAAACCGGCATATTAATCTTTCTTTTACTCGAAGACAGAAAATTTTACATTCTCGCGGACAGTGGTATAAATGAGAAAGTCACGCAGGAAACCTGGGACAAAATTAAAGATGAAATACAGAAAAAATTTACACGCGGTGAATTTTGCAACGGGCTTATCTTTAGCGTAGAAGAAGTTGGGAAAATTCTCAGCACGCACTTCCCTATTAAAGCAGATGATACAAACGAACTTTCAAACCGCATAACTGTAGATTGATATTATACTTAGGTTATCCCTTCCAACAATACCAACAAAATTCGCTTTAAAAACACCTTGACTATCTCAAAAAATATTACTTTATTTTGTCAAGAAATGGGGGATCATACCGGGTTTTCAAAATTAGTTCCCCCCACGTATAATGTTAAACATTCGTTTAAGATACATTTAATGCAAGAAGATTATTGTATGATATCGACTTACTTTAATTGTAGTAAAAGTAGTTAGATACATAAAACAAGGGGGTATAAAATGAAACAGATTGTTTATTCGATAATAATGTTTTCTGTCCTCTTATTATTTCCTAATTGTGAAAAAAGTGTTGAAAGCCAAGAATCTACTGTAGTTACAATTGATAAAATTTCAGTTGCTGATATGCTGGGTAATAATGATGGAAATACAACAGATGAAGAAATTGCAAAATTGGATAGTTTTTATAATATAAATAATACCGGTTATGCCGTAGGAGGTGGATATAACAATTACGGAAATTCGATTCCTGCCGACACAGTAAAGAAATATTTCCACGTCTATTCGCCATTATGTAAAAACGAAATAGAACTTAGAAATGCCTATAAAGGAATCGCTATCAAAACACCGTATGTTGGAATATTTGTAATGAATTCAAACACGGGAATAAAAATAATAAAATTATTCAGGGCATCAGGTCCAAATGTATGTAATGGTGCATGGGAAGAAATAAAAATATTTTAGAATGTTTTCTAATTTTCCGGGAAATAAAGAAAATGAAGTTCTTGCTTGGGAATTGGTAAAATAATTTCGTTTAAAAATAAAAAGGGTAGGTGTTATCTGCCCTTTAATGTTTACATCGGATCTTATTTTATCTCTGCCTCAACTAATCCCGGTTCCTCTTCCATCATCTCTTCCTTTTTCTTATGCAATTTCCTCTGAAGATATGCTGAGAAACTTTCCTTCCACTGATCGACTTTTACGTACATTATCGGTACTACTACAAGCGTAAGAAACATCGAGCTGATCAATCCGCCGATAATTGCCCAGGCCAATCCTGTTTTCCATTCCGAGCCGGAATCAGTGGAAAGTGCCAGCGGCAGCATTCCAAATACCATTGCAGTGGTTGTCATCACGATAGGTCTTATCCTGCTTTCCCCTGCTTCGATCAAAGCTTCAAAAACACTAATTCCTTGTTCTTTTCTCATCTGGTTTGCCCTGTCAACAAGCAGGATAGCATTTTTACCCACGAGACCCACTAACATTATTATACCGAGTATTGTAAAAATATTCAGCGACTTCAAAGTTAACGCAAGCGCCAGGAACGCACCAACCATTGCAACAGGAATAGAGAATAAAACTACAAACGGATAAATAAAAGAATCATACAACGCAACCATAACCATATAAACAAATATTATTGCTGCAATCATTGCAAGCCCGAGGCTTCCGAATGAATCGGCCTGATTCTTCAGGTCGCCCTGATAAGAGACCTCAACACCGGCGGGCATAATACCTTTATCAACCTGACTTTTGATATCAGCGCCAACGCTTCCTGTCGGGCGACCAATTACCTGGGAATAAACGGTAACAGCGCTGATTCTGTTTCGCCTTTGTAATTTTGTCGGACCGTTGGTCTGATATACATTAGCAAACTGCTGAAGTTCAATTAATTGTCCGCGTGGATTTTTGAAAGTCAGATGTTTTATATCAGAAATCTGCGATTTATCAAAATCATCCAGGGCAATTAATATTGTATAATCATTCTCTCCATCCCTGAACTTTGAATCATCATCTCCTGTCAATGCAATTCTTAAAGCGGCACCAACTTCCGCAATATTTAACCCAAAGCTTGCCAGTTTACCTCTGTCAATATCAATCCTTGTTTCCGGCTTTCCCTCTTCAGTTGATAACCTTACATCCGCAGTACCGGGAATTTTCTTCGTTACGTCCGCTAATATTTTTGCACCTTTTTCAACATCGGCCCTGTTCGATCCGGAAACAATCAACTGTATCGGTGTCTGGTTTGCAGTTCCGAAAATTCCTATTGGATTTACACGCACTTTTATTCCCGGGACTGTATTTACAAACCTTTTAATTTCCTCACCGACTGCATCTGTAGATTTCTTCCTGTCTTCTTTCGGAACCAACGTTACATCTATTTCTGAAGAATTGTTCGAGGTTTGCCCTACTAATCCTTCATTGGAAGCGCCTACTGTTATAAAGGTTTTTTTAACTTCAGGAAGAGAATAAATATACTGTTCTACCTTTTGAGTCATAAAATTAGTATTGTCGATTGATGAGCCTGCCGGCATTTCAAGAATTACAGCAAATTCACCGCGATCTGTCTGCGTCATAAATTCTGCTCCGATAAATCCAAGAGGAGCGAGAGTTAATGATGCAAGGAACAGAATAAAGACAGCCGTCAAAACTTTCCACCTGTTATTTAAACTCCATTTAAGGAGAACCAGGTATCTCTGAATCAGCTCCTTAAATTTCTTTTCGAACCAGATAGAAAATTTTCCTATGATCGTTCTTTTTGATAATTGCTCCAGCTTTCCTATCCTGGATGCAAGTAGCGGAGTAAGAGTAAAAGAAACAAACAAGCTCAGCAAAGTTGCTGTAACAACAACTATTGAATATTCTCTGATTATGTTTCCTATCAGTCCTCCTGTTAACGCAAGAGGAACAAACACTGAAACGTCGACCAATGTTATAGCCAGTGCTGCAAAACCGATCTCGTTCCTTCCTTTAAGCGCGGCAACTTTCTTCGGCTCTCCTTTTTCCAGATGATGATGAATGTTTTCAAGCACAACTATAGAATCATCCACAAGAATACCGACTATAAGAGAAAGCCCTAGCAACGTCATAAGATTGAGCGTAAAACCAAAAGCCAGCATCATTGTAAAAGATGAAATCATCGAGGCAGGAATTGCCATCATTACAATAAATGAGTTTCTTATACTGTGTAGAAAGAGAAGCATCACAATAGCAACAAGAATTACCGCAAGCATAAGGTCAAGTTTAACTCCGTTTGCAGCATCAATTGTAAATTGTGAACCATCCTGAGCGATATTAAATTTTACGTTTTCCGCTTTGTAATCATTCTGCATTTTAGTTAATTCACTTCGTACAAGCTTACTTACATCAACGGAATTGGCATCTGTCTGTTTCTGCACAATTATCCCGACAGAGGTTACACCGTTTATCCTGTTAATCGTGCTGTAATCTTTCTGGCCATCTTCTACTTCCGCTACGTCAGACAATCGGATATCGCCGCCGTCTCTGGATTTACCAATAATCAGGTTTCTTAAGTCATCAACAGATTTGAATTTGCCTGCAATTCTTACGATAAACTGATCTTTATTATTCTTTATTTTACCTGTCGGATAATCAAGGTTTGAAGCCTTTATTATTTGAGTTACCTGGAGTATCGATAAACCGTAAGCTTCTAATTTTTGGCTGTTCAGGTTTACCTTAATTTCCCTTTCATCTCCGCCAACAAGAGTGATTTGTCCAACACCGGGAAGTTTTGCAAGTCTCGGTTGAATCCTGTCTTTAATAAACTGATAAAATTGTGTAGAAGGCATGTTGCTAGTCACACCCATCCTTATTACAGGCAGTTCATCAAGTGCAAATTTTGAAAGCGTTGGTGTCTTAACATCCGTGGGCAATGTTGCCAGAATTTCATTTACTTTTCTCTGTGCGTTCTGCAATTGGATATCTACATCTGCAGACTGGTTGAACTGTATAACAACAAATGAAACTCCTTCTGTAGAAGTCGAAGTTACGTTATCTATTTCATCCAATGTTGAAATAGCATCTTCAATCGGTTTGGTAACAGAAGTTTCCACTTCCTTTGGCGAAGCGCCGGGATAAACTGTGGTAACCGTGATAACCGGCGGAGTTATCTTGGGAAGAAGTTCATAGTTTAACTGTGTGTAGCTATACAATCCCACCAGGGTGAG
>CAZQQD010000150.1:0-4586 GCA_964595355.1 uncultured Ignavibacteriaceae bacterium | reverse complement strand
ACAGAAAGAAATCGTGCGGGCCAAAAGGAATTCCGAATATGATAAAATTCCTGTGTATTACATCAAACAATACAAAGGGATGTCCGTCAACTTTTATGAACGGAGTTCCGAATAATATTGCCAGTAGGATAATGCTTACAATTGTCCTTGCATTATAAAATTTACCGAAAGGCTTTTTCGGGTAAATCCATTCTCTTTTGCCTTCTTTACTTACGTTATATAATGAATCACGGAAAGATTCATTGTTTTCTTTTTTGTTTTTCATAAAATTCAATTAATGTAGAGACGCATCGCGATGCGTCTCTACGATTAAAATTTACATCGATGATGTTGAATCTTCCGGTTCAACATATTTTTCACCCTGTGGGGGTTTTGCGTTTGCAGGATGAGTTCCATGCAATGACATAACATAACTCGCTACTTCCTGTATCTGTCTCGGATTTAATTGAGTCTGCCAGCTTATCATCCCTTTAGCAGGTACTCCATTCGTAATTGTGTGAAAAATATTTTTAATTCCGCCACCTTGAATCCAGTAATCGTCAGTTAAATTCGGACCAATAACGCCACCCGCTTCAGGGCCATGACAGGGAACACAGTTTGTTTTAAAAATATTTTTCCCGGCATTCAAAGAAGACATATCAGTCAACCTGGTTACAGTATTTTCGTTAACCAATGCTCCGGATTTTATCAACTCAGCTTTTTGTATTGCCGCTTCATGCATTTCTTCCTGGTATTCCTGGTATTGAAGCTTACCTGTTTTGAATACATAAAAATTCAGCATATAAATCACAGCAATAATCACCGTGATTATAAATAACAAATTAAACCATGGTGGAATTTTATTATCGAGTTCCTTAATTCCATCAAAATCATCCTCCAACAGAATTTCATCTTCACGTTCAATAGGTACAGCACCGTTAAGTTTGTTCCATATTTTTTTCAGAAATAAAAACGGATGTATTTCAGGTTCTTTCCGGTCTCCCATTCCAAAATAAAATATTAATGCAAATGCCATCAGCGTAATTCCAAAAACTAATGTCAACATCAATTGGATATAACTTTCGGGAATTCCTTCAGGTTGTGTGGTTTGTGCACTGACTGACGTAAAGGATGACGCTGTTAGAAAAATAAATAACAATAAAATTAATTTTGTCGAAAATTTATTTTTAATAGTCATATCTCTTTTAGTTTTAGGGAAATTATTTTCGGGTTTATTTTCTTCCTCATCAAGCGGCAGTTCACTCATCTTTTTCATATGAGTTTTGTCCGCTCTGAACATCCAGACAATTAAAACCATAAAGAATGCGAAAAAAACGAGAAGAGAAAATATCGGGTAAATTCCTACCCCTTCGATTGATTGCAAATAATGATTAAACATTTTCTCCTCCTACTTCTGAGCTTGTTGTTTATTAACTTTAATGTCCGTTCCCAGTCTCTGCAAATAAGCAATCAGCGCAATTATCTCTTTATTATTTTCTGCAGGTACGCCGGCATTAACAAGATCGGTTGTAATTGAATCAGCCTGCGCAATGAGATCCTCGTTAGCATAAGTTTCATATCCTTCAGGATACGGCACGCCAATACTTCTCATTGCTTTAATTTTTGCTGCTGTTGTAGTCGTATCGAGGTTTTGCGTCAACAGCCATGGGAATGCCGGCATAATTGATCCCGGCGACATTGACCTCGGATCCTGCATATGCAAATAATGCCACATATTCGGGTACTTACCTCCTTCCCTATGCAAATCAGGACCTGTTCGTTTCGATCCCCACAAAAACGGGTGATCGTAAACATACTCACCTGCTTTGGAGTATTCACCATATCTTTCAGTTTCTGATCTGAAGGGCCTGATCAATTGTGAATGACAACCAACGCAGCCTTCCTTTATATAAATATCCCTACCCTGTAATTCAAGTGGTGTGTAAGGTTTCACACTGGAGATCGTAGGAATATTAGATTTTACCAGGAAGGTTGGAATAAATTCTACCAGTCCGCCGATAAGAACTACTACCATTGAAACAAATAAAAAGAGAATCGGTTTCCCTTCGAGCCAACGATGTCTTTTACCTTTTACAAAAGCATCTTCTACTTTTACAAGCGGAGGAGCTTCTGCTGCCTCATTATCTTCGAATGCTCCTTGTTTTGCAGTCTTATACAAATTATAAATCATCAACAGCACACCGATAAAATAGATACCGCCGCCAGCTGCCCTGATAATATACATAGGGATAATCTGCATTGTTGTTTCAAGAAAATTAGGATACTGCAAAGTTCCAAGCGAAGTGAATTGTTTCCACATTAATGATTGGGTAATTCCCGACCAGTACATTGAAGAAACATAGATGACAATGCCAAGTGTACCCAGCCAGAAATGTATATTAGCAAGCTTCTTCGAAAAGAGCTCCGTCTTCCATATCTTTGGTATTAACCAATAAAGTATACCAAAAGTTAAAAAGCCGTTCCACGCCAATGTTCCCATATGCACGTGAGCTATAATCCAGTCCGTAAAATGTGCGATAGCATTCACATTTTTAAGTGAAAGCATAGGACCTTCAAATGTTGCCATACCATAAGCAGTAACAGCAACAACCATAAATTTCAAAATCGGATCCTGTCTGACTTTATCCCACGCTCCCCGCAGAGTTAAAAGCCCGTTTATCATACCGCCCCATGAGGGTGCGATCAACATAATTGAGAATACTGTTCCGAGTGATTGTGCCCAGTCAGGTAAAGCAGAATAGAGAAGGTGGTGCGGACCAGCCCAGATGTAAATAAATATTAATGCCCAGAAATGAACGATCGATAATTTATAAGAATAAATCGGCCGGTTTGCCGCCTTGGGCAGATAGTAATACATCAATCCTAAATATGGAGTTGTAAGGAAAAATGCCACAGCGTTATGACCATACCACCACTGTACAAGTGCATCCTGAACTCCTGCATAAACTGGGTAGCTTTTCAAAAATGTAACGGGGATTTCAATTGAGTTTACAACATGCAGAATTGTAACTGTTATCCACGTGGCAATGTAAAACCAGATTGCAACGTATAAATGTTTTTCACGCCTCTTAAGAATTGTTCCGAACATGTTTATTCCGAAAGCAATCCATACAACTGCTATTGCGATATCGATAGGCCATTCGAGTTCGGCATATTCTTTACTTGTAGTATAACCCAAAGCGAGAGTAATTGCTGCAGCAACAATAATAAATTGCCAGCCCCAGAAATGAAATTTGCTCAGCTTGTCACTGTACATTCTCGCTTTACAAAGCCGCTGCAATGAGTGATAAACACCCATAAAAATTGCGTTGCCTACAAAAGCAAAAATAACTGCATTCGTGTGAATGGGACGAATACGTCCAAAAGTTGTGTACTGCAACTTAAAGTTTAATGCAGGATCAAAAAGCTGCGATGCGATAAGTAGACCGACGAACATTCCTATTACTCCCCAAATAAGTGTAGCAATGCCGAATTGTTTCACGATCTTATTATCGTAACTGAACCTTTCTAACTCCATAGAGTGTTCTCCTTAATGGTAACGATTATTGTTTATCTTTATGTTTTTCCTTTTTATTATCGTCGTCAAAAAGCATTCTGATAGACGGAGTGTAGGTATCATTGAACTGGCCGCTCTTCACGGCCCACAAAAATGCTATTAAGAATCCAATTGCAATCAACAAGCTGATCACAATCAAAACTGCAATAACAGACATTACAATCCTTTTCTATTAGCCATAAAATTAGTTGCCAAAGTCGCGAAAGAGACAACAGAAATTGAACTGAGCGGCATCAGTATAGCCGCAACTATTGGTGAAAGCATTCCTTCTATAGCAAAACTCAATCCCACAATGTTATAAAGGAATGAAATAATAAAACTTAAATAAATTATCTTCACACTGATTTTTGAAAAATTAAGAAATGAGAAAATTTTTCCGAAAGATTTTGCATCAAGTATCGCATCGCAAGCCGGTGAAAAATAACTAATGTTTTCGGTTACCGCAATCCCAACATCGCTCTGTGCAAGCGCGCCTGCATCATTTAATCCATCACCAAGCATTAATACTTTATTGTTTGAATCCTTAATCTTTTTGATAAAATTTAATTTATCAGAAGGTGACTGTCTGAAAAACAATTGCGAATTTCTACCTAAATATTTTTCAAGGTTTTCTCTTTCATTTTCATTATCACCGGAAAGAACAGCCAGCTTATATTTCGTATTTAATTGTTTAGTTACTTTTTCAAATCCTTTCCTGTATGAATTCGAAATATTAAAGTACCCAATTATCTTAGAATTAATTGAAAGATAAACCTGCGAGCTAAATTCATCTGAATCATAAATTTGCGAATTCTCATCTTCTGAAAAGTCTTCGTTAACAAAATTGAGTGAGCCGACCTTTATTAAATTTCCTAAAACAAACCCGGAAATTCCACGCCCGGAATGTTCTTCGAAATCTTCTACTTCGTAAAATTTTCCGGATTTAAGAAATTCGTAAATTGAAATACTTAAAGGATGTGTTGAATTTCTTACAAACGATTTAACAATTTCCTGCTGGAAAGGATTCAACTCTGGTCCGACAAAATTAACA
>CAZQQD010000149.1:0-4663 GCA_964595355.1 uncultured Ignavibacteriaceae bacterium | reverse complement strand
TTCTTTTGCTATGTAGTTTGGTAACCTATAAAATATCTGCACAGGGTATGTCAGATAAAATGGATAATATGTCGCCAACTGTCACCAAATTAGTAGCTGACGACATAATGGCAACCAGCAAAAAAGTAATATCACTTGCAGACGCTATGCCTGACTCAGATTATGGCTGGAGACCAATGGAGGGCGTAAGATCAGTCAGCGAAGTTTACGTACACGTAGCAGCCGCAAATTATTTCCTTCTTTCATACCTTGGTATGCAAATGCCAAAGAATCTCAAACCGAATTCTGAAAATGAGGATCTGGAAAAAACAATGACGGACAAAAAAGATGTAATGAACTTCCTGAAACAATCATTCGATGACACTCAAAAGTTTCTTGCAGGCTACACCGATACTGATTACGGTACTAAAGTCAAATTACCTTTTGGAGAATTTACAAAAGGAACATTACTAATGATTGCCGCCGGTCACGTGCACGAACACCTGGGACAATCGATTGCTTATGCCAGAACCAATCATATCGTTCCACCATGGTCAATGCCAAAAAAATAAGTAATTCTTAATTAGTCCCGGCTAAACCCGGGACTTTTTATCTTCTAACAGATCAAACCTTCTTAAAAAACCACTTTTTCATTTAAAGATATTTTTACAGATATTTATTAGATAAGAATTTAATAAAACTGATAAAAGCAAACCAAAGTAGCATCTTATGAATATATATAAAAATATTTTGCTAGCTATAGGCAACACATCTTTAATAAAACTAAACAAAGTTGTCCCACAAGGCTGTGGGCAGGTTTTTGTGAAACTTGAATGGGAAAATCCTACAGGAAGCATGAAAGACCGGGCCGCACAAGCAATGATTTCCAGAGCTGAAGAGGACGGCAAATTAAAGCCGGGTTACTCAGTTCTGGAGTACACCGGAGGAAGTACAGGAATTTCACTTGCTTTAATTTGCGTTGCTAAAGGATATCACCTACAAATAATAACCTCAGATGCATTCAGCCAGGATAAATTAAGTCAAATGTCAGCCTTTGGAGCCGACCTCACTCTCGTTCCGAGTGAAGGCGGACTTACTACAAAGAAATTAATTTTGGATATGATTGAAGCTGCAAGAGAATTTAGTAAGAAACCAAGTACATACTGGACGAATCAACTTTATAATGTTGACAGCATTGCTGGATATTATCCGTTGGGAGAGGAAATCTGGAACCAAACTAACGGAGAAGTTAATGTATTTATACAAAGTGTCGGAACCGCAGCTTCCCTTAGAGGCGCAGCTACTGTGCTTAAGAAACACAATTCCAAAATTAAAACTATAGCCGTTGAACCCGCAGAATCTGCAGTATTATCAGGAGCTCAGCCCGGACCTCATAAGATTGAGGGTGTAGGAATAGGATACACTCCCCCACTCTGGAATTCTTCACTTGTAGATGAAATAATTCCTGTTAAAACAGAAGATGCAAAAGCAATGGCAAGACGTTTAGCAAAAGAAGAAGGATTATTTGCAGGTACTTCATCGGGGGCGAATGTAATTGCGGCAATACAAATAGCTGAACAATTAGGTCCGGATTCTAAAATAGTTACTTTAATGGTGGATTCCGGCTTAAAATATCTCAGTACTGATGTTTATAAAAAATAGGAAATTAATTAAGCTCTTTATGATGTTTTAGTCTTTATTAGTCGAATTACTAATAGGTAATCTAATCTTGAAGAAAGTTTCTCCAGGTCCAGATTTAACTGATATCTCGCCCTTATGTTTCTGAGTTATAATATTATGGCTTATACTTAATCCTAAACCTGTGCCCTCACCGGGAGGTTTGGTTGTAAAAAAAGGATCGAAAATTTTTTCCTGAATATCTTCAGGAATCCCGGGTCCTGTATCTTTTAGTTCAACAACTACTGAATCATTTTGTTTATAAGTTGTTATAATTATTTTACCGGAACCATTCATAGCTTTAATCGAATTATCAATTATGTTTGTCCAAACCTGGTTTAGTTCACTTCCATATGCCTGAATTTGTGGAAGATCTTCTGAATATTTTCTTTCAACACTTATGCCTTCCTTTAATTGACTTCCAAACATTACAAGAGTATTATTCAATCCTTCATGCACATCAACTGATTGAATGGGTGCCCGGTCCATGTATGAATACGATTTTAATGCTTTTACAATTTCAGTTATTCTTCCTGCTCCCTGACCGATTTCTTCAATTAAACTATGAATTACGAAAATACTACTCAAAGATGCAATAACAACAGGAAATTGATTATCATCAAAATTTTTTGAAATCACTGTTAACTCTTCCTTGGTCAATCCAATATTTACCAGTGCTGATGAATACTTCCAGGAATGCGAGATGCCTTTTTCTTCCAGCCAGAGTTCTATTTCATTTTCAAGTTCATTTTGTTTAAGAGGCTTTAATTCAATTGGTGATTTAACTTTCTCACGTATTTGGTTGTCTAGCAAATCGATAGTATTCAACTGTGATTCGGTAAGCTTCATCTCACCTAATTTATATTGAACGTTTTGAAGAGTTAGAATATTTTCACTAAGCTGAACAGCACCTCGCTGTGCAGCAGAAGCAGGGTTATTAATTTCGTGGGTCATACCAGCGCTTAATTTTCCTAATGTGGCTAATTTTTCACTTTGCCTTAGAGTTACTTCCTGCTGTAAATAAGCTAATTCGAGTTCCCTGTTCTTCTTTATCAATTCAATCACGAGTTGTTTCTCTTTTACAAAATGATTTAACACAACAAATGTTATTGCTGAGACAACACCAACATTTATAACAAAGAAAATATAAACAACTGTATCAGGGAGATTATTTTCTGTTTTCAGGTATGGTTGTATTATACCGCAAAAAATCAGCAGAATTGCAAAAGACAAAAACCAATATTTTGCTTTACGTGATGTGTCGCATAAAAGTGCACCGATAGGCGCTAACAAACCCCATATTATTACAACACTACCTTTGATGAAGCCCCCAAGTGCAAGCATTAAAAGAAACGGAAGAAGTAAAGTTAGTAATAGCTGTGCAAAACGGAAAAAACGAAAATTTAATGTTTTAATTAGAATAAGAATATTAATCGTTGAGAGAATTGAATATAAAATTGGAATACTACCCGCAGTTTGTTCATCGAATAAAATGTAGAAGAAGCCCCACAGAAAGCCGGCAATAGTAATCATTAAAGTTGTACTAACAAGGATGGATTTCTGTAGCCGGCTTTCCTCACTATCATCCTCTTTAATACCTATCTTTTTAATATTTAGCAAAATATTTTGCTTCAGTGACAAGGGCATTGTCCTTTCAATTTGGCTTTGGGGGTAATGAAACAAGTTAATTAAATAGTTTGCATAAAGCAAATTAGCAAAGTAAGTGGTTAATAAATTTAAAGTTTGAATTCTTTAAATTTTATCAGCTGGTGGTTTGATCTCCTCTTTCTTTACGGGAGCTATAGAAGGAAGAGGTCTGCTTAACGCCAATTCAACAATTTTGGCCAGGGTTTCACCAAATGACAGATCGACTTTTTCAGCAGATTCCATGAATGATACTCCTTCAGTCAAATCAGGATTGGGATTAACCTCCAGGACATAAACTTTATTGTCCTTTGTTAAGCGTATGTCAAGACGAGCATAATCATTGCAACCAGTTACTTTGTATGCTTCAAGTACAGCAGTCTTAACTTTCTTCTCTACACGTTTTGATAACTTTGCCGGACATATAGAATGCACCCTATGAAAAGATTCTTCAAGTGGATTCCATTTTGCGTCATAGCTGATAATATTAGGGTGATCGGAGGGAAGTTCAGAAAAATCAAATTCTATAATTGGCAAAACCTCTGGCGGATCATTCCCTAGAACAGAAACGTGCAGTTCCCGTCCTTCAATAAATTCTTCGATAAGTATCGGTGGATCAAATTCTTCAAAAGTTTTTTTAATCCTTTCATTTAGCTGTTCAAGATTATAAACAACCGAGCCTTTTTCTACGCCGGAACTAGCATCTTCGCGGGAAGGCTTTACAATCATAGGATAATGCAAACCGTGTCTTCCCGGCAGTTTTGGGTCTGGCAGTAATTTATAGCGTGGTGTAGGTACATTATTCGCAAGCAAAAGCTGTTTTGTCATTCCTTTTCGCTGACAAAGGGCAAGAGTAAAAGGCTTTGAACCTGTATAACGTACACCGTAAAGCGCAAACAGTCCGGCAACTAAATGTTCAAGTCCGGGATCGTCTCTGTAATATTCAATAAGATTAAAAACTACATCAGGAGGATCATTTCGAAGCAATTCAATCAGTGTTTCTATGTTTTCATTAATATTTAAAATGCTAACCTTATAATCCTGCTCTCTCAATGCTTCTGCGATTGCTTCATATTCTTCTGTTACAGTTGCAACGTTAATATTGTATTCAGGCTCAAAATCCAGCGTGGAAGGATCAACGTCTTTGATTTTCTCATATATATCGTCGCCTGAATGATTATAAACAACAGCAACAGTGGTTTTACGCTTTTTAGACATAACTTTTACCGTCTTAAAAAAATTTACAACTAAAAATTAGACTACAATTTTAATTTTTTTGGCAAGTCACAAAGTTTGATATATGATAAAATATAAATTTTTACTTAATGTAAACAAATTTTTTGTTTATCAAATTTACTAATAA
>CAZQQD010000148.1:0-4758 GCA_964595355.1 uncultured Ignavibacteriaceae bacterium | reverse complement strand
TCAGCAGAGTATTTTTAAATATTATTAATAACGGATGTTACGCTGCAAACGACAAAAAGAAAACCGCGGGAGTTGATTTCTCTCCGACAATAAAAGTTTCAACAAAAAATTTAAAAGATAAAGTTGAAATCAGGATTGCTGATAACGGAAACGGGATACCGGATAAAATAAAAGACAAACTCTTCCAGCCGTTCTTCACAACAAAACCGACAGGAGAAGGCACAGGGTTGGGTTTGTCGTTAAGTTATGATATTGTTGTAAAGCAGCATGGCGGCGATATTAAAATTGAAAGTAAAGAAGGTGAAGGCGCTGAGTTTGTGATTACTTTGCCTTATTAATAGTAGTCTGTCATTTCGAGGGAGTGAAGCGACTGAGAAATCTTTAGAATTGTCTGTGTAAGATTTCTCACTCGAAGACTCGTTCGAAATGACAATTAAACCTGCAAAACGCTTAAAATAGCAACAAAAATCTATTTGACTATATTGCCTAAATATTGCAAATTGTCAGACGGCCTTATCTTTAACCGTAAATCATTTGACTACAAAGTCTTATTGAGGGCAACAGTTTAAATGGCTTTTTGTGGCATGGATTAATCTTTTGGTAGCATCTTGTAATTCGGTGCTTTTAAGTTTTTTGAACAAATGATGTAGAGACGCATCGGCGATGCGTCTCTACCAAAGTACTTGTCATTTCGAATCTCGCTTTAGCGGGATAAGAAATCTTATCGAGTGTTGAGAAAAAGATTTCTCGGTCGAGGACTCCCTCGAAATGACAATGCTTTGTTTAACTGTGGATACCCGCAAGCGCGGGACAAAAATAAATTACGGACCGATAATGAAAAAACTATTGCTTCTCTTTACCTGTCTCTCTCTTTTTACTGCCGCTGCGGCAGCGCAAAGCTATAACGAAGCCGGCTCGCAGGCGGTTATTAATTATACGCCGAAAGAGTACAACGCCCGCCAGCAAAACTGGGCCATTACTCAGGACAAGCGCGGCATAATGTATGTTGGAAATGGAGCCGGGCTGCTTGAGTTTGACGGCAGCACGTGGAGGCTTTACCATGTGTCGAACCAGTCAGTCATCTACTCTATGGCCCAAGGTGACAGTGGAAAAATATATGCAGGAGCAATGGGTGACCTGGGATATTTTCTTCCGGATTCTTCAGGGCAGTTGACATTTCACTCGCTGATGGAGTTTCTTCCTAAAGATAAAAAAGATTTTTCAAATGTGTGGAATACTTATGTCAACAATAGTAAAGTATATTTTAATACCGGCAATTACATTCTGATCTGGGACATCTCTAAAAAAGAATTTAAGATCATTCAGCCGGAAAATGCATTTCACATGATGTTTAGTGTTAACAGAACTATTTATGTCCGGGAATTTGGAAAAGGACTCGAGATTTTGAAGAATGATTCATTGGCTCTTGTAAAAGGGGGAGAAAAATTTGCTGACGAAAGAATTTATGTTATGCTTCCCTTCCCGGGCGAAGAAGGAACAAGTTTAATTGTTACGCGCACTATGGGATTATTTAAGTATGACGGGGTTAATTTTATTCCATTTAAAACAGAAGTAGATAAATTTATAAAAGATAACCTGATCTATTTGCCCGGCACTGTACTATCCGACGGAAATATATTACTCGGCACACTAAACGGCGGTGCTGTTGTAATTGACACAACAGGCAGAGAAATTCGCAGCTACAACCTGAAAAACGGCATTATTAATAATAATGTTTTATTCACATTCCAGGACGGCTCGGGCGCTATCTGGCTGGCAACCGGTAACGGGATCTCCAGAATAGACTATTCCTCCCCGGTAAGTTATTTCGATTCAAGGAATAATTTTTCAACAAACCCTAATGATATTATCAGGCACAATGGAATTATATATACAACTACAACTAACGGCGTTTATTCCCTTGACCCGAATACCTCAATGTTCCATCGTTTAGAAAACAGCAATATCCAGTCGTTTTCCTTTGCTGAAATTGGGAATGAGCTTCTTGTTGGAACATTTGACGGTTTATTCAAAGTTGAAAAGAATAAATTAACTCCAATCAGAAAGACAGTTGGAAATGAATATAATGTTGACATATTAAAACAATCCCGCTTAAATCCTGACAGAGTTTATGTAGCGACTGTAAGCGGGTTATGGTCGGTATTGAAAACCGGCAACACGTGGAAGGACGAAGGCCAGATACTTGAGAATTCAGATCAACCAACCTCCATAGTAGAAGACAAAGACGGCAGTGTTTGGATTGGTACTTTTTCTTCAGGCATTTTCAGAGTTACCTTTCAAAAAGATAAGAGAGGAAACATAATATTAAAAAACCCGCTAATTGATCACTTTGATAAAACCAACGGACTGCAGGATGGTTATACACAGGTAGATAAAATTAACGGGGTAAATTATTTTAACACAACAGACAGCGTCTACATTTTCGATGAAAGCAAAAAAATGTTTTACGCTGATACCACGGACAAGATTATTTCCAAAGTTTATAAGGAGGAAATCACCACCACTGGCATTTTTCAACAAGATAATTTGGGACATTTATGGATTGGAACCAAAAGTAAACTGGAAATGGGAACACTTCAGTCTGACGGCTCCTGGAAATGGGTACCTTCCCCGTTAATGAGATTTGCGGAGGATATCAGAGGGACTATTTATTCAGAAAAAAACGGCGCTACCTGGTTCGGTACAACTAACGGCATTATTAAATATGATCTCGGAAAGAAGAATTTGGGCAGCACGGATTATGCAGCGCTCGTGCGGAGAGTGGACATTGGTGAAGATTCAACAATATACTTTGGCGGAAAGCTTGGTAACCCGCTCACACCGGAAATAACTTTTAGAAACAACTCCGTTAAGTTCAGGTATTCGGCAACCAGCTACGAAGGTAAAAACGTAAATAGATTCAAAACATTTTTAGACGGCTTTGACGACGGCTGGTCACAGTATTCAACGGAAACAAGAAAAGAATACACCAACCTTCCTCCCGGTAAATACACTTTTAAAGTAGCAGCGTTAAACCTTTCAGGATTTGAAAGCAGCACAGGAATATATTCATTTGTGATACTTCCGCCGTGGTACAGAACGTGGTGGGCGTACGGCATTTATGTTATTCTCCTCGGACTGATAGTATTTGCAGTAGACCGTACACAGCGCCGGCGTCTCGTAAAAAAAGAGCGCGAACGGGCCCATTTGCGTGAAACCGAACTCAGGGCTGAAGCTGCGGAATCGGAAGCAAAAGCTCTACAGGCAGAGAATGAAAGAAAAAAGAATGTTGAACTATTAAGTGAAATAGGAAAAGAAATCACTGCTACACTGGATCTTGATACTATCTTCTATAAATTATATGAACATGTTAATCAACTCGCCGATGCTTCAATTTTTGGCGTAGGTATTTACCATGCTGAAAAGGAAGAAATCGAATACAGGCTGGCAATTGAGAAAGGGAAACGATATCCAGTCTATAGCAGAAATACAAAGGATAAAAACCAGTTTCCTGTCTGGTGTATTGAGAACAAGAAACCTGTGTTTATAAATGATGTAAGAAATGAATACGGTAAGTATATTGAAAATTATAAAGAGCCCGACCGGCTACTTGAAGACGGGACCAAAGCTGCTGAACCTTTATCCATTATTTATTTACCGCTGATCTTGCAGGATCGCTTACTTGGCGTTATCACCATACAGAGTTTTCATAAAAATGCTTACACTGACTATCACTTAAACGTTTTGCAGAACCTTGCATCATATACATCTATTGCTCTTGATAATGCAGATGCTTATGACAAACTGAATGATACTGTGAATAAATTAAACGCAACTTTAAACGATTTAAAGTCAACACAGGAAAAGCTGGTCACACAGGAAAAGCTTGCTTCGCTCGGTGCACTCACTGCGGGCATTGCTCACGAAATTAAAAATCCTCTTAACTTTATAAATAATTTTTCTGATGTCAGCAATGAACTACTCGACGAGCTGATGGTAGAAATAAAGAACGACAACAAAAAAGAAATTCCGGAAATTGTCGACAACCTGAAGCAAAACCTTGAAAAGATCACAAACCACGGCAAACGTGCTGATTCTATTGTAAAGGGAATGCTGCTTCATTCCAGGGGTAGGGCGGGAGAAAAAGCATTAACTGACATTAACGAACTGCTGGAACAGTACACTGCTCTCGCCTACCACGGGATGAGAGCCCTCGATAAGGAATTCAATATTTCTTTTGAAAAAGAATACGATAAAACAATTGAGAAAATAAACGTGGTACCGCAGGATATCAGCAGGGTGTTTCTGAATATTATCAATAATGCCTGCTATGCAGCACATGATAAAAAGAAAAAGTTCAGTAACGGTTTTGTTCCATTGATAAAGATATCAACAAAAAACCTGGGGGATAAAGTTGAGGTGCACATAAAAGATAATGGTATGGGAATACCCGATAAAATAAAATCAGAGTTATTTAACCCGTTTTTTACAACAAAACCCACGGGTGAAGGCACAGGACTGGGCCTGTCGCTCAGCTATGATATTGTTGTAAAACAGCACGGTGGTGAAATAAAAGTTGAATCAAAAGAGGGGGAAGGAGCGGAATTTATCATTATTATTCCTAAATTATAAGCAGCCTAAATTTCATAACCAATTCACCAGGGATGTTTAATATGAAACTACTAGTTGTCGACGACGAAATTGATGTTCAATTTCTGTTTCAACAAAAATTCAGAAAGGAAATTAAATCGGGAGAGG
>CAZQQD010000147.1:0-4827 GCA_964595355.1 uncultured Ignavibacteriaceae bacterium | reverse complement strand
CTCATAGCATGTGGAACTATGTTGGGAAGTATAACGTCACCTATTCAGATAATCCATTACACAAATATTGTTTGATTCCCCAAGATTATGAAATGGAACCTAGAGTTGACATATTACTCAATTCAGCAAAATATATTCATAAATCATTTAGTGCTTTTGACGAACATTTTCAAATTACTTGTGAAACTCAGAGTCCTTACAATTTTTGGCTAGAAAAAATAAAATCGAAAACTGTTAATAATTCAAAAAACAAGGCATAACCTGTTCTTCAAGCCGACAGCCTCTTCGAAGCTGTCGGTTAAGGATTAGCAAGTTAGCTAAAAAAACTAAGTTGCATTTGAAGTTGGTATTGTTCAGAAAGTTTTTTAATAATTATTAGCGTTGATAAAATAAGCTACATTGTTGTTACAGGCTGCGGCTTAAAAACAACGTCGTTATACCTTTTAATAAATTATGGAAGATAAATCTGATAATAATAATGATGAAGTTTTAGGATCTCAAGAATATAAAGATCAATTGAGTTACAATAAAAAATTATCACACGATGCAATTAATTTTATTCAAATTACAAAAATCTATTCAAGTAGGGATTTTGAAAAATATAAGAATTCTATTCTCATATATTTCCTCGATGATTTATTGAAGTCAATTGTTGCAATTAAAATGTTGGTGGAAGAGGGAATTTATAATAGCGCTTATCGCGAACTGAGATATAATTTAGAAGCAATGCTAAAATATTTAGTTGTAGAACAAGAATGTGAATCGGAAGATTTATTACAAAAAATTAATTATTTATCATCAAATTTACCCAACTCACCGATAGATTTATGGGAAAGGATTCAATTAGATTATTTTAATGAAAAAAATAAATTAAATTTCAAATCCGAAGCGACTTCTATTTATAAAGAATTATGTTCTTTTGTTCATCCTTCTAAAAATCAATTAATTAAATATTTCAAAGACTGGCAAAAAGGAAATACAATTGGATTTGAAGTTCCAAAAGATTTATCAACCTTCAATAATTTGCTTTTTCGAACTTATTCTGTGATTTTGGTTGTTTTACTTACTGGTTTTGATAAACAATTTGTCGGAGATTTGTTTATTAATATTCTTGATGAAAATAAAGATTGGAAATATTGGAGAAGTGAATTTTTACAAATTATTTCTTCAAAATATGATTATAAAGCAGAAAGAAAAAAGGTATAACCTGCTTTTCCACCCGACCGCATTTTCAAAGCGGCATTTTTCTAATTTTCGGTTTTTGGTTAAAAAGAAAAGCATAGTAAGTAACATTGTTCTATTAAATAAAATTGTTAAAAACTATCGGTGTTGACTTTTTTATTCTTTATCGCTGTTCGAGGCGGACGGGTGAAAAGCGACGTCGTTAGAAGTATAAGAAGGTAAATACATGTCAAATGACTTTACTGTCGGATTACAGAAAATTACTGTTGGAAGCTTGATGCGTCTTACTCGTAAGTTACTGTGGAAGCTTACTGCACCAAAAGTGCTCCTGGTTCACACCCCCAAGTGTGCAGGAACCTACCTTCATCAACAATATAATATACAGCAGAATTGGCGCATTAAAACGGTTGGCCACACCAATTTTCGCCTCTTAAAGCTCTCTCCAAAAACAAAAATTGTCGGGTTAATTAGAGAGCCAGTGGATTGGTATGCGTCATATTACTATTTCTGCAAGCAACAGTTGTCGGAAGCCCCACAGAGTATTATCAATTTTCCGATTCAGCATCCGATATCTGTTTTCTCCAAGAATGGAGACACCACTTTGGAACAGATGATATTTAATATGGCAAACCAAGAATTCCTTGAACATATCCTAATGACAGGTATGAAAGGAAATGTGTATGCACGAAGCATTGATGACATCTTCGACTTCATGAAACGCACAGAATCAGGTTTTTGGTCGTGGACGATGATGTATCATTTTTCTAAACAAGACACGAGAGAATTAAAGACGAAGTCGGATGTCATTCAAGAGGCCAAAGAAATTGTTAATTATGTAAATTTTATTCACCAGGAAAGAATAGATGAAGACGTTGAAAAGATCCTTAATCTTCCGAAGCAAAAAGGTAAGCGTATGAATACGTCTTCACGTCCTTCTCGTCAGGTATTCAACGAAAGGATAAAATCGGTTATAAAAGATCTCGATGGGGAAGTTGCATATGTTTTGGGGGGATACTTCTAACAATGCGCTGCACTCAGACGGCAATTCCGCTGCGCTTAATTGCGCCGGTGAGCTTCGTCATTAAGTGCTAAAATAAATAAGAGGGATTATATAATTGAACCCATTTTACAGAATATTAGAAATTCTGGTTTTAATAGTTCTCCCTTTATTGTTCATTTATTTAAGAAGTAAATGGACAAGTAAAGAAATCTACATCAACGTAATTGTACTACCATTAATTTGGTACGTATTTTATGCCCCGATTCACGAATTAAGCCACATCCTGGGTTGTATCATTGTTGGAGCTCCTATAACCAATTACAGATTATTTGCACACTTTTGGGAAGGCAGCTTTGGTTTTGCGTATGTTGATGTGAAAGGAGGATTAGATGTGAATATGGATTCCCTGATAATTCTTATCTCACCTTATATACTCGATTTCATATCAATTGTAATTGGCTATTACATTTTAACCAGATATAAAATTAAAAATTCTTTTCTGTTTGGATTAGTCTTTCTAATATTTAGTATACGCCCTGTTTATGATTTAGTTGATAACTTTATTGGATATTATCTAAATCATTCAGATTTTGTGTTAGCAAGCAGAATAGTAGGCAACTTAGTAATATTTACATTTGTGATCATATCAATAATAATTGGCATAACGTTAACTTTATTATTGCTGAAAAAGTACAAACAATATCCAAATTAGTATTAGAATAAAAAGTTAAAACAAGCAACGTACATAACTTGTAATTCATAGCGACCACCTCTTACGATGCGGTCGTTTAGTGTAGTAATCGATATTTGTTTTCAAAGTAAGTTTGTTGTTAAAGTTGGTTTAGTTAACAAAGTTGATTTAAAAATAAAAAAGTAGTTGCAATAACAGCATTGTTGTTTTGGACGGCACTTTAATTGCAACGTTGTTGAATTTTAGGAGGGAAAATGCAAAAAAGAACCCAAATCGTGATGCATATATTTATAGCGCTATTCACTATTACAGGTACAGGGTGTACTTTTAGTCAAGAGAACTATCTAGATCGCAACAAAGAACTTGTTCGCCGTATGGACAAAGAAGTCTGGAATAAAGGTAACCTTGAAATACTGGATGAACTTTATTCCCCTAACTTTGTGTGGCATTTCCTCCCTACAGGTTCCGCGACCGTAGGACTTGAAAGCCTGCGGGAAGAAGTAAGAAACCACCGCAAAGCCTTTCCGGATTGGACTGAAGAGATTAAGCATATAATCGCTGAAGGAGATTTGGTTGTAATTCATTTTGTATCCAAAGGAACTAATGAAGGTAGTTTCATGGGTAATCCACCAACCGGAAAATTAGTTCAGATCAATGAAATGTCGATCTTCCGAATTGAAGATGGCAAAATTGCTGAGCAATGGCTTATTCCTGATCTGTTGAGCCTGAACCAACAGCTTGGTTTCATTTCACGGTCAAAGTGAACGAATTTGCAACTAATAACCAATAAATGCCTGGCTTTATCCCCACTAACAAAACCTCACAAAGTTCCTTTGGAAATTGAGACTTTGTGTTCTATTTTGCCAGTTAGAAGAGCATTAGGCTGGCGACAAGCTTCAGCTAATTTCGTTAGCTGACTCATAATATTAAAAGGAGAGAAAAATGAATGTAATGTATAGTAAGACGTTATCAACGCTCAAGCTTGTAAGTGTTGTAACTATTGTCATTATAATCATTACCGGCTTTTTTAGTACGACAGTTGCACAGACAGTCGAAGATACCGCTTCAGTATATAAATTTGTTGAAGCATATCAGCACACATTTAACACCCGCAATCCGATGGCTTTGGCAGAATTTTTTACTGAAGATGCGGATTTCTTGATGTTCAACCTTCCTGAGATACGGGGAAGGCAAGCTATCGAAAACTTTTGGCGTAGTTACTGGCAGAGTAAGTTCAATAAACAAGAACCTAAACGAAAGGGAAAATTCATTCTGAATTCGGTTAGATTTTTCTCAAGTAATGCTGCGCTGGTTAACATCGAATCAATAACCGGAGGCCTAGACTCTCTGGGAGTTGAGCTTCATACCAGGAAAGCACGCGGTACCTGGCTGATGCATCGAACGAACGGCAACTGGCTCATCTCGGCATTATGCGGGATGCCTACAGAGAAGGATAGCGTTGTGCTGAGTGCCTCTATTAAGACTACAAAATCCCTGAAACCCCATATCCGTGCTTTTGTCGATGCATATGAAGATGCCTTCAACAGTCATAATCCATCTGCGGTAAGTTCCTTTTTCCGGGATGATGCGGATATCATTGTGCGCAATAGTCCACTGATACAGGGTAAACAATCAATTCAAGATTGGTGGGACAGTTACTTTTCTAAACCGAGAAACTACAGGGCTTTATTCATCATTGATGAAATAAGGACAATAGGTGATGATGTTGCCCAGGTTAACTTTACCGTTACAGGTGCATTCCCGGAGACAAAAGGTAAACTCAGGCCTGTCCGACAAACCAGTGCAATGTGGATTCTTGTTCGCGAGTCTGGCAAGTGGGAAATTGCTGCGCTGCGGGTGTTGCCAGGTAAGGATGATATCATTATCCGAAGATGAGTTAAATGAAGTAGTAAATGCGGACAGGCGTAAAACTATTCTGGCGGATTAATTTTTG
>CAZQQD010000146.1:0-4922 GCA_964595355.1 uncultured Ignavibacteriaceae bacterium | reverse complement strand
ATTATGAAGATCATATTCAGGTTGTGGAAGAGACTTTGAAAGAATTAGGTTGTGAAAAGAAAACACGGCTTAAAATTTTCAACAAGATCGATGCTGTTCAGGACAAAGGAAAGATCAATTTGGTAAGAAATAAATATGAAAATGCAATAATTGTTTCTGCACGGCGGGCAATAAACATAACGGCATTGGAAGACAAATTGATTGACTTAACCGAGGAAACTTTTGTTGAAGAAGATATTGATCTTGAAATTACGAATTCAAAAGCTGAAGCAACAATTCATTCTCTCGCAGAAGTGCTGAATAAAAAGTATAATGAGAATTCGGTTCACATAACATACCGGACAAATAAGGAGAATTCCGAGAAAATAAAGAAAATGCTTTCCAAAGCCTGAAGTTTAGAACTTTAATTTCTTCCTATTTCTGTTACATATTTCTTAAATTAGTTTATATCTTTTTTTATATCTATCTGAGGGAGAAAGCAGATGTCCATAGTTCTGAATGGTTCCGGACTTACAATCGAAAAGCTAGTAAAAATTGCTCGTCATAATGAAAAAGTTGAACTTCATCCTGACTCATTAGAAAAAATTAAAGTCTGTCGCAAAATGCTCGAAGAAAAACTACAAGCGAAAGAGATAATGTATGGAACAAACACAGGCATAGGTGAATTTTCAGAAATTGTTCTAAATGACGAACAGGTTAAAGAATTTCAAAAGTATCTTATTTATAATCACTCGGCAGGAATTGGTGATCCGGCTCCGGTAGAATATGTTCGTGGAGCTATTGCAGGTAGAATTAATGTGCACGCTCACGGCAACTCTGCTTGCAGACCGGAGATTACATTGACTCTTGTGGAAATGCTTAATAAAGGTGTTACTCCGGTAGTTTGTCAGAAAGGTTCTGTAGGTGCGTGCGGTGATCTTGCGCCGATGTCGCAGGTTGCACTTTTAATGATGGGAGAGGGGGAAGCATATTACAATGGTGAAAGACTTTCCGGTAAAGTTGCCTTTGAAAAAGCAGGAATTAAAATTCCCGGTTTGCAGGCACGCGACGGTCTTGCAGTAATTAATGGATCGAATCTTTTAACTGCTATGGCCGCTTTACAACTTTTTGATATAAACAGATGGCTCAAGCAGGCAGAGATAGCTGCAGCAATGTCACTCGAAGCTTTGAATGCAAATTTAAAACCTTACGATGAACGGCTTCACAAGTTGCGTGGTTTTGCAGGTGCAATTCGAAGTGCAAATTCTATAATGAAATGTATTAATGGAAGTGATCTTCAAACAGGAAAATTAAAAAGTAAGGTTCAGGATGCATATTCAATGCGTTCAACTCCACAGGTTATCGGTGCGGCACACGATGCAGTTGCTTATGCTAGATCACAAGTGGAAATCGAATTAAACGGCGTCGGCGACAATCCAATTTTTATCCCGGAAGATAATCAAATATTAACAGGAGCGAATTTCCAGGGAACACCCGTTTCTTTACCGATGGATAATGTCGGTGCCGCAGTAACTATGATTTCTGTTTTATCCGAGAGGCGACTTAACAGGTTGCTGAATCCTGCATTAAGTGTGGGACTTCCTTCATTCCTTACGAAAGGCGCCGGAATGTATTCCGGAATGATGTTGAGTCAGTACACTGCTGATTCCTTAATTGTCGAACAAAGAATTTTATCAAACCCGGCTTCAATTCAATCTATTCCGGCTGCAGCTGATCAGGAAGATTTTGTTTCAATGGGAATGAATACCTCTATCAAAAATGCACAGATACTTGATAATGCATATGGAGTAATCGGAATAGAATTTATGGCAGCGGCACAGGCACTTGATTTTCGCGAACATAAAACGGGAAAGGGCGTTGCAAAAGCAAAAGAAGTTGTGAGAAAATATGTTGATCATCTTGATGTTGACCGACCTCTTTATCCTGATCATACAAAGATGAAAGAAGTAGTTAAATCCTGTGAAATTCTGGAGGCGGTTGAAAAGGAAGTTGGAAGTTTAGGATAAAAATATAATATGGAAATAATTTATTTATTAATCGGACTTATCGTCGGCGGAGTTTCCGCATTCTTTATTGCAAAATCTAAATTCGGAAGTGGCAACTCTTTTCTCAATCAGCAACTTCAAAAAAGCGAAGGTGAACTTTCTTCAGAGAGGGAAAAAGTCATTAAGCTTAATTCGGAATTATCTGCATTAAATTCTGATTACAGGAATCTGCAGGAAAAACTTGCTGAACAAAAAACTGAAATTGAAGAATTAGAGAAAAGGTTTATAAAGGAATTTGAAAACCTTGCTAATAAAATACTTGACGAAAAAAGCACGAAGTTTACAGAACAGAACAGGCAAAATCTTGATCAGATATTAAAACCGCTTGGAGAAAAAATAAAAGATTTCGAGAAGAAGGTTGAAGATGTTTATGTAACAGATTCAAAGGAACGGGCCTCTCTGGTTCAGCAAATAAAAACTCTTCACGAGTTGAATCAGCAAATGAGCAAAGACGCAACAAATCTTACGAACGCTTTAAAAGGTGAGTCAAAAACTCAGGGTAACTGGGGTGAGTTTATTCTTGAAAGCCTTCTGGAAAAATCAGGGCTCGCAAAAGACCGGGAATATTTTCTGCAGGAAAGTATAACTTCCGGAGATGGAAAAAGGTTTCAACCGGATGTTGTCATTAAACTTCCTGAAAATAAAAGTGTAGTCATCGATTCAAAAGTTTCACTAGTTGCTTATGAAAAATTCAGCTCTGCGGAGAATGAAGATGAAAGGTTTGGTGCTATTAAAGAACATATTTTGTCAATTAAGAACCATATTAAAAATTTAAGCTCGAAAAATTATCAGAACCTGTACAGTCTTGATAGTCTCGATTTTGTTTTAATGTTTTTACCGATTGAACCGGCGTTCAGTCTGGCTTTACAAAATGATAACGGCCTTTTCCAGGAAGCGTATGATAAAAATATTGTGATAGTTTCCCCGACTACTCTTCTTGCAACACTGCGTACAATTGCCAGCATATGGCGACAGGAAAATCAAAATAAAAATGCGATTGAGATTGCAAGACAGAGCGGTGCGCTTTACGATAAGTTTGTCGGATTTGTAGAAGATTTGCAAACTATTGGCAGCAGGATTGAACAAACTCAAAGCGCCTATTCGGATGCGATGAAAAAATTGAGCACCGGTCGTGGAAATCTTTTAAATAGTGCTGAAAAGATAAGAAAACTGGGTGCAAAGGCTTCTAAAACACTTCCTCAAACCTTGATTGATGATGATGAAAATTTATTAGAGGAATAAAAAAAATAGCACACGGATTACACCGATTAAGCAGATAATCGCAGATTTAATCAGCGTAAATCCGTAAAATCTGCGTTATCCGCGTTCTATTGTTTTTATATGATAATTACACAACCAAAGACTCCTAAAGAATTTGAAAAATATTATGACCTTCGCTGGAGAATTCTTCGCGCACCCTGGAATCAACCGAAGGGAAGCGAGAAAGACGATAAAGAAGAGACAGCGATTCACATGATGGTTTGTGAAAGCAAAGGAATACCTGTTGGAATTGGTCGTATTCATTTGAATAGCAACGATGAAGCACAAATCAGGTATATGGCGGTTGAAGAAAATCAAAGAGGCAAGGGAATAGGCGCGTTGGTTTTAGCAGAACTTGAAGGAAAAGCAAAAGAAAAAGGGGCTAAATATATTATAATGAATGCACGGAACTCTGCAGTCAAATTTTATGAAAAGCGTGGATATAAAGTCATTAAACAATCACACACACTTTTCGGTTCTATCTCACACTTTGAAATGAGAAAAGAAATATAATATAGATGAATAATAAATTTTTTGAAGCAAATAAATTATTATGGGACAAACAAACGACAATAAATGCTAAGTCTGAATTTTATGGACTGGAGGAATTTAAAAAAGGTAAAACCTCTTTAAATTTTGTAGAACTAGAAGCTCTCGGTAATGTGAAAGACAAATCGCTTTTGCATTTGCAATGCCATTTCGGAATGGATACTCTCTCCTGGGCCAGAATGGGAGCAAAAGCTACAGGTATCGATTTTTCGGATGAATCAATAAAGCTTGCAAAAAAATTAAACAATGAACTGAATCTCGATGCTGAATTTATTTGTTCAAATGTTTATGAATTAAAAGAAAGACTGGATAAAAAATTCGATATTGTTTTTACTTCGTACGGTGTAATAGGCTGGCTGCCTGATTTGAACAAGTGGGCGGAAATAATTAATCATTTTCTTAAGCCGGGTGGAATGTTTTTCCTCGCCGAGTTTCATCCTGTTATCTGGATGTATGATAGTGAAATTAAAAACTTAAAGTATTCTTATTTTAATTCCGGCAAACCTATTGAAGAAAAAATAAAAGGAACTTATGCAGATAAGGATGCAGGAATTGAGATGACCGAGTACGGCTGGAACCACTCTCTCGATGAAGTATTTAATTCACTAAAAAATAACGGACTGAAAGTAGAAAATTTTAACGAATATCCTTTCTCTTTTTATAATTGTTTCCCCGGTATGGTTAAAGGAGAAGATAATTTATGGCGGATAAAAGGATTTGAAAATATTTTGCCGTTGATGTATTCGATTAAGGCAGTCAAATCTTAGGGGGTTTAAAATCATTAATAAAAATTAGGATCCCATTTTCAAAATCTCATCCCACTCACTTTTTTCAACCGGCATAACCGACAGACGGTTGCCTCTCTGCACAAGTCTCATTTTTTTTAGTTTTGGGTTTGCTTTTATTTCTTCAAGTGTAACGGGCTTATTAAATTTCTTTACAAATTTTATATCAACCATTACCCAGGTCGGATTTGCAGGATCAGCTTTCGGATCAAAGTGAGGATTCTTCGAATCAAATTGTGTGTGATCGGGATAACCTTCTTTTACAACTTCGCAATAACCTGCA
>CAZQQD010000145.1:0-5002 GCA_964595355.1 uncultured Ignavibacteriaceae bacterium | reverse complement strand
ATAAATATTCATCATCATTCTTATCGTTGTAGTTTTACCGGCACCATTTCTGCCGATAAGCCCGAAAACTGCTCCTTCTGGCACATCAAAAGATGCATCGTTTACTGCATCTACTTTCCCAAATGATTTTTTCAGATGTTTGACTTCAAGTGCGTTCATATGAAAGCTCGAAAATAAAAATGTAAAAATTATGACCACTAATTAGCCTACTAATATAATAGAAACTGTTATAACTCTACAACCGTCAATTAAGATTTAATGGGATATAAATTTTCATTTTAGCATATGTGATAGTTCACATAAAGTTTATTGCCTTTTCGGCAATCTTTATTTACTTTTTATAGCACATTTAATTTTATAGAATCTAATTGTGATTTTTAAAAAATTTTTCATTTTTATTTTTCCATTGCTATTATTAGGCTGTGGGAAACGAACAATTTCAAATATACCAGTGGGAAAGTATAGAGCAATCCTCAAAACAGCAGGTGGAGATCTTCCTTTCTTTTTTGAACTAAAAGATTCTAGCGGTATTAAAACTGCTTATTTATTAAATGGAAAAGAAACAATAAAAATAGATGAAGTTAAAATTGAAAATGATAGTTTAACACTTTATCTGCCATCTTTTAACTCAACAATAAGAGCTGATTTCTCAGGATCACTGTTACGAGGGGATTTAACGCTCGTTAAAGCGAATGCTGTTTTACAAATAATTCCTTTTAAAGCCGGACTAAATACAAATTATAGGTTCTTTGTAAAACCGAAAAGTAATATTGATGTAACAGGCAGATGGTCTGTGGATTTTAAAGAAGACGATGGAAGTACATATCCTGCTGTTGGAGAGTTTAATCAAAATGGATCAGAACTTACGGGAACCTTTTTAACACCAACTGGTGATTACAGGTATCTGGAAGGACAGGTGAAAGACAGTACAATTTATCTTTCTACTTTTGATGGAGGGCATGCCTATCTTTTCAGAGCAACACTTAATAGTGATAAAAAGCTCGAAGGAGGATATTGGTCTGGGATTAAATATCATGAATCGTGGACTGCATATAGAAATGAGGAAGCAAAACTTCCTGATCCTGACTCATTGACCTTTTTGAAAAAAGGTTATAACAAATTTTATTTCTCTTTTCCTGATTTGAATGGAAATATGGTTTCATTATCTGATGAAAAATATCAGGGAAAAGTTGTAATTGTTACATTAGAGGGGAGTTGGTGTCCAAACTGTCACGATGAAGCAAGATTTCTTTCTCCTTTTTATGATAAGTACCATAAACAGGGGCTGGAAATAATTTGTTTAATGTTTGAAAATTATGATGATACAGTAAAAGCTATTAGCCAGATCAAAAAATTTCGTGATGAATTTAATATAAAATATGATTTACTTTTGGCAGGAACTAATAATAAAGATTTGGCAAGTAAAAAATTTCCGATGTTGAATAGAGTTATGGCTTTTCCAACAACTATTTTTATAGATAGGAAAGGCCGGGTGAGGAAAATAAATACAGGCTTTTCAGGTCCGGGAACCGGAGAGCATTATATAAATCTTACTGACAGATTTACTGATTTTGTAAAAAAGCTGTTGAAAGAAAAGAACTGATACAAATGAACAAAATCAAATTTTTCATTTCACTAGTTTTTATTCTTATACCATCATTATCGTTTGCACAAAACGACAGTGTTAAAGTTATGCAGACAATTAATAGGCTATTTGATGGAATGAGAACTGGTAATTATGAATTAGTTTCTGCCGTTTTGGATACAAATGCTGTTTTGATGAGTATAGGAAAAGCTTTGGGCAAAACGTCTGTTCATTCCCAAACTGCTGAACAATTTATAAGAGCTATTGGATTTCAGCACAAAGAAAAATGGGAAGAAAAGTTATTTGATCCAATCTTAAAACTTAAGGAGAATATAGCTACGGTTTGGGCTGAATATTCATTTTATCTTAACGATAAATTACATCATTGCGGAATAGATTCTTTTCAGCTTGTGAAAAGGGACGAAGGGTGGAAAATTCTGGTAATAGTGGATACCAGAAAAAAAGAGGGCTGTGAGAAATAAAATATTATTCTGTTAATCTTAGTCTGAATATAAGCTTGTAAATAAAATTGCTGGTTTAAATTTGGAGAAATTATGCGAAAAATATTTTTTGTAATCATTATTTCATTTCAAGTTTCTTTTTCTCAGCAAATGAAGAGAAATAATATCCACCCATTCTCAGGTTCGTTTGTCTTTACTCTGAGAGGGGGAGAGACTTTTTTAGCTTCTGACTATAGCAATTTCAGTCCTGATTTCCAGCTACAAGGTTCTGCTGAATATTTTTTAAATCTCAAATCCAGATCAACCATTGGTTTAAGAGTTTTGGGAAGCCAGGGAATTCTATCAGGGTCTGATCCGTTAATTGTACCGGATAAATTTAATACCAGTTTTACAATGCTAGGGGGTGGGATAGTCTATAGTTATTACTTCTCTTCTGGATTTATGCCATACTTGTTCGGAGGAATATCCAACCTCTGGTATACTCCCAAAGATGCCAATGGAGTACAACTTCCTTATGCAAATGGAAATGTAGGAAGTTTAACAGAACTGATCTATAACGCAGAAATCGGCTTCCATTCATATCTAACTAAAGACTTTATACTTAATGCAAGTTTTGGATTTAATACCGGTCAATACGATCTGCTTGATGGATTTAATGTTCAGGGTTCCAAGAGTGACTATTTTTTTACTGGTTCAATTGGTGTTTCTTTTGCACTATCGTCAAATGAGGAAAATGAAACAGACACTGATTTTGATGGGGTGCCTGACAATATAGATAAATGTGAAGGAACACCTTACGGAATAGATGTTACTATTGACGGATGTCCAAAAGATTCAGATGCAGATGGTGTACCGGACTATCTTGATAAATGCCCAGGTACCCAGATTGGTATTTCAGTTGACAGTAATGGATGTAAAATAAACGGAGAAAAGCAGAAACCAGAGATAAATAAAAATATTGAAGCAGAAAAATCTCAGGTAAATAAAAAAACGACTAAACATCCTTTTCATGTTTATAGTTTGGCTAAGGAAAATGAAATTGAAAAAAATATTTGGTCTGACGGTACTCAGTTCGTTATACAGCTTTCTTCCTGGAGTACTGAGGTTAAAGCCGAAAAAGTTGTCTCTAAATTGAAAGAGAAAGGAATTAACGCTTTCGTCCAAAAAGCTTTTGTTAATAAATTTAATAGGACTTTCTATAGAGTCAGGATTGGATATTTTAATACACTTTCTGAAGCTAGGTCTGTTTCAAGAAGTTTGAAATGATTAAAAGCACTTGGTAAAAATGACATAATAATAATTTATAAAACAGGAATATTTGGAATTGAAAAATGAAGTATTGTTTCTAAGTTTATTTTTGTTGGGTTCTCTGTTAAGTCTTTCCTGTTCTTCATCAAATCCCGATTATTATGATCAGGGAACAAAGGAATATAATAGTGCTAAATACGAAACCGCCATTATAACATATTCTAAAGCAATTGATCTTAATCCGAATGATGCATTATCTTACTATGGCAGAGCAAAGTCAAAAAGTATGTTAAACAGAGACTTGTCTGCTATAAACGATTATACAATTGCCCTCGCTCTTAACCCTGATTTAGGTGAAGCATATCTTGGAAGAGGAATAAGCGAATTACTTACAGAACAATATAAGTTATCATTAAAAGATCTGGAAAAAGCTAAAAACTATCTTCCTGATAACGAGGCACTTTTCTTTAGTATGGCATATGATAAATCAAAGTTAAATGATCCCGAGGGAGCGTTGGAGGATTACAATCAAGCAGCGAAATTAAATCCGACTGACAAAAAAATTTATATAAATAGAGGTAATGTTAAAGCGGACCTTGATGATCATCTTGGAGCAATTGACGATTTTACGACAGCACTTGGAATTGATTCAACTGATATAAATGCATATATAAACCGCGGTACCGATAAAGGGATAATGGGTGATTACAAGGGCGCAATCTCAGATTTTACTAAAGCTCTCTCTCTGGAGCCGGATAACAACCAACTTTACTTTATGCGGGCAGAAGCTAATAATATGTTAAATAATTATTCTGAGGCAATAAGAGATTTTACGCAAATACTGGAGTCTAATCCTAAAGAAGCAAAAGTTTACTATCGAAGAGGACTCGATTATATTGCCCTTAAAAATAAAAAAGATGGTTGCAGAGACTTAAAAACCGCTGGTGATCTTGGTTATTTTGATGCTTATGAGGCGATCAATAAGTATTGTGAACGAGAAAAAACCCTGCATATAAAGAAAAGAAAAAGATAAGCTAAAGCCATTCTCATTATTAAGAGCTTCCATTAATATAATTTTCAATATTTGGATATTTTTTTGAACTCATCTGGATTAGTGTTGAAATTTTCATCCTAATTGCTTATAAAACTGGCATAAGGATTGAATCTTTACATATAACCTTCTTTGGATGAGGAAAAAATGAAAGTAAAAGTACTCCATAAAAATACAGTTGATTCAAAGCCTCTTCTTGACAGGACAAAAGGGGCAGTTAAGGCTCTTAAAATTCGAACTAAAGTAGAAGAAATTGTAGATAATCGACAAATCAATAAATATGGTATAACTCATACACCCAGCCTAGTGGTCAATGATAAAGTTGTTTTACAGGGCAGAGTCCCTGAGATGCAAAAAATACAAGATATCTTGATTCACGAATACAGGCAATCTAAATCGAGGAACTGATTTTATTCCGTTGTTGAAAATCCATGCGAATATAGACTGATTTGGTGCATTGTTTAACTAGTTATTTTGATTAAAAATAATCTACTTCATTTAATCAAATCCTTTCATTATTATTGCAAAAATTAGGCTGTTTCTCTATATTTACAAGCTAAAATAGCTTGAATTTTTGCGTAAATACTACAAGTTTGCCGGGATGGCGGAATTGGTAGACGCACAGGACTTAAAATCCTGTGGGAATTTATTCCCGTG
>CAZQQD010000144.1:0-5004 GCA_964595355.1 uncultured Ignavibacteriaceae bacterium | reverse complement strand
AAGAATGAGTAAAAAACTGGAAGAATTAAATGACCATTATATAGTTTGCGGTTATGGAAGAATGGGCAGATATATATGTGAAGAATTAACATCAGCTAAAGTTAAATTTATTGTAATTGACAATGAGCCTGATAAAATTGACAGGTTGATTAATATGAATTATTTGTACCTCAACGGTGACGCCACAAGTGACGAAGTTTTAACAACCGCCGGTGTTACTAAAGCAAAGGGACTTGTAGCTGTGTTATCAACTGATGCTGAAAATGTATTTACAACGTTATCTTCAAAAGTATTAAATCCGAATTTGTACGTTGTAGCACGCGCTGTGGAAGAAGAAACGGAATCAAAGTTGAAAAAAGCAGGCGCTAACAGAGTTGTCAAGCCTTACGAAATTGGTGGAAGCAGAATGGCTGAACTTCTTTTGAGACCCGGTGTAATTGAATTTATCGATGTTGTTGCCCGCGAAAGAAGCGCTGATCTGAGCATGGAAGAATTTGCAGTTAGTGAAAAGTCAAAATTGATAGGAAAAACTTTAGCTGAATCGCCGATCAGAAAAGATCTGAATATTATAATTGTTTCAATAAACAAAATGAAAGGCGGATATATTTACAACCCCAAATCTTCAACTATTATTGAAAATGATGATAAATTAATTGCACTCGGCGAAAATACTAACCTAACCAAGCTAAGTAAATTATGCAGAGAATAATATTTATTTTTTGTGAAGTTCTTCTATTATTTTTTCATCAAATAACAAATACTCAAAACTTTCCCTGCCCCTGGTAACATAAAATTTATCTTTATCAACTATTACTTCCGGTGGTCTTCTTCTCGCATTATAGTTAGATGACATTGTCATACCGTAAGCTCCTGCTGACATTAGCGCCAGGTACTCTCCGGGTTGTACCTCTGCTATATTTCTTTCCTTAGCAAGGAAATCACTGCTTTCGCAAACCGGACCAACCACATCAGCAACAATTTCCCTTCGGAAATCATTCTTTTCGACAGGTTGAATATAGTGATAAGAGCCGTAGAGGCTTGGTCTCAAAAGATCATTCATTCCTGCATCTATAATTATAAATTTCTTATTTTCATTTCTTTTTATAAAGAGTACTTTTGTTATAAGCACACCGCCGTTTGCAGTTAAGTATCTACCCGGCTCAAACCAAATTTCGCAATTCAACTTTTTGAATTTTGGAATTAACAACTCTGCAAATTCCTTTATATTAAAAGGTGTACCATCATTATAGTTTACTCCCATTCCACCACCAATATCGAAATGTTTTAGATAAATCCCATTATCTCTGACCTGAAAAAATATTTCAGAGAGCTTATCCACAGCTTCAAGATATGGAGAAACAGTTGAAACGAGAGAACCAATGTGCATATCAATTCCGGTCAATGAAACATTTTTAAGCCGGCATGCTACCTTATAAATCTTGACAGCTTCACCAGAACTAACCCCGAATTTATTTTCTGATAAACCGGTTGAAATATAAGGATGGGTTTTAGCATCAACATCCGGGTTAACTCTTAATGCTACTTCAATTTTTTTATTAAGTTTACCTGCAATTTTATCAATCAGAGATATTTCATCAAATGATTCTACCTTTATTAATTTAACACCCTGTTCGATCCCATATCTAATTTCATCTTCTGTTTTCCCAACGCCTGTTTGAATAATATCTTGTGGATTTACTCCCGCTTTAGTAGCACGGAAAAGTTCACCTGCAGAATTTACATCTACACCACTGCCACAATTTGCAAAAATCCGAATTACATTTAAATTAAAATTTGATTTTGCAGAGAAAAATATTCTGTGATTAATTTCTTTAAAAGCATCCGAAAACTCTGTATATCTTTCAACAAAATATCTTTTGCTGTACACGTAAACAGGAGTCTCAGCTGTTTCCAAAATAGCTTTTAACGAAACATCTTCACAAAAGAAATTATTCTTTTTATAGGTAAAAATATCTGAATTAAAATAATTCATCTGCTAATACTTGAATAAAAATTATAAAATTATGAAGTACAATCAGCTCCAGAAGTCAAGAATCTTTTTAATGCTTTCACGCTCCTTTAATATACTAAATTCCTTCCCGTCTTTTTTGTAGCCAATTATTTTAGGTATTTGTCTGCTATTATACCTAGACCACATACTCATTGTATATGCACCCACATCTTTAATAACAATATAATCGCCAGGTTTAATTCTTGGTAATAAAATCCCTTTAGCCAGAACGTCGGCTGCAAAACACAGAGGACCTGCAATTACGTATTTTTGTTTTCGTCCCCGCTTAATTGTTCCATCTTTATTCAAAACAAAAATTTCGTGATGCCATTTATCAGGCATATATACTTTCCTGAGGAACATATCTGCCCCAAGATGAATTACTGCTGTTTTTATTTTTCTATTCTCTTTTACATATTCTACTCTACTCAAAGCCCACGCCGAATTTGCATAAAGGTATCTTCCAAATTCGGTTATAATCTTGAATTTATTTGTAAATAACCCCGGGCACGTTTTTTCTAATCTCTTACAATATTCTCTAATGGTAACTGGTTTAATATTTGGATAATAAGAGACCGGTAGGCCTCCGCCAATATCAAAATAATCAATTGGCTTTTTAGAATTTTGTAACAATAAATTATTTGTATCTTGTGTAAAATCATAAACTGTCTTTACACCTTTCAGCAACATGTTCAATCTAATTCCCTGGGAGCCTATGTGAAGATGAACTCCTCGAAGCCAGTCGTTCTCAAGGAAGAACTGTTGTAATTCTTTTCCGTATTCTTTTATTGGTACACCAAATTTAGAATATTCACCCGCTACACTTGTCTCAGCAATTCTACCAATGCCAACCTGAGGATTAACTCTGATTCCTATTCTACTTTTCGTATGAATACTTTTTAATAACTGTTTTATTAACCTAAGTTCATCTAAAGAATCTGCATTAATATTAATCCCATTTTTCAGTGAAAAAGAAATTTCCCCCCTGGTTTTTGCTGGTGAATCAAATATTATTTTGTTGTGTGAAAAGCCTGCTTTTAAGGCTAAATGTACTTCCGGTAAAGATGCAGCTTCAACACCAACATTTAGTTTTTTAATGAACTTCAAATTTGCCAGAAGCGGATTAGCCTTTATAGCAATCGCATGCAAAGAGTTTTTAGGAAAGGTTCTCTTCAGTTCATTAATCCTTTTTTCGAGAAAAGACAAATCATAGAAAACTGCTGCCGTATCTTTTTTATTAAATAATTTTTTATTTTTCAATAAAAGCTGAAAAATTGAGTAAATTTGTTTGTTAGATATTATATCAGCCATTATATAATTCTGTTTGTTTTTCAAAAAATTTTTTTAATATGTAAACTAGATTTGAAAAATTACTATATATTATAAAGTTGAAATATCGGTATTTTTTTACTAATCTTTTTCAAAGAAGAAAAATAATTATGGGTAAACCTTGTTAAATAAATGTTTAAAAATAATTTCTCTTTTATTTTTGTTATCGATTATATCTTTTAGCCAAACATACAATTGGGATGTTGCTGACCCGAATTTACCGACTGCGGCCAGATATGACGATATTTCGTTTGTTAATCCAAACTTAGGATGGGCAGTAAACAGCAGCGGACAGATTTTTAGAACCACAAATGGTGGAAATTCGTGGACAATGCAACTACAAATCAGCGCATATTTTAGATGTGTAAAGTTTGCCGACTCATTAAACGGTTGGGCTGGTACTCTTGATAACACTCAATTATTATATCATACAACTGACAGCGGTAAAAATTGGAACCTTGTAACAAATATCCCTACTTCGCCTGTTTCACCCAAAAGAATTTGCGGATTATTTGTTGTAAATAAAAATATTGTTTATGGGTCAGGTGCCTACGATGGTCCTGCAGTTATTATAAAAACAACAGACGGAGGAACAAACTGGCAATCAATAGATATGAGTAGCTACGCAACAAACCTTATCGACTGCTACTTTGTAAATAAAGATTCCGGATTTGTTGTCGGCGGTTCGCCAAACGCCGTCTTTAATCCTAATACCGGAACTACTAAAGTTGTTGTGCTTTATACTGCTGATGGCGGAAACACCTGGGTTACAAGATATACCGGCACAAACACGCCAGAGTGGGGATGGAAAATTAATTTCCCTACGCCAATGACTGGTTACGTCTCTGTTGAGAATTTTAATTCTGCCAGTGTAGTTAAAACAACCGATGGTGGCCTTAGCTGGATTCAAAAAAATATAAGTGGCATTGACGATCTCGAAGGTATAGGTTTTATAAATCAAAACACAGGATGGACAGCAGCGAGGGCAACAGAGAAATTTACAGCTGATGGTGGCGACACCTGGCAAACAGTTGACATTGGAGAACAAATAAACCGTTTTCAGTTTTTCGGAGATACACTGGGTTATGCTTCTGGTCAAACTGTTTATAAATACAGCAAGCAAAACGCAACTGCTGTAAAAGAAACAAAGACACAGCCAAAACATTTTTTCCTTTCACAGAATTATCCGAATCCGTTTAATCCGTCTACAACAATAGAGTACACTCTGCCAGAACCAGCGCAGGTTACAATAAGAATTTATGACGGACTCGGAAAAGAATTAAGAACCATTTTAGATGCATACCAAACAAGCGGAACACACAAAGTTAAATGGGATGGAAAGGATTCCAACGGAATTTTAGTCGCTTCCGGTTTTTACATTTACAGAATTGACGCCGGTGGAAAAGCTGAAAGCAAAATGATGGTGCTAATGAAATAAATATTTGTTAACTTTATTTGGCTCGCCAAATACAATCCTGGCAAGGGGAGCCTTTCGAAAGGTAATGCTGTTAGACTGAAAACCTGAAGGAACATAGATATGCAGAGTATATTTTTAAAATCTTTGATTTGGGGAAGAATTAAAAGGAATTGGAACATATACCTGCAGGCGTCTGCATATATACGTGAATTCTAAAAATTATGTGTGCAGTATAAGTAATAGTTAG
>CAZQQD010000143.1:0-5241 GCA_964595355.1 uncultured Ignavibacteriaceae bacterium | reverse complement strand
TTGAAATAAGTGAATCACTTGAAAGATCAAAAAAACCTGGTTCCTGAACATCAGGTGTTGTAGTTACAGATTGAAGTAACAGGCCATTGGGTAATAATGCATCAATTTCAATATCTTCATTTGGTCCTGGTTTTAACTGATTATTATAGTAAAAATGTAGTGGTGAAGTATAATGTGATGAATCAGTTCGTGTAATGCTGGTATCTCTCATATGATACAGTTCGTTTTTATAGTAAATATTAACTTCAGCATTTACAACTGCTGGATCTTCTTTATAAGTCAAGGGGTCATTATTATCAGGCTGATAACTACGAGATAGTGTAACCACTTGATATGATGTGTCACTCCTTATTATTCCATTGAGAATAAATCTCACCCTAAAAGGAGCATTTGGATTTACTACATCATTACAGGAATATGTTCCGATTATTACTAAAAATAATAAAATACTATTTAGAATAACCCTTTTCATAATTCTACCTTCAATGTAGCGGTTGGTAAAAATGGAAGCATATTTATCCTTTTTCCAGTATGTCTATCGAAATAAAAAATATTTTTACGGTTATATACGTTTATTATACTTGCATCCAGATCAAATTTTATCCACGATAAAACAAATGTTTTTGTAAGACTAATATCTAACCTATGGTATTCTGGAAGCCTTGCTAAATTCTTGTCGGCAAGTATTGAGTATGGTCTATAATTTTCAAGCAGAGAACCAGAGTTATTTAAGTCACCATAATAAAATTTATCGTAATAGCCCCAGGATTGTGTGAATGGTCTCCCTGTATTGTATACCCACATTGCACTAAACTGCCAACCACTTCCAAGATTAACAACTCCTGTTAAATTTACCATATTCCTAGTATCATACCTGGGGTAATAAGTCCAACCATTTAAGTGTTTATAGGCCCAGCCCAATGAATATGAAGCAGTTAAACTAATTGGTTCCTTATTATAGTTTAGCAAGAACTCCCATCCATAAGATTGTCCGCTTGCGGGAAGTAAGTCAGGATCTGAATCGTCAATTTTATTGTCATTAACTGTTGGAATGTTATGCAGAACCTTATAATATCCTTGAATATCTGCTGTAAAATGATCAGTAAAGTTTGCTTTCATTCCAATTGTATAGTGAATTGCAGAAGTAACAGGCAAATACGATGGAGAGATAATCCATGGTTCAAATAATGAAATAACTTCATTTTCATCAGATAAGGTTGTCATTTCTTGTCTATAAATACCCCAAGCTCCTTTCAGAGCTAGCCAGGGAAATAACCGGTAAGTTGCACTAACTCTTGGTTCTAATAAATACGAATTATTTTCACTTTGAGTCAAGGTGGTAAGATTAAATCTTGAGCCAATATCCAAGCCAAAATTATCATTTTGAAGCAATTTAAATTTTCCAAAAATACTGATGTTGGTACCGTGCGATCCTACATCCGAAGTAGCTCCAACTAAATTCTGTAATAATAATTTTGTATCTACATCTTTTACATCAAGACCAATAGCTAGTTCATTTTTACTATCATAGATGTAATTAAATTGCATGTTAAGCGATATATCATTTATAGTATTTGATTTAGGCTTAGCACTACTTAATTTGGAATCTACATTGCCATCAAAATTACTCCAGGAAAATTGAATCTCATAATATAATGGAGTATCTGTAACCCGGAACCATGTTAATCCAAACATTTTATTTGACCAATCAATATTCTCCTGTTTAGGGTCATCGCTGGTAATGTTGTCTCCACTCATAAAACCATGTAAAATAAATTTGCTGCCTTTTATAAAATTAGGATTAGAATAATTTAGTTTAAATCCCGCATCATAAAAATCAATTGGTACATTTTTATTATTTAAGAACTTTCTTAGAATACTTGTGTTGTAGCTTTTACGTCCTGCAACTAAAAAAGACCCATGTGGTATTGGACCTTCAACTAAAGCTTTTCCTGTAATAAAACTTGAAGTAGCACTGGCGCCAAAATTCTTTTTATTACCGTCTTTAGTAATTACATTAAGCACCGACGACAATCTACCCCCGTATTCTGCGGTAAATCCACCTTTATAAAATTCCACATTACTTATCATATCCGGATCAATAACGCTAAATATACCAAGTGCATGAAAAGGGTTATATAAGGTAACACCGTCTAGTAAAACAAGATTTTCATTACTTGCGCTACCACGAACGTAATACCGTGCAGATACATCGCCGGTAGACTGTACCCCCGGCAGGTATTGTATTGTTCTGAAAACATCTGTCTCTACACCTTTGGGCATTGCTTCAAGATCTTTAACTGAAATTCTTTGCAAGCCGATATCTGTTGCATTTTTTTCAATAATTCTCTCACCTACCTTTTCTACCGCTCCTATCTCTACTGCTGTGGGACTTAGCTCAATTTTAACATCGGTAATTTTATTTGGGGCAATAAAAACTTTTAGTTCCTTTGATTTATAGCCGACATAAGATACCAACAAAGTATAGGTTTTGTTTGCAGGTATGCCGTGTATCCTAAAATAGCCGTGCAAATCTGTAGACGCACCGCGCTTAATTTCTTTAAGCATTACGTTACAGAATGCAAGCACTTCACCATTTGTAGAATCTACGACATTACCGCGTAACGTACCTATTCCATCGGTAGCGTTTCCTTTATCATCATTAACGCGCAATATAACCTGTTTATTTCTTCTTGGAAGCCATTCAATATTAGTATCATGAAAAATTTCATCGAGAAGGTTTTGCACAGATATATTTTTCTCATTTACTCTAACTATCATTCTAGAAGGGAGCATATCAGAACTATATGAAAAGTTTATTTTTGTCCTCTTTGTAATTTTTTCTAATACCACATTAAGAGGTATATTATCCAGAGAAATATGAATGATTTGGAATAAATATGCTTTCCCCCCTTCAGAAAGCTCGCCAGTGTTGCTATTGAGTGCGTAACCTCCAAAATTACTACCACCAATTTTGTTATTCACTTGAGCATTTACAGGAATAAAAAGACAAAATGTAAAAAGTACGAACAAGTATTTTATTATTATTTTCAGTTTACTTAAAAGTACGTGCATAGTCCTTTCCCACCGAGTTAGAAAATTATAATTTCAATTTCTTTCTATTTTTGATTTGAAATTTTTTGCCCGGATAATAAAAACATCCTTCCTTGGTAAATTTATAATCAAGATTTAATGCCAAAGCAATAATTCTTGCAATATTCTTTACAGGTTCTTCGCTAAAATTTGCAGTTAAGTGTAATGATAGTAACGCCGAATCTTCAATAGTACAATTAAAACCGTATGAACGGTCAATCATTTTAAAAACATCATTTAGGGTTGAATTTTCAAAGTATAGATTTCCTTTCAGCCATCCTAACTTTCTTTCTATATTTACACTTTCAGGTTGTGTGAATACCCCTGTTTCAGTGAGTTTAGATGATTGTCCTTTTGATAAATAAACTATTTTGTTGTGTTTTTCATTTTCAGATAAAACAGCAACTTTCCCTTCCTTAACAGTTACATCAACAGTTCCATCCTGCTTCCAGGCCTTAACATTAAATTCAGTCCCGATATCTTTTATTGTACCACTTGAAATTTTTACCTGGAAAGGAAAATTTTCATTATGTACTACTTTAAAATACGCTTCTCCATCCAGATATACCATTCTTTTTTTACCGGAAAATTTGTTAGGAAATTTTATCTTGCTAGCTGAATTCAGAATCACTTCTGAGCCATCAGAAAATTTCAGCCTGGCTCTCTGACCTTTCCCCGTAATCATTTCATGTAAAGCAGGTTTATATATTGAAGGACTAACTTGAAACTGATCATTACTAATTTTATAGATATAAGCGAAACATGCCAAACTAATAATCAAAGCCAGAGAACTGATAAATTTTACCGATAGTCGTTTACTCTTTTTCTTAGCAAAGCTCGACGGCAAACTCTTTCTCAGCATAAATCCCCGTGAAGATATTCCTACTCTCGCCGCAACTTTTTGCCAGGCATCATCAACATCCCATTGCATTGATTCCGCCCCTGAGGTTTCCCAGACAGATTTCAGATACTCGAACAATTCTTCATTTAAAGGATCTGCAGCAAGCCAGTTTTCAACAAGCGATTTTTCTTCCACAGTACATTCACCAGCAAGATATTTTGCTAACAAATCCCAGTTTATCTTATCATACATAGTAAAAAACGCTGATTTTGACGCTTTATATATTATAAACAACTCAAATGAAAATTACCGCTACAATCTATTCTGTTTTTTTCAAAAAATTATTGCTGCAGAAATGATAATTAGGAGTGAAGAGATATATGGAAACATTATTTTCCTCAATTTTTTAAGAGCACGCCCCATTTGTGTCTCAACAGTATTTACAGAAATATTGAGAACTTCAGAGATTTCCTTATAGGTAAGTCCTTCCTTTCGTTGCAAAATAAAAATTGTCCTGCATTTTTCCGGGAGTTTTTTGACTGCATCATTAATTGAAGAAAAAAGTTCTTTCTTAAGGAACTCATTTTCCGGATCAGACGATTTTGTGGAGATTTTTTCGCAGGATACTTCTGCCCAATTATTTACAATTTCCAAATGTTTTAGGTAATTCAGCGCCCGGTTCTTTGATGCACGGTAAAGATAAGTCTTTAGCGATCCAACTGGACTTAGCTTTGCCCTGTTCTCCCATACTTTTACAAAAACTTCCTGTACAATATCCTCTGCCACTGATGAAGATTTAATAAGCGCCGCTGTAAATCGACAAAGGTTGTAATAATATTCCCTGAATAAAGCTTCGAAAATTTTGGTATCACCAGCATTTATTTTCTCAATAATTTCAGGTTCTGAAAATTGTTTATAAATTCTATTTTGCCCTTCTGGTATCAAGTAGCCTAAATAATGATGTTTTACTACAAAAAATATAACTAGTATGACTATCATAAAAGATAATCTTTTTTATAGAATAAGAAAACCTAATATTATAAATATTAAACTTTTTGCAATCCACATATGCAAAAGATGAAATTAAGTTTACTAACGATGAACTTGATAAACAGGAGATTGTGAAATAGCTGAATCAGGGTTATTTATATGTTATCCACTTAAAGCCGAACAATGCTAAAACAGTGAGCACTGGGATATATTTACTTGACAAACAAATCCACAGTCTGTAATTTTGTTCTTCCCTATAAGAAAATATTCCGCAGTAGCTCAATGGTGGAGCATCCGGCTGTTAACCGGAGGGTTAC
>CAZQQD010000142.1:0-5299 GCA_964595355.1 uncultured Ignavibacteriaceae bacterium | reverse complement strand
AAATATCTCTGGAAACCAAAGCCATTGAGAACGCAAAAGAAAAAAAAGGAAATCAGAAAGTGAAAAAACTAATAACTTGTTCTCATCACTCTCACCGAAGAAACACCTGTAGTGATATTCAGATAAATTTTATTCTTTGCGCTATCAAAATTTGATGTCTGGTAATGATCATCACTCATTTTATTAAATCCATCAAAAGATTTTGAAGATAGTGAAATATCTGTACGAATATCACACCCGGCGCTTTCAGGGACATAAACATCAATAGAAGAAGCTCCTCCATCGATACTTACGTTAGAGACATCTACATTTGCACCTAATTTTAATTTCAAAGAGGCAGCGCCCATGCTTACGTTAACTTTTCTGGTTTTATATTGATGCAGATCAAAATCAGTGGCAGCAGCTCCTACTTCGAGATCAAGATCCCAAACCGGATTTGTATTTAATGAAACTTCAGCCTTATTTCTAAGTCTCCCATGTCTGAATCTGAAGTGGTGTTCCTGTGCTGAAAATAAAATATCTGCTCTGTGGTCATCCAAATTTTTATTGACACTAAAATCATAATCAATTCCGCTTGATTTGGCAGAAATTAAGTCGGGAGTTGAATTTCTGATAACAAAAGTGCCTGCACCGCTTTCAAAATGAAACCTGGCTTCTTTAATTGCGGAGTTATAGGTATCATGGTATTCCCTGATATTATCCGAATTATTAATAGAAATATTAAAGTCTCTTGAATCCCAATCAAAATTATCCGTAAAAATATCTGTACTTGCTTTAAACGTAGCAAAAATTACAAAGGCTAATAAAATACCCGAACCTGTCGCCAGCACTCCTTTGAAATAAATATTTTTAACAACAATTGTAAGTCCCAAGAGTACTAAAACAACAGGCCAGAATTTCCAGAGATCACTCCAGCCAAAATTTAAATAATAAAAATTGTTTAACAGAATTAATACTCCGAGAGAGATAAATAATGCACCCCAGAAAAAATGTTTGGATTTCATAAAAAACTCTCTTCCTTTATTTTAATCATACCTTGATTTAAGAAGAATACCAACTCCTACCAGTATTAATAGCAGAGGCCAAAAAGCATGAAAACGAACAAAATTATCCAATAATATAAGTACTCCGAGAATTATGAGAATCGCTCCGAAAATATGAGTACGATTTTGTTTATGATACGTCTTTGTCTGATCCGAAGTTTCATTTTGCTCACCCTGAACTCTATTCTCAGAATCTGCATTGTTTTGTTGGGAATAATCCAAACCATACGGTTCTTCAGGAACTACTATCCACAGTACTATATAAACAAGAAAACCGGCACCCATAAAAAGACCGGCAACAAAAAGAAGCCTGACTATTGTCGGATCAATATCGAAATATTCAGCGAGGCCGCCAGCAACTCCGCCAATCATTTTATCTTTTCTTGAGCGATACCATTTCTTCGTCATTTCGACTCTCCGAAATTGTTTCTCTTTTTACTGACCTAATGTTAACAAATTTAGAGCAAGATACACGAATAATGTTATTATCGGCTGTTTTCCTGTTAATTCGGGTTACAGGATAAATCAGCGGTGTAATTTCAACTCTAATTTTTTGTAAAACGAGGCAACCTTTCATATTTTTACCTAAACGAAATTAAAATATGAAAATTGCGCTTTGTCAAATAGATACAATAATCGGCGATATTGATAATAATAAAGCCAAAATAATTAAAGGATATGAAAAAGGCGTAGCAGACGGTGCCGACCTTGTAATTTTTCCTGAATTATCACTCCTTGGTTATCCGCCGCTGGACCTGATAGAAAAAAAAGAATTTCGAAACACAGTTATTAAAGCTGCTGAAGAAATAGCATCCAAAACCGGAAATACAGGTTTGTTGTTCGGATCAATTACAGAAGATGATGATAATATCGGAACGGATGTTCATAATTCAGCGGTACTTTGTTACAAAGGCAAAATACAATTCGTTCAACACAAATCTTTAATACCAAACTATGATGTATTCGATGAAATGAGATATTTCGATCCGGCAAAAGAAATATTTATTCACGAGTTCAAAGGGGAAAAACTGGGAGTATCAATTTGTGAAGATATCTGGAACGATGCGGATTACTGGCATGTCAGGCGTTACAAAGATGATCCTGTTAATAAATTAATAAAGAAAGGTGCAACGGTCCTGATTAATATTTCTGCAAGTCCTTATGCTTATGGAAAAAGAAAATCCAGGAAGGAAATGTTATCGGTTCTGGTTAAAGATAATAAAGTTCCTTTAGCTTACGTTTGCTGTGCAGGAGCACAAACTGATCTTATTTTTGATGGAGCGAGCATGTGTTTCGATTCGAAAGGCGAGCTGGTCTGTCTTGGAGAAGCTTTCTCAGAAGACTATTTTATTTTTGAAACAAAAGAATCCTACCATCCAATCCACGAAACAGAGGGAAGTTTTGAAGAAGAAGTTCTTAATGCATTGATTTATGGAGTTAAAGAATATTTCAGAAAGCAGGGTTTTAAAGAAGCTTTAATCGGTTTAAGCGGTGGGCTTGATTCGGCGATTGTTACATATATTGCTACGCAAGCTTTGGGAAAGAAAAATGTGCATGTAGTTATGATGCCATCAATATTTTCGTCACGCGGTAGTAAAAAAGATGCACAAAAACTTATAAATGTACTGGACGTTTCTTCTAATATTGTTTCAATCAAATCACCATTTACCACGGTAATGAAATCTCTTTCTCCGGTCTTTAGAAAAAAGAGGGGGGATGTAACTGAGGAAAACCTACAGGCGAGACTACGCGGCTTGTTATTAATGGCAATTTCAAACAAGCTTGGCTATCTATTATTAGCAACCAGTAATAAATCTGAAATGGCGATGGGTTACTGTACATTATATGGAGATATGTGCGGTGGACTTGCAGTAATAGCTGATGTATATAAGACTGATGTTTATCGACTTGCTCATTATATAAACAGGAAACAGGAAATTATTCCTTATGAAATAATAAAAAAAGCTCCGTCTGCTGAGCTAAAAGAAAATCAAAAAGATGAAGACACACTTCCTCCATACAAAGTTTTGGATCCGATATTGAAAATGTACCTTGAAGAAAATAAAGAGTTTAACGAGATTGCAGAAGTAATGGAAAATAAAAATCTCGTCAAAAAAATATTGAGTATGATAGACAAAAACGAATATAAGAGATTTCAGGCTCCGCCTGCACTCAGAGTTTCTACAAAGGCTTTTGGGTATGGGAGAAGATTTCCGATTGTACAGGCGTGGAGGAAATAAATAGTTATAAATTCAAAAATAAACATACTAGTTAAATTCACATGAAAAGTCTGGTAAAAATTTTAACAATAGCATTTATATTAATACTCACAAAAACATCATATTCACAGTTTGGTAATAGTGAACCAAAAGTAGATGTTAAATCTTATCTTTCCGTTGATAAAGTCATATCGGGGGACGCTTTTAAATTAGCCTTAAAAGTTGACATTAAAGACGGATGGCATATAAATTCAAATAAACCAAATGAAGAATTCTTAATTCCTACAAAGTTATCAGTAATAAATCCCGGTAAAGGGTTTTTTAATCTTGAAAATGTTGTTTATCCTGAACCGCAGGAAGTTAAACTAAGTTTTTCGGATAAACCTCTTTCAGTTTGGGAAGGTGAAGTTTTCATAGGCGGTGTACTTAAGGCGCCGACTGATATTCAACCCGGAACCTATTCATTAATAGTAAAATTAGATTACCAAAGCTGCAACAATAGTACTTGCCTGGCTCCAACCTCTGTTTCTGATACTTTGCAGGTTGTTGTTACGAATGATAAGGCCTCTGTTTCAGAGGTTAACCAGGATATATTCAAAAATGTAAAACTTGAAATAAGAAATACCGTCAGTTCCGTTTCTACAGGAAATGATAATTCAATTACTTCATCGCTTGAATCTCACGGTTTGCTGATTGGACTACTTTTGGTTTTCCTTGGTGGATTGGCTTTGAATCTTACCCCCTGTGTTTATCCTTTGATTCCGATTACAGTTGGATATTTCGGTGGACAGGCTGAAGGAAGTACAAAAAGACTTTTTATGATGGGATTGCTTTTTGTAGTTGGAATGGCGCTTACTTATTCTGTGATTGGGGTAGTTACTGCTTTAAGTGGTGCTGTTTTCGGTTCACTCTTGCAAAATACCTATGTCATTTTGTTTATCGTTTTAATTTTTGTGGTACTTTCTCTAAGCATGTTCGGGGTTTATGAATTCAAATTGCCCGATGCTCTTGTAGCGAAGGCTGGTGGAGCAAAAGGCGGAATGTTCGGCGCATTTTTTATGGGACTTACAATGGGAATTGTTGCCGCACCGTGTATCGGTCCTTTTGTACTTGGATTAGTAACTTACGTTGCTACAAAAGGTGATCCTTTTTTTGGCTTCCTGATGTTTTTTGTTCTGGCGCTCGGGCTCGGTTTGCCTTATTTATTCCTGGCAATTTTCTCAGGTAAGATAAAAAATCTACCGAGGGCAGGTGAGTGGATGGAAGCAGTAAAGCACGTTTTTGGTTTTATCCTTATAGGAATGGCGCTTTATTATTTGCTTCCGTTATTACCTAAAACAATTTCAGGTTACGTACTTCCTGTATTTATGTTAATCACTGCAGTTTACATTTTATTTATTGAAAAGTATGCACGAAACGTAAAAGGATTCAAAATATTTAAAATAGCCTTTTCTGTGTTACTAATCGTTGTTGCTGTTTACACTTTGATCCCTTCGGAGAGCGCTTCAATAAACTGGCGACCCTATAATGAAAACGTGTTAACGGCAAATGTTTCCGGTAAAAAGGGAACCATAATAGATTTTTACGCTGACTGGTGCATTCCCTGTAAGGAACTGGACGCCAAAACATTTTCGAATCAAAACGTGATTGATGAAGCTCAGAATTTTACTGCTCTCAAAGCTGATATGACAAAATCTCTTTCACCGGAAGTTGATGCTTTGCGAAATAAATACAATATAGTCGGTGTACCCACGGTACTAATTCTTAACAGTCAAGGTCTGGAAGTAAAAAGAATAACGGGTTATGTAACTCCCGAGGAATTTCGTAAAATCTTAAAAGAAGTAGACTAAGAACAGGGTAGGTGAAGAAACCTACCCTTCTACCATATAAACTCAACCTAACATTCTTATTTTTTATAAGAAATATTTCCAATATTGGGAAATAATCTTTCAATGAAAGCGCTTTATCTTCAAAATCCCGCTTTTTTTTCAATATTTGATAAAAATTGAATTTTCTGATTTTAAGCTGTGAAATTAT
>CAZQQD010000141.1:0-5302 GCA_964595355.1 uncultured Ignavibacteriaceae bacterium | reverse complement strand
ATGATGGCTTATCTTGCCCTTACAAAAACAGATATCTTTAAATGCGCTGTGCTGGTTGGAGCAATTTCAGATCTTAAACAAAATATAGCCGATAATCCAAATGGATTAAAAGGTTACAAAATATACCTGGGTGAAAAAAACTTAGAAGATAAAATAATCCAACGTTCGGCAATTAACTTTGCCGATAAACTCCCTTCTATTCCCTATCTCATTTTACATGGCGGCGGCGATGATACCGTCTCCCCCGATCAGTCAACCAGGATGGCTGAAAGGCTTAAGGAACTTCACATTAGTCACAAGCTTGTAATCTTAGAAAACGGGGATCATTACCTGAAAAATCACAGAAAGGAAGTGGACAGGCTGCGTAGGGAATGGTATTCAAAATATTTACGTTAATAGTAAAACCCATTACATAATGGATGATTAGCCATTCGTACTAATCTTGTATTTTTTGCCCAAAACGATTAAGTTAACTTTCTGATTTACAGTAAAAACATCAATGTAGCCACCTTTTTCGGGATAAAAATGATATATTCTAATCTCATTTACCCCGTTTTTGAAATAAAAAGGACTTAATTAAAACACATTTGAGGGCGTTCTTACTTTATAATTATCCTAATTTGAACAGAGGAAAGTTGAAATGAGTAATGAAAACAATAAAGATATTGAACTGAAAGAGCTTGAGACCAACGAATGGTTTGAATCATTGGATTATGTGATTGAACACAGCGGCGGCGAAAGAGTAAAGGAACTGTTGCATCAATTGCAGATTCGGGCGCTTAAGGCTGGAATCAGCATTCCCTTTTCTGCTAATACTCCTTATATAAATACTATTACCAGAGAACAACAGCCGCCCTTCCCCGGTGACAGAGAAATCGAAAGAAGAATTAAAAGCCTGATACGCTGGAATGCTATGGCAATGGTGGTTAAAGCAAACAAGCAGGAAAGCGGAATCGGTGGGCATATTTCAACTTATGCATCCGCAGCAACTTTATATGAAATCGGGTTTAACCACTTCTTCCGTGGCAAAGGCGAAGATTACGACGGTGACCAGGTTTATTTTCAAGGACACGCCTCGCCCGGTATTTATGCAAGAGCTTTTCTCGAAGGGAGATTATCTATAGATCAGCTCGAAAATTTCAGGCGGGAACTAAAACCCGGCGGCGGGTTATCTTCATATCCTCATCCGTGGTTAATGCCAAACTTCTGGGAGTTTCCTACTGTCTCTATGGGACTCGGTCCGATTATGGCTATCTACCAGGCAAGGTTTAATCGTTATCTTGAAGATCGTGGACTGAAAAAAACAAACGGTCATAAGGTCTGGGCATTTTTAGGCGATGGAGAAACTGACGAACCCGAAGCTTTAGGTGCAATCACACTCGCTGCAAGAGAAAAGCTCGATAACTTAATTTTTGTAATTAATTGTAACCTTCAGAGACTCGACGGCCCGGTTAGAGGAAACGGAAAAATAATCCAGGAACTTGAATCAGCATTCAGAGGAGCAGGATGGAACGTAATAAAAGTAATCTGGGGAGAAGATTGGGATTCGCTGTTAGCAAATGATAAAAAAGGCAAACTTGTAAAACGTATGGGAGAAGTAGTCGACGGTCAGTATCAGAAATATTCCGTTGAAACCGGCCAATATATTCGCGAGCACTTTTTTGGAGCTGATCCTGAATTACTGAAAATGGTTGAGAACTTTTCTGATGAACAGTTGAGAAAGATGAAGCGCGGCGGTCACGATCCTGAAAAAGTTTTTGCGGCATTTAAATCAGCTGTTGAACACACTGGTTCGCCAACAGTGATTCTTGCAAAAACTATTAAAGGTTACGGATTAGGCGAAGCCGGCGAAGGTAAAAATATCACACATCAGCAGAAAAAACTAAACGAAGATGAGCTTGGGGAATTCAGAACGAGATTTGGCATTCCTATCTCAGATGATGATGTCGCCAAAGCTCCGTTTTATCGGCCTGCTGATGACAGTCCTGAAATAAAATATTTAACTGATAGAAGAAAAAATTTAGGTGGTTACCTCCCTTCACGCAAAACAGATATAAGACCAATCAAAGCTCCCCCCATAGATATTTTCGAAGAATTCTTTAAGGGAACTGAAGGAAGGGAAGCTTCTTCTACGATGGTATTTGTTAGAATTCTCGCAAAACTTTTGAAAGATAAAGAAATTGGAAAATATATCGTACCGATTGTGCCGGATGAAGCAAGAACATTTGGAATGGAAGCACTCTTCAGACAAGTAGGAATTTATGCTCATGCCGGACAATTATATGAACCTGTGGATAAAGACAGTCTTCTTTATTATAAAGAAGCAAAAAACGGTCAAATTCTTGAAGAAGGAATTACTGAAGCCGGTTCGATGTCTTCATTCATTGCAGCGGGAACAGCCTATGCTACACACGGATTAAATATGATTCCCTTCTTTGTTTACTACTCTATGTTCGGACTGCAAAGAATTGGTGATCTTGTCTGGGCTGCCGGTGATATGAGCTGTAAAGGATTTTTGATAGGCGGAACAGCCGGCAGAACTACTCTTGCTGGCGAAGGATTACAGCATCAGGATGGAAATAGTCATCTTCTTGCATATCCGGTTCCAAATCTTGTTGCATATGATCCCGCATTTGCATTTGAAATTGCAGTTATTATTCGTGATGGGATCAAACGCATGTATGAAGATCAGGAAAAGGTGTTTTATTATATCACAGTGATGAATGAAAATTACCCGATGCCTGAAATGCCGAAGGGAGCAGAAAAAGGAATCGTAAAAGGAATGTATAAATTCAGCGCTTCAAAAAAGAAAAACCTGAAATTAAAAGCTCAATTATTCGGAAGCGGCACAATACTCAACGAGGTTATTAAAGCAAAGGAGATTCTTGAAAAAAATTATAAAGTTGCCGCTGACGTCTGGAGCATTACAAGCTATAAGGAACTCAGAAAAGATGCACTGGAAGTTGAAAGATGGAATCTTATGCATCCGACAGAAAAATCAAAGATTTCGTATATAACAAATGTTCTTAAAAATGAGCCAGGGGTTTTTGTAGCAGCTTCTGACTATGTGAAAGCACTGCCGGATTCAATCGCAAAATGGTTTCCCGGAAAATTATATTCGTTGGGAACTGATGGATTTGGGAGAAGCGAAGGCAGAGCATCATTAAGGGATTTCTTTGAAGTAGATGCCAGACACATTGTTCTTGCTACTCTATATTCATTATCAATTGAGAAAAAGATTAAACCTGAAATTGTTGCAAAAGCACTAAAGGATCTAAAAATAAAACATAATAAACCGAATCCAATGATTTCATAATTGAAACACAGACACGTTATTGAAAATTTATTAACAAGGTTTTAAAAATGGCTTTAGAATTTAAATTACCGGAACTTGGCGAAAATATTGAATCCGCGGATGTACTAACAGTGCTGGTAAAGAATGGCGATAAAATTGAAAAGGATCAATCTGTAATCGAAATTGAAACAGATAAAGCTACAATTGAAGTACCTTCAAGTGTTTCAGGTATAATTACAGATTTAAAAGTGAAAGAAGGCGACAAAGTAAAAGTTGGACAGGTTATTTTAACTGTGGATGAAGCCGGTAAATCAAATGGAGAAAAACCTGCTGAAAAGTTAGAAGCAAAACCTGAAAGCAAAAAAGAACAACCGGATCAAAAACCTGAAAAGAAGGAAGGAAACAAAACCATTAGCCAAGAAAAGGTTTCAACAGGTGAAAAAAGAATTATTGAATTCAAAGTTCCTGAACTTGGTGAAAATATAGAAACAGCTGATGTACTAAGTGTTCTTGTTAAAAAAGGCGATTCAATTCAAAAAGATCAGAGCTTGCTAGAGATTGAAACGGATAAGGCAACGATTGAAGTCCCCTCAAATGTTGGAGGCAAAATATTAGAAGTTTTGATCAATGAGGGAGACAAAGCTAAAGTTGGCCAGACCATCTTTAAAATAGAAACAAGTGACACATACAATCAGAAACCTAGAGGCAAAGCTCTAAAAGAGAAAGAACCTGAACCTCCTAAGCCCAAAACTGAAGAGGAAATCAGGCAAAAAGGTGAAGTAGAAGTCTATCAATCAGTTGAAACAGAGAAACAGCCGCCGATTATGAGAGGAGCCGCACCTGCCGCTCCCTCTGTAAGAAAACTAGCCCGTGAACTTGGCGTAAATATTAATAGAGTTCAGGGCTCAGGACCTGCGGGTAGAATTTCTGAAGATGATGTTAAAGCTCACGTTAAAAAATTAAATCTTGAAAAAAGTTCAGGAGCCGCTTTCGGAATTAAGACCGAACCGCTGCCTGATTTTACTAAGTTCGGGGATATCTCACGCGAGCCGATGAGCAAGATACGTGCCGTTACGGCGGATCATCTAAGCTATGCCTGGACAACTATTCCACATGTAACCCAATTTGATAAAGCGGATATTACTCTACTCGAACAGGTTCGTAAAGGATATAATCCAAAAGTAGAAAAAGCAGGTGGAAAATTAACTATTACTTCAATTCTTATCAAAGTTATTGCTGCCGGAATGAAAGCATTTCCCAGATTTAACAGCAGCATAGATATGGATAAGAAAGAAATTATTTATAAGAAATATTACAATGTGGGAATAGCAGTCGATACTGAAAAAGGATTGATTGTTCCTGTGATTAAGAATGCTGACAAGAAAAATCTGACCGAGCTTTCTGTAGAAATGGGACAACTTGCAGAAAAAGCAAGGAGCCGGAAAATTTCACTGGATGATCTTCAGGGTGCCTGTATGACGATCACAAACTTAGGAGGAATTGGCGGCACTTCATTTACACCAATTGTGAATGCTCCTGAAGTTGCAATTCTTGGAGTATCACGCGGAAGCTTTGAACCCGTATATATTGATAATGGATTTAAACCAAAACTGATGCTGCCATTATCACTTTCGTATGATCATAGAATAATAGACGGTGCCGACGCAGCAAGATTCTTGCGATGGGTATGTGAAGCGCTCGAACAGCCGATGAAAATTCTGCTTGAAGAATAATTTTGAATTATAAATTTTGAATTTTGGATTTTTTAAATGAGTAAAACACAAGTTGTAGTTGTAGGAGGCGGGCCCGGTGGTTATGCTGCTGCTTATCTGGCTTCAGATTTAGGAATGCGGGTCACACTCGTTAATTTAGATAAAAATCCCGGCGGAGTTTGCCTTTATAAAGGCTGTATTCCTTCGAAAGCTTTATTACACGTTGCTAAACTTTTGAACGAAACTGAAGATGCAAAAAACTGGGGAATTGATTTTGCAAGGCCTAAAATTGATC
>CAZQQD010000140.1:0-5323 GCA_964595355.1 uncultured Ignavibacteriaceae bacterium | reverse complement strand
GTGCTTGGAGCCGGAATTTCGGGTCTTACAATTGCCTACCTTTTGAACAAAGATGGCTACAATGTTACAGTTCTCGAAAAAAATGAGAAACCAGGCGGATCAATTGAAACGAAAGTTGAAGATGGGTATCTTTTTGACCGTGGCCCAAACAGCGGACTCGAAACACATCCTTTAATTGGCCAGCTTGTTAAAGAACTCAGCTTGCAGGATGAAATGGTTTATGCTAATAAAGAAGCTAATAAAAGATATATTCTTAGAAACGGAGAACTTCACGCACTTCCAATGAGTCCGCCCGGATTAATAAAAACCAGGTTATTCTCCACAAAAGCAAAATTACGACTAATAGCAGAGCCTTTTGTCGGAAGATCGAAAGACGGATATTATCAAAGTATTTCGCAATTTGTTGAGAGACGTTTGGGGAAAGAATTTTTGGACTATGCCATAAATCCTTTTGTGGCCGGCGTTTATGCAGGCAACCCTGATGAGTTGAGTGTTAAATCTGCTTTCCCAAAACTTTATGAACTTGAAGAAAAATATGGCGGATTAATTGTCGGAACTATTAAAAGCATAAGAGAAAGAAAGAAACGGGCTGAGAAATCAAAACAGTCTGCGAAAATGTTCTCATTCAAATCGGGGATGAATATATTTCCGAAAACCATTTCTGCATCGCTAAAAGAAAAGGTATTATTTGATACGGAAGTTACCTCTGTTGAAAAACTTGATACCGGCTACCGGGTAAAATTTATTCAAAACGAAAAAAGGAATTCCCTGGACTGTGACATTTTAATTTCTGCTATTCCTGCCTACGCCGCTGCAAATCTTGTAAAAGATCTGGATACAAAAACGGCGGAACATTTATTGAGTGTTTATTATCCGCCTGTGTTGGTTCTCTATGTTGGATATGAAAAATCTGTAATTAATCAACCACTTGATGGTTTTGGGTTTTTAATTCCATCAAAGGAAAATAAAAGTTTTCTTGGTGCAATCTGGAGTTCTGTTTTATTTCCTGATAGGTGCGAAGATGATAAAGCATCTTTCACAATATTTGTTGGGGGTTCGAGAAATCCAAAAATTGCAGAACAAGATAAAAATGAATTAGTTGCTCAGGTTTTAGGAGAATTTAATGAAATTATGAAAATAAATTCCGAGCCGGTTTTTATAACCTCCAAATTTTGGAACAAGGCTATTCCGCAATATAATATCGGTTATATTGAGCACGAAAAAGCTTTTGAAAAGTTTGAGAATAAATTCCCAGGACTTTTTCTCGCAGGCAACTATCGCGGAGGAATTTCCCTGGGAGACTGCATAAAAAGCAGCGAAGCCGTTTACAAAAAAATAAGAGCCTTATAAGGAGAAAATTATGGCAATTTACCCTAACAAAAGACTACGAAGACTTCGTTACAACCCAATTGTAAGAGACATGATTCGTGAGACAGAGCTTAGCAAAAACGATTTGATTTATCCTATGTTTGTCGTTCCGGGAACAAATGTTAAAAACCCGGTAAAATCAATGCCCGGTATCTTTCAGTTTTCTGTTGACAAACTTGTAAAAGAGTGCAAAGAAGTTGCTTCGCTAGGAATTCCTGCAGTAATTCTTTTCGGTATTCCAGAGCATAAAGATGAACAGGGAAGCGATGCATATGACCCTAATGGTATTGTCCAAAAAGCAATTCGCGCGATAAAAGCTGAAGTAAAAAATCTACTTGTAATAACAGACGTTTGCATGTGTGAATATACGTCTCATGGCCACTGCGGAATTTTACTGGGAGAAGAAATCCTAAATGATGAAACCGTATCGTTACTCGCAAAAGAAGCTCTTTCACACGTAGAAGCAGGCGCTGATATGGTTGCACCTTCTGATATGATGGACGGAAGAGTTCTCGCAATACGCAAAGCACTTGATTATAAAGGTTATACAAAAATCCCGATTATGAGTTATTCGGCAAAATATTCGTCAGGATATTATGGCCCGTTTCGTGACGCAGCAGAATCTTCTCCTGCTTTCGGTGACAGAAGATCCCATCAAATGGATATTGGAAATGGTGATGAAGCAATTCGAGAGGTTGAATCAGATATTGAAGAAGGGGCAGACATTGTGATGGTAAAACCAGCAGGACCTTATCTTGATATTATTCGTCGTGTCAAAGATAAATTCGGCATGCCCACAGCTGCCTACCAAGTAAGCGGTGAGTTTTCAATGATTAAAGCTGCCGGGCAAAACGACTGGATTGATGAAGAACGTGTTATGATAGAAGCCTTGATTGCTATTAAACGTGCCGGAGCAGATATGATCCTTACATACTTTGCAAAAGATGTTGCCAGATACTTGGACAAGGTAAGGAAATAGATTATTTTGCCCGAAATGAAAAACCGGTCCGAATGGATTTAAAAAAAAGTACTAGCCCGTCGGGTGTAAAAAATATTTTACTAGTGGGAAAAAACAATCAGTTTGGGGATATGATTTGTGCTCTTCCGCTTTATGCCGCACTAAAGAAAAAATTCACAGAAGCAAAGATTACACTAGTTGCTTCAAAGACGAGTTATCCTGTTCCGTTAAAAGAGTTAAATCCGTTTCTCGATCAGGTACTTGTTTATGATAAATCATCACTTAAAACAATTTTTAATTTTTACAGGGAGCTAAGAAAAGTTAAATACCAGATCGGGATAGTCTCATCTACTATAAAGTACTCAACCACTTCGCATATTATTAATTTTCTATCCGGTGCTAAAATTCGCGTAGGTGTTAGCAGCATCGACGGGAAAATAAATAAAGATGCAAAGTACCTTAATGTTAAGAAAGCTTTTTTCTGGGATAAAGAAAAGAAACACCAGTCAGAGCGAAACCTTGATGTTGTTCGTCAGCTTGGTTGCGATCTTACGCAAGAGGAAATCCAAAAAATTAAAATTGTTCTTAGCAAAGAAGATGAAAGGAATGCTAATAATTTTATTAATCACCATTTTAGTAATAAATCAAAAAAAATAATTGCTGTGCATCCGGGAGGTGGCAAAGCTCCAAATATCTGGCCTGTGGAAAATTTCTTTAATCTTCTTTTGCGATTATATGAAAATTATAATAACTATTTCTTGATTACTTGCGGTCCGATGGATAAAGAAATAGTAGATAAACTAACAACAAAGCTTATAGAGAAAAATATAGAGTATGTAATCGAAAATCTTCCTGTGAAACATTTGTGTGCTGCACTGAAAAGAACTGATTTATATATTACTAACGATACCGGAACAATGCACCTTGCCGCTTCTTCCGGGACAAAGCTTATCGGGTTATTTGGTCCCACGCAAATATACGAGTGGGCTTCGCATGGAGAAAACCAGCTTTACATACGGCCAGAAAGCGGGAAGATAGATGATATTAGCGTAGATGAGGTTTTTATTCTTAGCAAAAAAGTTTTGGAAAAACAGCACACAGCAAAAACAGGTTAAACTGACTTTCATAGATAAAATGAACATCGAACTAATCAGAGAATATTGTTTAAAGAAGAAATTTGTTACTGAAGGGCTTCCTTTCGATGATGTTTCGCCGGTTTACAGAGTAATGGGAAAGATTTTCATGATTGCAAGCCTGGAAACGCCTGTATTTATTAATTTAAAATGTGATCCGGAAAAGGCCGTGGAACTGAGAGAAAAATACGACTGTGTAAAGCCAGGCTGGCATATGAATAAAATACATTGGAACAGTGTGTATATTGATAACTCCATACATGATGAACTAATTTATGAATGGATCGATCATTCTTATGATTTAATTGTCAGTAAACTTAAAAAAACTGACCGCGATAAAATATTTCCGCCAAAAGATAAAAGGAATTAATGGGACTGATTATCAGGATAATTTTATTTATTGTTCTTTTATTTTTAGTCGAATTTTATTTTGTAAAAAAAGTTCTGAAAACCATTCGAGCTCTTTATCCGATATTTTCTAAAAAGAAAATAAAACTCTTTAGAAACTTCGCGCTGGTTTTCTTTAATCTATACCCTCTTTTCGTTATCATCCTCTGGGCATACCAGGCAATAGTTCATCCAATAGATTTCCATTTCCCGGTAGGAAAAATAATTGATTACCTTCTCATTTATCCATTCTGGTTTTATATTATCCTGACCGTTCAGTGCGATCTGTTTTTTCTGATCATTGATATTATAAAACTGATCCTGTTCCCGCTTTATAAAAAATTCAAAGCTAAAATTCTTCCTTACGAAACTCGTTTGCTATTTATAATAATAGTCTTTTTTACAGCTTATGTTCCACTAAGAATGTATTATGATTACAATACAATAAACATCCGGAAAACAGTTTATCACAAAAAAGACATTCCAAACGATTTAAATAATTTCAAAATAGTTTTCATATCAGATATTCATGCGGATAGGTACACGGACCGAAAAAGAATTCTGAAATTTGTGAGATATGTAAATTCACAAAATCCTGATCTCGTATTGATTGGAGGAGATTTTATCAGTTCCGGCCCTGAATATATTGATACCGCAGCAATCTATCTTGGAAGAATTAACTCTAGGTATGGGATTTATTCCTGTGTTGGTGACCACGATAATTGGGCCTACAGGAGAGATAACGCAAGGAGCAGAAGGGAAATTACAGAAGCCTTGGCAAAACAAAATATTTTTATGTTTGACGATGAACATCGCACCTTTATAATTGACACGGCTAAAATTGGAATTACCTTTGCAACAGAAACATACACCAAACGGGTTTCACAGAATGAGCTGGATTCTCTTGTCGATCATTCAGCTTCCGAAAATGATTTAAATATTATGCTGGTTCATCAGCCGCGGCAGATAGTAATAGACGAAGCCGTAAAAAAACATTATGATTTAATTTTAGCCGGACATACTCACGGTGGACAAATAACTTTTCTTTTTCCTTTTATTAATTTAACACCGACATTAATTGAAACGACCCGCATTAAGGGCGATTTTTATTTCGGCAAAACAATGATGGTGGTGACACCGGGACTTGGAATGTCGATTGCACCTGAGCGTTATAACTCAACTCCGGAAGTAACTGTAATTGATATAAAAAAATAATTATTCTCAAATTTCTCTGGGTACGAAATGAAATCTTTTAAGCTTTTCCCTGTCCTCGTTTTACTGTTCACAACTTCTTTCTTTGTTTATCCGCAGCAAAACAAAAATCCGAAATTAGACTTAACAATTAAAAACATAATGCGCGATCCCAAATGGATGGGTACTTCGCCTTCGGATATACACTGGTCGGAAGACGGAAGTAAAATTTATTTTATGTGGAATCCTGATAACAATGATGGTGATTCTCTTTATTCTGTTTCAG
>CAZQQD010000139.1:0-5465 GCA_964595355.1 uncultured Ignavibacteriaceae bacterium | reverse complement strand
AAAACAGGTAAAGATATGGCAGCAAATATAGATATGATTAAAAAAGTTTATTCTGAATTTGGAGATAAACTAAATAAAGTTAGAAAAGTTTTAAACAGGCCTTTAACGTACGCTGAGAAAGTCCTTTATACGCATCTCTGGGACGATGTAACAAAAGAATTAGTGAGAGGGAAAGATTATTCTGAATTATCGCCGGATAGGGTAGCAATGCAGGACGCAACAGCCCAGATGGCTTTGTTGCAGTTTATGTCGGCGGGAAGAAAAACTGCGGCAGTTCCTTCCACAGTACACTGTGATCACCTGATACAGGCACAGGTTGGCGCAAAAGATGATCTGTTAAGGGCTACATCCGAAAATAAAGAAGTCTATGAATTTCTCGAAAGCATTTCGCGGAAATACGGAATTGGTTTCTGGAAACCGGGAGCTGGAATCATTCATCAGGTTGTGCTCGAAAATTATGCTTTCCCGGGTGGAATGATGATAGGAACGGATTCACATACACCTAATGCAGGCGGGCTCGGAATGATAGCAATTGGTGTTGGTGGAGCAGATGCTGTGGATGTTATGGCAGGAATGCCATGGGAGCTTAAATGGCCAAAGCTTATAGGTGTTAAATTAGCCGGCAAAATGAACGGCTGGACTTCTGCGAAGGATGTGATTCTTAAATTGGCAGGAGTTCTTACTGTAAAAGGCGGAACAGGCGCAATCGTGGAATATTTTGGTGAGGGTGTGACTTCAATATCAGCAACAGGGAAAGGGACTATTTGTAATATGGGTGCTGAAATAGGTGCAACAACGTCTGTCTTTCCTTTTGATGAAAGGATGTCATCTTATTTAAGAATTACAGATCGTGCCGATGTTGCTTCACTTGCTGAAAGTAATGCTGATAATTTAAAAGCTGATGATGAGATTCTGAAAAATCCTGAAAAATATTATGACCAGGTAATTGAAATTAATTTGTCTGAACTTGAACCCCATTTGAATGGTCCATTCACTCCTGATAAAGCATGGCCTATTTCAAAAATGAAAGAAGCAGTTAAAGAAAATAATTTTCCCGATAAAGTAAGTGTTGCATTGATAGGAAGCTGTACTAACTCTAGTTATGAAGACATCGACCGCGCAGCAAGTATTGCAAAGCAAGCTTTGAAAAAGGGATTAAAAACAAAATCCCAGTACACAATAACACCAGGTTCTGAACAGGTGAGAGCAACAATTGAAAGAGATGGTTTGCTCGAAATACTTAACGAAGTCGGCGGAGTTACATTGGCAAATGCTTGTGGACCTTGCATCGGAATGTGGAAGAGAATGGACATTAAAACAGGCGAGAAAAACACAATCGTTACTTCCTTTAACAGGAACTTTGCAAAAAGAAACGATGGAAATCCTGAAACGCTTGCATTTGTTGCAAGTCCGGAAATTACAACTGCACTGGCAATTGCAGGAAGTCTTTCTTTCAATCCAATTACAGACGTACTTGTAAATGAGAAGGGTGAAAAAGTTAAACTTGATCCTCCTACGGGAGAAGAGCTTCCACCTAAAGGATTCGATAAAGGGGAAGAAGGATTTGTCCCTCCGGCAAAGGATGGATCGAATGTTGATGTAATTGTAAAACCTGACAGCGAAAGATTACAGTTGCTTACTCCTTTTGAACCGTGGGACGGAAAAGATTTTGTTGACTTTCCATTGCTGCTTAAAGCAAAAGGAAAATGCACAACGGATCACATCTCAATGGCCGGTCCGTGGCTGAAATACAGAGGACATCTTGATAACATTTCAAACAATATGTTCATTGGCGCTATAAATGCATTTAGTGGTGAAGCTGGAAAAGTTAAAAACACATTTACAGGTGAAATAAAATCAGTTCCTGAAGTTGCGCGCGATTATAAAGCGAGAGGCGTTAACTGGATTGTAGTCGGTGATGAAAACTACGGCGAAGGTTCGAGCCGAGAACACGCTGCAATGGAACCAAGATTCCTCGGCGGTAGAGCAATCATCGTGAAAAGCTTTGCAAGAATTCACGAAACAAATCTTAAGAAACAGGGAATGCTTCCACTTACTTTTGCAAATCCTGCAGATTACGATAAAATAAAAGAAGATGACAAACTTAGTGTGACTGGGATTAGTAATATTACTCCCGACAAGCAACTCAAGCTTGTAGTCAAACATAAAGACGGATCAATTGATGAAGCTATGCTCAATCACACGATGAACAAAACACAGATCGAGTGGTTCAAAGCAGGCAGTGCATTGAATTTGATTGCAAAGATGAATAAGTAATATTTTTAATTATCAATAGGAACGCATTGGCGATGCGTCTCTATTGTTTCTTCCTAAATTAAAGTGTGGTATTCCGTTTCCCTTATCTTTATTTTTCGTTTTAATAAAACTGAAATCCCAAAATGATTACTATCTAAATGCTATTTCTAAATCCTGCTGTATTATTCGGACTTCTGACTGCTTCTATTCCGGTTTTAATTCACCTTCTTAACCTCAGGAAATTAAAGCGGATAGAGTTCAGCACACTTGCATTTCTCAAAGAACTGCAGAAAAACAAAATCAGAAAAATAAAACTAAAACAATGGCTGCTGCTTGCTTTGAGAGTTTTAATAATTCTCTTTTTAGTGATGGCATTTGCCCGGCCCACAATTAAGGGAATTGCAATCGGTGGAACAACTTCAGCTGCAAAAACCACCGCGGTTTTTATTCTCGATGATACTTACAGCATGTCGGTTGTTGATGCAAACGGTTCCTATTTGAACCAGGCAAAATCAATGATAGAGGAATTGCTTAAAGAGCTTCAGGAAGGTGATGATGCAGCGCTGGTTCTTGTGTCAGATAGAAACAATAATGAAATTAAAACCACGGGCAACCTTGCAGCATTTGAAAAGGAGGTAAACTCCGTTGAAATTTCTTATTCAACCGGATTACTGAATAACGCAATTGTGAAAGCGGCCAAAATATTAGGCGAATCCAAAAATTTTAATAAAGAGGTTTACATTTTATCAGATTTCCAATCAGGACGATTATTCGATCAGGGAACGCTTTCGGATCTAAGCGAATTGCTGAATGATAAAGTAAGATTATACACGATAAACTATTCAGGTAAAGATGTTTTTAATATTGGGATTGACAAGTTAAAAATTGATAACCAGATATTTGAAAAAAATAAACCTGTAAATTTCAGCGTTACGGTTACAAATTACTCCACCCGTCCTGTAGACAATACAGTAGTCTCTCTTTTCCTGAATGGGGAAAGAAGCAGCCAGCAAAGTGTAACTATAGGTGTGGGCGATTCAAGGGTAATCTCAATGCAGGCAGTTCCTAAAAAAACAGGTTATATAGATGTGCTCGCGGAAATTGAGGATGACGACATTTTGCAGGACAATAAACGATTTACAAATTTTTATATTCCTGATAAAATCCCCATAATAATTTTTACAGATGATCCGGCTGATTCAAAATTTGTTAATCTTGCCTTAACAGCCGGTGATGAACAGAGTGCAATAAAAGTTACAAACAAAAACCTGAGTCAACTGTCCTCTATCGATTTGAATCAATTCGATGTTGTGATAATTATTGGTTTCGAAAATATTGCTGGTGTTGATCGTTTGAAAACTTATATAAGGAATGGAGGAAGTTTATTCCTTATGCCCGGCTTTTCATCTTCTCTTCAAAAATTTCAGTCTTTATCTGGAAGATTAGAACTTCCTTCTCCGACCGGAACTTTTGGCAAAATAAATTCTTCGGAGAATATACTTTCTTTTGATAAAATAGAGTTCAATCATCCGATATTTAAAGACATTTTTTCAAATAGGAATAAACAAAGAATCGAGTCTCCGGATATTTATCACAGTTTCAAAATTACAACGGAAGGAAGAGGGGCAAATATTATTACATTGATGGATGGCTCATCATTTTTGAGCGAATATAAAACCGGGAACGGTAAAATCCTGTTAATGAATACTGCTCCTGTTTTAAGTTGGTCAAACCTACCGTTGAAGGGGATATTCGTTCCGCTTATGAATAAAGCGGTTTATTATCTATCAGCTAAGAACAATTCAAACCAGGAATACCTTGCTGGGGATGAGATTGAAATAAATTTGGCCGATAATCTATCTCCACAAATCAAAATTGAACGACCCGATAAGTCAGATGATTTCCTGAATCTTGATAAGCAATTAAGGAATAATTATATAAGCTATAATAAAACAAAAATTGTGGGTAATTATAAAATATTTTCAGATTCAAAATTGATAAATGAAATTTCGGTAAACACTAATCCGCGTGAGTCAGTTATAAAATATTTAACCCAAAATGATTTTAATGATTATCTTAAAAAGATAAATTTCAAAGGGAAGCATATTGAAATTGATAAAGATCAAAATCCCACACAGGTTATTTTGCAATCGCGATTCGGATCGGAACTCTGGAAATATTTTATTTTGATTGCTCTGTTGTTCGCAATAGTTGAAATGACAATTGCAAGAAACACCAGGAAAGAAATGGTAAATGTAAAAGAATAAAAGGAGGGAACTGAAAAAATTTGATAAACAGAATGATTGAGGTTACGAAGAAGACAGTTGAAAGAGCAATGCTTGTTAGTTTGCTCACAAAAGATATCTACAAAGAACTAGCAGAGGAACATTTAACTGAGCTTGAGGAATTATCTCTAACAGCCGGAGCAGAAACTATTCTTAAAGTAACACAACAAAAATCTTCGGCGGATCCTGCATTTTATGTGGGGAGGGGAAAAGCAGAAGAGTTGAAACAACTCATTGAAATGAACGACATTAATCTTGTAATATTTAATGATGACCTTTCGCCGGTACAGTTGAGAAATTTAGAAAAGCTTTTTGAAAGAAAAATTGTTGATCGCAGTGGATTGATTCTGGATATATTTGCCTCCCGTGCAAAAACTAAGGAAGCAAAAACACAGGTTGAGCTTGCGCAGCTTCAGTATATGCTGCCAAGATTAACAAGGGCTTGGACACACTTATCCAAGCAATACGGAGGAATCGGAACCAAGGGCCCGGGCGAAACCCAGATTGAAACTGACAGAAGAATTATCAGGACAAGGATAAGCCTGTTAAAAAGTAAATTAGATAAAATTGAATCACAGAGAATCACTCAAAGTAACGGGCGAAAAAATTTTATAAAAATTTCGCTGGTTGGTTATACAAATGCTGGCAAGTCCACATTATTTAATTTGCTGACAAGGGCTGATGTTTTTGCTGAAGATAAATTATTCGCCACGCTCGATTCAACAACTCGCGCTATTGATCTTGGGAAAAACAAAAAATTACTTATAAGTGATACTGTCGGATTTATCAGGAAACTTCCTCCGCATCTTGTTGCGTCTTTTAAAAGCACTTTAAATGAAGTAAAAGAAACCGACATTATTTTGCACGTAATTGATTTTTCGCATCCTTATTATGAAGATCATATTCAGGTTGTGGAAGAGACTT
>CAZQQD010000138.1:0-5479 GCA_964595355.1 uncultured Ignavibacteriaceae bacterium | reverse complement strand
CAGTAATTAAAAGCTTGAAAACAGCCTTGTTTAGTCACGAATTGTTTACTGAAATTTTCGTTTGGGATATTGGATTTGGTAAAAAGCGGGTGCAGTTAAATAAGAGAAATCATCCTTTTTACAAGGCGTTCAAATTTGCTTTTTGAAAGGTTGGCCGCTTCAGTCACTTCTTTGTGAGATAACTTTTGATGCGAAAGTCCTGCTGCCATGTTTGTGATCAATGAAACGGAAGAGACCTGCATTCCAAGGAACGCTGCAAAAATAGCTTCGTGAGCAGATGACATTCCGACAGCATCACCGCCGAATCTGGAAACCATTTGAATCTCTGCCGGTGTTTCATATGCCGGCCCTTTATTGTACCAGTAAACCCCTTCTTTTAAATTTATACCTTCTTTTAGTGCTGCATTTTTTATGATCGAATTAAAATCTTTAGAAGTAAAATCTGTTAAATTCTCCTTCCCTTTTTCAGACGCAATACCGATCAGTTGTGTAATTTCTTTTTTTATTAAAAGGCTGTTAAAAGAGGTTATCAGCATAAGGTCACCGGATTCAAAATTTGTGTTTATTCCTCCCGCAGCATTTGTAATAAAAATTCTTTTGCAGTTTAGTTTGTGAGAAATAAAAACAGGAAGCATACATTCGGAAATATGATAACCTTCGTAAAAATGAATTCTTCCCTGAAAGATTAAAAGTTTTTTCCCTTCGTATTCAGCTGAATGAATTTTACCTTCGTGTCCTTCAATTGTGGATGGGGGATAACCGGGAAGATCTTTGGTAGAAATCGTTTTTTTTAATTTAACGCTGTTTGCAAAATCACCAAGCCCGCTTCCCAGAATTAATGAAACATCTGGTTTCTCAGGAATTTCTTTCTGAAGAATTTTTATCAGATCACTGTATTTAAAACTAAGATCAGTCATTAAGATTAAAACATCATCCCCGCAAGTGTTGCTGTCATCAAAGTTGCAAGTGAACCACCGATCACGGCCCTAATTCCTAGTGCAGCAATGTCTGATTTCCTGTTCGGAGCTAATGGCCCAAGTCCTCCAATTTGTATTGCGATTGAACTAAAATTAGCAAAACCGCAAAGTGCATAAGTTGCCATCAAAATTCCTTTAGGACTTGTCATTGTATTTGCCGCTATCATTTTACCCATTTCTAAATAAGCTACAAATTCATTCAATACCACTTTTGTTCCAAGTAGGCTTCCAAAATTAAGAGCATCGTGCCATGGTACTCCGATGCCAACAGCTAAAAATTGAAGTACCCATCCGAGAATTAATTGAAAATTCAGAGGTTGACCGTATGTTGCCTTTAGTGCAGCGTTCCAGCCGGTTATATCTCCAATCCCTTGTAGTACGTAATTGACGAGAGCTATCAAAGCAATAAATGCAATAAGCATTGCGCCGACGTTTAAGGCAAGTGAAAGTCCGTCAGCCGCGCCGTTTGAAGCTGATTCAATAAAGTTAGAAGCATTTTTTTCAACATTAATTTTTACAGTTCCTTTCGTCTCAGGTTCGCTTGTTTCCGGGAACATGATTTTGGAAATTAGCATTGCTGCGGGTGCAGCCATTACACTTGCACCAAGCAACTGTGTCGCAAAAAGCTGTCGCGCCTGATCAAGTGGTATCCCGTGAACTTCTGCATATGAGCTACCAAGAATTTGGATGTAGGCAGCCATTACACCACCAGCAATAGTAGCCATTCCACCAACCATAATTGTTAGGATTTCACTTTTGGTCATTCCTTTTATAAAAGGTTTAACCATTAACGGTGCTTCTGTTTGTCCGACAAAAATATTTGCAGTACAGGAAAGAGATTCAGCGCCGCTTGTTCCCATAACCTTTGCCATTACCCACGCCATACCCTGTACTATTTTTTGCATAATTCCGAGATAATAAAGAATAGACATCAGGCTTGCAAAGAAAATAATTGTTGGCAGAACCTGGAATGCAAAGAATTGACCTAAACTACCATTTTGTCCCGGACTTAAGGCAAGATTTCCAAAAACAAACTGTGCACCTTCAGTGGTAAAATTTAAAAGCACTACGAAAAAGCCGCTAACCCAGTAAAAGAAATCTTTTACCCAGCCAAGGGGACCGAATATAGATCGTAGGTATTCTCCTTTTAAAATTAAAAAGGCAAAAATTATTTGAAGTGTCAAACCTCCGCCGACAAGCCTCCAGTTAATGTGTTTTTTATTATTTGAAAGAAGAAAAGCAATACCTAGTAAAAGGATAATTCCGAGAATACCTCTGATAATATCCATAATTCTCCTCTAATTTTCTTTTGGGATGTAATGACATTTTCGGCAGCGTGCTTCGTAAATATCCGCTGCACCTACTACTACTCTTTCAGATGAAGTTGTTTTTCTTTGTGTCTTATCGGCGGGGTTTCCGCAGTTAACACAGATAGCTAAAGTTTTCGTGATGTATTCAGCAATTGCTAAAAGCTGCGGCATTGGTTCAAAAGGAATTCCTTTGTAATCCTGATCAAGTCCTGCAACTATTATTCTTTTACCTTCACTCGCAAGCTTGTTGCAGATATCGACGATATCGTTTGAAAAAAATTGAACTTCATCAATTCCTATTACCTGTGCATCTTTTGCAAATTCCGTTATTTCATTAATATCTGAAATTAAAATTGATGGAAGCGATTGTTCACTGTGAGAAACAATATCACTTTCAGAATATCTTGAGTCAATTTTCGGTTTAAATATTTTTACCTTTTGTCTGGCTATCTGTGCTCTTCTTAATCGCCTGATAAGCTCTTCAGTTTTTCCACTGAACATACATCCGGCAATTACTTCAATCCAGCCGGTTTCTTTTGGGAGTGAGTGTGGTATGTATTCCATATTTATCCCGTGAGATAAAGCCTATAAAAATTAGAAATTTTATTAATTAAAAATATATTATCAGTATCCTGCAAGATTTAATGTTTTATCTCACGGGATAAATCTTTCTCACTGAAAGCAAGCGGAAGCAGTTCAGACATTTTATGTTTCTGAATATTTTTTTTGCTGTCAACCAAAATAATATCTATATCCCCGCAAAGATCACTAATCACCTGTCTGCATGCACCGCACGGTGAACAGAATCCTTCAAGGTCGCTTGCGATGGCTATTGCTTTAAATTTCCTTTCGCCCTCAGAGATTGCTTTAAATACGGCAGTTCTTTCTGCACAAATTGTAAGTCCATATGAACTAACTTCGATATTTCCACCCTGGTATATTTTCCCGTCTTCTGTTAACAATGCAGCGCCGACGTGAAATTTAGAATAAGTGGGAAGTGATTTTGTTTTTGCCTCTATCGCTTTTTCGGCAAGAAGTTTATCGTTCATTAAATTACCGTAGATTTTTAATGATAAAATAGACTTTTTGATTTTTAAATCAAACTACTAACTTTTTTCCAGAAGAAAATAAAAAGTCGGGTTGAAATATTTGTTTGTAATTCCGGGTTTATCGTTTGTCAATCCAATTATTAATTGATCGAATTTTATAAATTTAATTAACTTTAATAAAGTAAGATGGAAGTTACTCCAGATGATCCCTTTATTTCCTTTTAATAATTCTTCTACTGAATAGTTTGTATAAAGGGTAAATGTAAACTTCTTCCCAAACAATTTTAACAGCTTTTTCAGAGAAAGTAACTCAGCAATATCCGTTCTTTTTGCCTCGGATTTTCTGAGATTTTTCAAGAAATATTTCCTGATTTTTTCCCTCTTTAATAATGAAACAATTGGTAAACCCCAGTGAGGATCGGAGATAATATTAAAGATCGATAATTTATTAGGGGTACTTAAATATAGAATCCCGTCTTTTTTTAATAATATATACAAAGAGTTGATTAAATTTTGAGGATCGTCAACATGTTCAATCACATCCTGAAGAATAATTAAATCAAATGAACCCGGCTTTAAAGGAACTTTTAATGCGTCACCGTTTACTCTTTGGATATTTTCTTCAAACTCTTCCTGGTATTTTAGTCTGATTATGTTCAAATCGAGACTGATCACTAAATTTTTTTCAGAAAAAACTTTTGCGGTTCCTCCCTGACCAGAACCGAGGTCGAGGATTATCAGGTTTTCACATTTCCTTTTTTGTTCAACGATTGATCGGACAAATTTACCACGTTCCAGTGAGATTTCTCGAGCGCGTTTCCATCGTTCATAATTTGGATGGCTTTCATCAAGCCAGGCAACATTCTGATCTTCCTTTATTTCCATTCTACTTTTCTGAAAATTGCGTTAAAGAAATTTATAATCAGCAAAATTTCATAAATGACCTGGTAAAAAACTATCTCTAAAAAATTGAATTTATAATTGAAATAATCTTTTGTGGATGAAATCAAATAAATATCTCCCAAAACCTTTACTAAGAACAAAATCAGGAATTTGATGTTGAAAATCATTAACAGCGGTGAAAACAGCATAAACAAGTTTATTAAATGCCACAGACCAAGGAGTAATTGGTGAATAAAAAGGTAGTGAAGTGATGTTGAAGTGTGTCGCGTTTTTTGCTTTAAGTATTCCGCAAAAGATTTTGATGTATTCGAATAGACAAAAGAATCGTCGTCTGCAACTATATCAATTTTCATTTTATGCTTTACTGCTTCTCTTAAAAGCAAATCGTCATCTCCGCTGAGTGTTTCCGTTGTGTTTTGGTATCCTGACAGTTTGTCGAAAGAATTCTTTCTGAATCCGAAACTTCTTGCAGCTGCGGAATAGGGGAGTCCAAGATTTGCAAAACTCAATGTCAATAACTGAGTACGCAGATTCTCGAAGCAACTGATTTTATTTACCAGTGTTTTATCCTGAATGAAAGGAGCAATTCCAAAAACAAAATCGTTGTCTGAATCCAACTTTCTTGCAAATGATTCAATCCATTTTTTATCAGGCTGACAGTCGGCATCTGTTATTAGAACGAATGGATTTTTTGCCTTTGCGATTCCAAATTCTAATACACCTTTTTTGCCAGAATATTTTTTATCAGTTACTTTATAAATTGAAAAATGATAAAAATTTTCAGTCAATGATTTGGCTTTCTCAAAAGTATTATCAGAAGAATTATCATCAATAATTATGACTTCAAAAAGATCAGCGGCATAAGATTGTTTAACGAGTGAACTAATCAGTGCAGGAAGATTTTTTTCTTCATTTTTTGCGGCGACAATTACTGAGAGTGTTATATTGGTCTTTAATTTGGAATGATACTTTACAAAAATCCTTTTATTTGAATTAAGCATCAGGGAAATGAAAATGATAAAAATTGTCGAAATTAAGAGGATTGCTGTCATTACTTGCCCGGGGTTATTATATTTTTCCGGTTTGTATTTTGTATAAAGAAATGCCCGGATATGTTTAATGGCAAATCCGGGTTTTTACTGTTCAAAATATTTCAAATCCCCTGGGTTTACCTATGATTTCAGAAATAACAAAATATTCTTTCAGAGTTTCAGGATTCCTGATGGAGTTTCTAATATTC
>CAZQQD010000137.1:0-5734 GCA_964595355.1 uncultured Ignavibacteriaceae bacterium | reverse complement strand
ATACCCTAATTTGTTTATAACTTCAGCAATTAGAGTATTTACGCAATTTTGGCAGTCACATTTACTGTTTTTAATGAAAAATTTATTCGCTATTTTAAAAACAGTGTTTAATTTTTGGGCGGCGTTTGAGTTCCGCACGAATCTATTTTGTACATTTGTATAAAATAGATGGGCTCTTTCGCTGCCTATTTATGAAATACAACCTGCCAATAATTGTATTTTATAAACTTTTATTCTTGCCTTAATACACCTCCTTTTTCAAAGATTATATTTTTAAATACTTAAACGCCTCGTTTACCTCCTTTTCGTGGCGGTTTTTGATTATAAAATTATACTTACTAATTTGAGAAATAGATATTCACTCCAAAATTACCGTTCCAGTAAAAATCGTTAAACTTTCCGTTTGCTAATCCATCAAGCTTGTCACTTAATAAAAAATGATTATTTATTTCAAAATTAAGAGCGACGTTTCTACCTAAGCGGTATTCAATACCTGCTCCCCATACCAGTGATGGAAAGAATGAGGCCCCATTTATTTCCGGATAGTAATCAGGCGAATAACCCGGTTTTTCTCTATAAACAACTCCACCTCCGAAATCGACATATGGTGAAATATCAAAACCGTCGAGCAGATAGTATTCTCCCCTTATATCTAAATAATCAAAATCATTTTTGAATGCACCCATTGCCGACAATTCCCCTCTCCCAAGACATAAGGAAATATAAAAATTTGGGGAAGTTTTGAATCTCATTTTAAAGCCTGCAGCCGGCGACCATTCAGAGTTTGAATAATCACCAGAAAATATTTGTTCACCTGCGCTAAAATTTAATGAAAAAGATCCACGTCTTTTCGAGTCATTTCGTCCGAGAAAATCCTGATTCTGATTATCAAGCACTTCCTTGGTATAATTAACAAAAATGGGATTTGTAATATCACTTGGCTTACTTAGTTGCCATAAATTGTCCTGTACTCCTTCAACTATCATACTTTCAACTGTTTTTTGAATAGCTTCTGTAACAGCAATGCCCACAGGTTCGTTATATGTAAACCCAACTTCAGACTGTAACAGTTTATCAATCGAAACAAATTTATAAACACCGACATCTATTTCCTGAGATAAAACAGTTTTAGTAGCGTAAACTGTCTTTAATATTCTTCCATTCTGAGTAGAAACAGCCCTGAGGTAAACAGTTACTCTATCCTGGTGATATTGCCCTGAAGCACTTAATCCGAGATACTTAACTCCTTCTCCTCCGGTCAGAACATTTGTGTCATAAGAAATTATTCCGCCTTCAAAAATGACACCTGCGTACAACAACGGCGGAAGATCCGGTAATTTTTTCCCATTTTGTCCTAGATAATTTTCCCGGCTTGATCGAATTATTTTCCTTTCGTTTAGTAAGTCGGATAATCCTTCTCTCTCAATAGGAACAAACCAACCTGAATCTTCCAGTGCTTTAATTAAAATTGAAGTAGCCCCCTGAGTAACAGCAGTCGAAAAACTTGAACCTGTTGTAGATACTTTGTATTGTCCGGTTTGATCTCTGAACGAATAGACTGCCGCAACTATTTGTTCTTTGGGAGGCGGCAACATTTTCAAATCCTTTTCAAGATTGGTATTTGGCCCTACGGAAGCATTTGATGTCCGCATTGGTTCAAGGGAAGCACATCCTGTAATGATCACTACCATAATTAAAAATGCTGCAAAGAACACTATGTATTGTTTTTTATGCATTTACTATTTCCAAATCAATAAAATGGAACAACAACACTTGTTTGAGAACCAGATGAATTATCCAGGATAGTAATATGTATTCCATCAGTGCCGGGATTTATATTCACTACATAATTTCCAAATTCATAGTGACCCTCTTGTAAAGCATTTTCACCAAAAACCTGTGAAATTATTTTTTGAGAAAGTTGACTTAGAATAGCACTGTTGAGACTCGATTGAAAATTATCGAGCGGGTTATTACTATATGGATTGTAGGCAGAAGATGAACTGGCTGTGAAATGTTTTTCTGCCTGCGCTTCGGCCATAAGCCAGGCTCCGTTAAACGAGCTTCCACCGAAGTTTGGATTAATGGGAGTATAAACAAGTTGTTGTGCAAAAGCACTGCTGCATACGAAAAGAAATAAAATAATAGTACAAATACTTCTTGAAGTATTTTTCATTCTATGCCCTCAATTTTATTGTTAATAAATTCCTGTCCCTTTTAGGTCCTTTCCTTGTAATTCTTTCTGGATTTGCTGATAATTAGCCAGATATTGTAATGCAATTGCAGTTGCCTGCCTAGCATTTACTTTTATTGTTTCGTATCTTGGCTGAATAAATCTTTGATAGACATAATTTCCGTTGACCTTCATTAAAATAACCGTACCAAATTGCGGAAGTGGTTTCTCTTCAATAACAACCGTATAATTACTCAGTTTGTCGGGAGGATCAAAACTTTTATTAAAAAGATCTACAAAGTCCCTTCCCCACTTACTCTGAGTATGATCAATAACAAGACCCCCAATTGATAGAGTCTCATCCAGATATTTATTCTGAGTATTTAAGGTATCCTGTTGTTTTACTTTTTCTTCCTTATTTGTGTTGTAAATGGCCTGCAAAGTATCTGTGTTTTGATTAATCCGAGTCACTGTTTGGCTATTTAAATGAGAGTCCAAAGAATTATAATTATGGGTCCCAACAGAGACTTGACAGTATGCAAAAGAATAAATAAAAAATACTATCCCAAAAACATATAAGATTTTAATTGATTTTTTACCTAGTTCTATCATTTAAATATTCTTGAGTGTTAATAATTTCTTCCCTTAGTATAATTATATTTACGGGAGCATTCCTTTGCGCTATGTACAATTCCGGATGTTATAGTAAGTTGGTTCAACTCCTTAGAAATTTTTTCAAAATCAGGAATAAAGATTTTTCTCTTATTATATTTTATGAGCCCTTTTATATATTTTTTAATAGGAGATAACTCCATGGTAAACATATCACCTAGTAATAAGAATTCTGTCGTCAGAAGTTCATTGATCATTTCGACAATAAAAGCGATTTTTTTATTAAACATATCGATAAAAATAACTCTGTTATTGCTGGATGTTATTAATTCCGGATAACCCAACAAATTATATAACTGAATTACTTTGTATTCTTGTTCATCCAATAGAATGATAGCCTCTTTACTATTTTTGATGCTAATTTTTACTTCATCTACATTCTTAACTTCCGTAAAAGATTCCAGGTCAATGCAAAACTCATTATCATAAAATTTAAATACTAGGAGCCCATTAATAGCGTCAATGCTGCCATGTTTGGGTTTAATGGAGAAGTCATTTGGATTAGTATTTTTCATTGCCCTCGCAATAGCCCCTTTTTTTCAACACTTAGCATTGTAACAATTTTTATGCCTTAATTAAAAATTCATTTAAGACCAAATTTGAACATATTCTTTAGATTTCATTAAATTTTCCCCTAATACGAAGTAAACAGTAGGTCCAATATTTTGATTACTTAATAATATACTTTATATATATACTATAACTTCTTAAATAACAAAAAATTAACATATGGCAGAATTGTATTAATCCCGTGCTTATATGGTATATTAATTATACAGCTGTTTTGATAGATTGAGGAGAAAACCACATTTATTAAGATAAAAGAAACATTTTTGTGAAGTGTTTTAGGAAATGAAAACAAAAGTGCATTTTGGCAAAATGAACCATTTTTTCTTCAGAATCAAAGTATTTGACTAGCGGGACAGACGTACAGTCAATAGGTATAGCTTAAGCAGGAATGATTTTTAGGGCTTTAATTTTATTATAAAGTGTCTGTTTAGATATTTTTAATAAATTTGCTGCTTCTTGTTTATTCCACTGAACTTTATCCAAAATAAATTTTATATGCATTCTTTCAACTTCAGCAAGACTTAAATTTTCAGAATAACTATTATTATGATAATGCATTGTATTTTCGAGCAATATATTTTGTTTCTCTATCACTTCTCCTTTTGCTAATACGATTGCTTGCATCAAAATATTTTCCAATTCCCTTACATTACCCGGCCAATGATAATTTAAAAGCATTTCAACAACTTCATAGGGAATTTTATTGACTCTTTTATTAAGGGAACGATTTATCTTATTGATAAAATAAAGAATTAATAAGGGTATATCATTTCTCCTTTCACGTAATGGAGGTATGTTAATATTAAATACATTTAATCTATAGTAAAGATCTTCTCGGAATTTTCCTTGATGTACAAGACTTTCAAGATCTTTATTTGTTGCGACTATTATTCGTGCATTCAGAGGGATTGTCTCTTCTCCACCTACTCTATCAAATTCTCGTTCCTGAATCACTCTCAATAATTTAGCTTGAAGAGACGGAGCTATATCACCTATCTCATCAAGAAGTATAGTACCGTATCCAGCAATTTCAAATTTGCCTATTTTGTCTCTATAGGCATCGGTAAATGACCCCTTAACATGTCCGAATAATTCACTTTCCAGCAGTGTTTCTGGTATTGTAGTGGAATTTACAGCCACAAAAGGATGCTTCCTTGTAATACCACTATTATGGATTATTTTGCTTATTAATTCTTTACCAGTACCGCTTTCTCCCTGGATTAATACAGTTACTTTATTTGAAGATATCTGACCAACTTTTTTAAGTATATTACTTATAGCTTCTGATTTTCCTATAAAGTTCACATCATTTTTTTCAAGCTCGTCTCTTTCCAAGTCTAACAGCTCAAGACGATCGCTTAGATGTTTTGTTTCAAGTGCTCTTTTAACAATGAAATTAATTCTCTCCTTATCAATAGGCTTTTCTATATAGTCATAAGCCCCTAGTTGCATTGCTTTTATAGTTATATCTACATCACCGAATGCTGTCATAAGAACGACTGGCACGTGACTATTACTGTCTTTCACGAATTTCAGCAATTCAATTCCATCTTTTTCCGGCATCCTGACATCTGAAACTACAACGTCAGGCTTTTGCTTTCCGATAATTTCCTCAGCGTTCAGACCATTTGCTGCAGTAATTATGGCGTAGTTTTTCCCAGAAAGGTAGGAGACAATCGTCTCTCTCATCATTTCGTCATCGTCAATTATTAGTATTTTGTTCATGTTTATTTATTGGAAAACTTAATTCAAATAAAACTTTGTCTTTAACACTCTTTTATAATTTACTAGATCCATTATGCTTCTATAAAATTCTTTCTAAGATGGATTGAAAAACAATTTAATTTGATTTGTCATTTAGCCCCATAGCCGAAACGTCCTTTTGTGTTTTTTTTACAATCTCCATACGCCTCTTTTCTAAATCATTTTAAGCTCTCACAAATGTCTGAGTGACCAGCTTGAGGTGATCGTACTATATATCAACATAAAGCGAATAGAGGAACGAAGCCACCACTATTACAGTGCTTTAGAAATTTTCTTCCAAAATCATTAGTCACAATTCCATATGGGCCGATCACCTTTTTTTCTGTTGTTTTGCCATTGTAAGGGCTGAAGATTGGATAAATCATCTGATCCCCCCAGCGCTTGCGGGTAGATGTGGTCGATCTCCCAGCCGAATTGAGAGTTTGTATCGCCGTGCCTCTGAAAGTGCATAACCTTTCCGCACCTGTCCTTCCGCCAATCTGTAGCCTTATAGCCGGGCATAATCTCACCTTTCTCCCATACTTTAAGTATTAATTCAGGACGGGCATGCTGAAA
>CAZQQD010000136.1:0-5734 GCA_964595355.1 uncultured Ignavibacteriaceae bacterium | reverse complement strand
ATTATTCACATTTCCCGATACAAACAATATTCCCCAAAGCCGATGCAAAACTTCTCAGACTCGATATTAAAAAAGTAGTTTCAAATATCGGGTACATAATGGGAGCAGGTGATCTTGTTCCCGACGAGCTTAAAGAATTAGGATATAATGTTCATCTGTTGAGCGATGATGATCTTGACAACACCGATCTTTCACAATTCGATGCAATTGTAGCAGGAGTAAGAGTATACAATACTCGGAAACGCCTTGAGATTGATCAGCCACGGTTAATGGAATATATTAAGAACGGCGGAACCTATATCGTTCAGTATAGCAGAACTTATAATATGGTTACCAAAGATATCGGACCGTACCCGTTTCGTATTTCACACGACAGGGTTACAGTTGAGCAGGCACCCGTTACATTTTTAGCGAAGGATAACCCGGTTTTGAACTTCCCGAATAAAATTACTCAAAAAGATTTCGATGGCTGGATTCAGGAAAGAGGTTTATATTTTGCAGACAAATGGGATCCAAGATATCAACCTGTTATTTCCAGTCACGATCCTGGTGAAACACCTAAAGAAGGTGGCTTTCTTTACACAAAATATGGTAAAGGTGTTTTTATTTATTCAGCTTACGATTGGTTCAGAGAGTTGCCGGCGGGTATTATGGGAGCTTACAGAATTTTTGCAAATATGCTATCTGCTGGTAAAGCGCAAAAACAGGTAAACTAATATGAACGACGATCCGAAAAGTAAACCAAAAGATGAAAGCCCCCCGTTATTTAAAACGTGGAGGGCATGGTACATTTTGGTAATTGGTAATCTTATCGTCCTGATAGCACTTTTTTATTTATTTACAAAAATTTTTGAATGAATATAATTGACTGGATAGTCCTTGTTGGCTCGCTGTCATCCATAGCTATTTATGGTATGTGGAAAGGTCGGGGCAGCAAGGATATGAAAGGCTACCTGCTTTCAGACAACGATATGAAATGGCACACAGTTGCCTTTTCAATAATGGCTACACAGGCAAGTGCGATAACTTTTCTTTCAACGCCGGGTCAAGCCTATATTGACGGAATGCGGTTCGTTCAGTTTTACCTGGGATTACCAATCGCTATGGTAGTTCTTTCAGTCACCGCAGTTCCGCTATATTATAAATTAAAAGTCTATACTGCTTACGAATATCTCGAAAGTCATTTCGATTTAAAGACAAGAGCACTTGCCGCATTTTTATTTTTAATACAACGCGGACTTGCTGCAGGGTTAACTATTTATGCGCCTTCAATAATTTTATCAGTGCTGTTAGGATGGAATGTTTACTGGACAAACCTTTTTATCGGAGGAGTTGTAATAATTTATACAACCACAGGAGGTTCGCGCGCCGTGGGCTGGACCCAGTTTCAGCAAATGTTAGTTATTCTGCTGGGAATGTTCGGTGCGTTCTTTATGATAATTCATTTGTTGCCTGATCATGTATCTTTTTTGGATTCTGTAAAAGTTGCCGGCAAGTTAGGAAAACTGAACGCAATAGATTTTACTTTCAACCTTGATAATAAATACAGCATCTGGTCCGGAATAATTGGCGGATTCTTTTTGCAATTGTCATACTTCGGGACTGATCAGTCGCAGGTGCAAAGATACTTAACAGGAGAGAGTGTTAAACAAAGCAGGCTTGGTTTGTTATTCAACGGAATTGTTAAAGTACCGATGCAGTTTGGAATTCTATTTATTGGTGCAATGCTTTTTGTTTTTTACCAATTTGTTGCTCCCCCGCTATTTTTTAATCCTGTAGAGACACAAAAAGTAAAAGCCAGCGTGCATGCTGAACAGTACAATAACCTTGAAAATCAATTCAACCAGTTGTTTGTTGAAAAGAAAGACAAGCTGAATAGCATGGTTCAGGCAATGGATTCAAAAGATGAAACCGAGGTTGCTTCACTCCAAAAGGATATTAATTCAACAAATGATAAAATAAAGCATCTCAGAACTGAAGCCGCAGATGTCATCGCAAAAAATGATCCGCTGGCTGATACGAACGATACGAATTATATTTTTCTGAGTTTCGTATTAAAATATCTCCCTGCCGGATTAATCGGGCTGGTGCTGGCTGCAATATTCGCAGCATCCATGTCGTCTACAGCGTCGGAAATAAACTCGCTTGCCTCGACTACAATCGTTGACGTCTATAAACGCATGATCAAAAAAGAAGCGAGTGATAGACATTACCTGATCGCTTCAAAACTTGCCACTGTTTTATGGGGATTGTTTGCAATTGCTTTTGCAGCGTTTGTAAGTCAGCTTGGTACTCTTATTGAAGCAGTTAACATTTTAGGTTCGCTGTTTTATGGCACTATACTCGGTATTTTCCTGATGGCATTTTATTTCAAAAAAGTAAGTGCAACTCCAACTTTTCTTGCAGCAATTATTGCTGAAATTGTGGTGATCTGCTGTTTCATTTTCACAGAAATCTCATTCTTATGGTATAACCTTATAGGATGTCTGCTGGTTATTTTGCTGGCTCACGTTATCGATATTCTTATAAAAAAGAATTCACCCAAATCCACATAACGACTAACCGGATTATTTTTACAGCAAATCTCGCGTGCATACCTGACATCAATATCCCGATTGGAAAAGACACAAACGGATTGCCGATTGGTATGCAGATTCTTGAAACACAGTTTGATGAATTATCATTGCTCCAAACAAGTCACTTCGTTATTGAAGAAATATTTAAAACTATTTTTTCTATTATTTGAAAAATTGGTATTGATTATAATTTAAATTTTACTTACACTACGTTTAGTTTTTAAAGCAGGGGTGGCTTCTTGAAACAACTTAACCCAAATAGGAACTTTAGATATAAATCACCACCGCTTTGGGGGAAAGTGGGAAAAAATATTTACACCTCCGTATTTCAATCCAACACTTTCCAAATTGAATATATATAACAATACTCTTAAAAAAGTAAAGAACAGTGTGGGAAAAGATGGAAGTTAATCTTGTCTAAAATCAATATTAAAATATCACTATTGAATTTTCTTAACCTAAAGATTATTGTTGTTACGCTTGCAGTTATATCTTCATATTCGTTCCCACAGGGTTGGCAATGGAAGAACCCGCTGCCGCAGGGCAACCCGATTTCATCTTTAATGTATTTAAATAAGGATACTGTATGGGCAAGCGTATCAGGAGGAGGCTCACTGCTAAAATCAACTGATGGCGGAAATACCTGGAAAATTTTCGTTCTTCCTGAAAGGATTTATGCTCAAGATGTTTTTTTTATAAATGAGGATGTGGGCTGGGTGTGCGGTCAGAACTGGAAAGGTTACCCAAATTATCTATTGGGAACTACGGATGGCGGTAAAAACTGGAAGATACAGTTAATTGATACATCACTAAATATGCTTACAATGGTTTTTGCAAATGAAAAGCTTGGGTGGGTAAGCGGAGAAAATTCAAAAATTTATCATACAACTAACGGTGGAGAAACCTGGTATCTGCAGGCGCATTTTCTAGGAGACATCCATTCTATCTTTCTTGTCGACAGCCTTCGTCTTTGGGCGGCAAACATAGGTGCTGCAGGCGGCGCAATTTTCCATACAACAGATGGGGGAAAGAATTGGCTTGCTGATTCTACCGTTAGCTGGGGTTATGATATTCAGTTTGTTGACTCCTTAAACGGCTGGGTCTCGGGGCAGGATAAAATAGCACATACAACAGATGGAGGGAAATCCTGGAATACACAGTTTGATTCGAATGGAAATAAGTGGGAAGATATATTTATGGTGGGTAAAAATCGCGGCTGGGCTATAACCTCTTCTGAGACCAAGATTGCTGTTACAACCAATGGCGGAATAAATTGGAATATAAAAAATGATTTAGGTGCTTATAGCCTTAGGGCAATTGCTTTTTATGACAGCCTAAATGGTTTGGCTGCAGGATGGGGCGGAGTTATAGTAAAAACATCAAACGGAGGGACAAACTGGGAATTAATTACAAAAAGTGTTACTACTGCTAACGCAGATTTAAGTGATATTTTCTTTATAGATGATTCTACGGGATGGGTTTGCGGCTCGGACGGAACAAGACTTGGCGGTTATAATGGAATAATCTTAAAAACTACAAATGGAGGAAATAGCTGGACAAAATTAATAATCAATAATACCGGACAATTAAATAGTATATATTTTATTGACCACTTAAACGGCTTTGCCGCTGGACGGGGTGGTACAATTCTGAAAACAACTGACGGAGGGACATCCTGGTTATATAGCAATAATGGAACAATAAATTGGAACGATATAGATTTTTCAAATTATCCTACCGGCTGGATTATAGGGGGTGACCCTGTAAATACTGATAGATTAATAAAAACTACAGATGGAGGTAAAACATGGAACGATGTTACTTCAATATCTTTCACAACAGGGACCCCTGAGATTCACTTTACGAGCAAAGAAACGGGCTGGTTATTAATCGGAGGCTTATTTACAAACGTACAACAGCTATATAAAACCACCGACAAAGGAGATACATGGAATTTGATAAGATGGAATTATTCAGACACAGCTTATTACTCCTGGCAATTTATATCAGATAAAATAGGCTGGATATCTACTTTTTCCTATCCTACATCAATCCTTCATACAACTGATGGTGGAGATAGCTGGGAAAAATATCCTTTATCAGAATCTTTCGGTTCAATTTCATTCATAGATCCACTAACAGGCTGGGGTGCGAGCCTCCAAACAATTTACAGTACAAATGATGGAGGAAAAACCTGGGCATCGCAGCGGGCTTTCTCAACAGATATACAAAAAGTAAAATTTATTAGTAATAAGTACGGCTTCGCAATAGGCCTCGGCGGTGATATCTTAAATACTATGACTGGCGGAGTTACATCAATTGCAGAAGTAAAAGAAGTTAAAGTCCCAAATAACTTTTTTCTTTACCAGAATTATCCAAATCCTTTTAACTCTTCTACAATAATCAGCTATTACTTACCAAGAAGTGGAGAACCTGTCACGATTCGTATCTTCGATATACTGGGCAGGCTGGTAAAGGAAATCAAAACAATGTCTTTAAAGGGGAATAACACAGTTACATGGAACGGTACTACTAATGCAGGCACGGTTGTCTCCTCAGGCGTTTATATTTATTCAATTATTTATAGAGGTGAGAGCCTGCAGAAAAAGTTAATTTATTTAAAATAAATTGAGTAGTATTGAAATTCAGACATTCAGAGATATATTGGATTTACTGTAGAATAAATTTAGAGGTGGGAATAATATCTTAGTTAAAGATAATAACCAGAAAGTCTCTCATCAATTACCAACAAAATATGTTCTCGAACAAAATAATCCAAATCCGTTTAATCCAAGCACAACAATTCATTATAGTCTGCCCCAAAATGGATTTATAACATTGAAGATTTATGATATACTGGGAAGAGAAGTAGCAACACTTGTTAACGAATATAAAGCAGCCGGGAATTATAATGTAACATTTAATGCTTCAAATCTTGCCAGCGGTGTTTATATATATCAATTAAGATCGGGTAATTTTACGGCAAATAAAAAGCTTTTATTGATGAAGTAACCATTATATAAACCCCCGGAGCTTTTAGAACTCCGGGGATCTCCTAAAAATTAATAAACCTTCCTAAGCGGGCTAATAGAATATTTATAGAATCAATTTTATAAATTTCATTTTATTTGCTATCTTCAAAAGTATAAAAATTACGT
>CAZQQD010000135.1:0-5782 GCA_964595355.1 uncultured Ignavibacteriaceae bacterium | reverse complement strand
TACCAGACGAATATAAACTACCGAATCAATCGGCATTAAATAAAATAGCTCAAGCTACAAAAGGCACTATCTCTATTCCGGGTGTAAAATTACATTCTGAAAAAATACCAGTAAGCAGGAGTTAACATGAACGAAGAAATAACAACAAAAGAAAATACACAAGAACTAGTCGGGAACTCTCCACATAGTTTAATATCACAAGCTCTTGCTCAGGGTGCGGGAATAGATACGCTGGAGAGACTTATGAATTTGCAGGAACGGTGGGAAAAATCGCAAGCTAAAAAGTCTTTTCTTTCTGCAATGACTAATTTCCAGAATGAACTGCCGGAAATTAAAAAACCAAAAAAAGTAGATTTCCCATCAAGCAGGGGTGGTAATGTTAGATACAATTATGCTCCGCTTCCTTACATTATAAAAATCATAAAACCAATTCTTAAAAAAAATGGCTTATCATATCGTTGGGAGTTTGAAGAAAATGGAGTAATAAAATGTACCTGTATATTAAGCCATATTGATGGACATAGTGAATCTTCAACAATGCAGGCAGGTAAAGACACAAGTGGAAGTAAAAACGACATTCAATCAATTGGCAGCACACGGACTTATTTACAACGTTATACTCTAATTGGTGTATTAGGACTAAGTACCGCTGAAGACGATAACGACGGTGAATCATCAACAAGCGGTAAGAAAGAATCTATACCGGCTCCGCAAGAGAAAAAACCGGCAGTTATAAACGATGTCAATTGGGAAAAGTTAATTAAGTCTTGTGAAACTACCAAAGCATTAACATCATTATGGAATAAGATGAATCAATCAGAAAGAGAAACACATAAAAAAACATTCTCGGATATTAAGGGTAATATTGAAGCTGAAAAAAACAAGAATAGGGGATAACATGGCAGACAAAACATACACAAAAGGGATTTATTACAAGGAAATAATTGGTCAATATGGAGCTTTCTTTTTATCAACTATTAACGTAGATAAGTTTATTGAATTCTTGCAAGAAAATAGAGATAAAGACGGCAAAGTTAAACTTAAAATAACGAGAATGCATAAGCCGGGTAAATATGGAGACACTCATACGGCTTATTTGAATGATCATCAGAAACCGGATAGCCAACCGAGTAGTAAGCCGGAAATTGAAGGTACACAAGATGAAGATGATTTGCCATTTTAGAATAGGTGTATAATTTAATAAATGTATTATAAACTAAAATAAGCCGAACCAGATATGCCGTCTTTGTTGAGTCAGTAGTTATGTGGACTTTGGCGGAAGGATGGTAATATGCCAAGTTGTGAGAAATGTTGGGGTGATGCTTACATGAGAGTGCATACAAACCCAATGAAAAGCCAGGCAGAGCATTATAGTGATTTAATCAAAGAAAGAAATTGTACGCCAGAAGAACAGGCGGGTGAAGAAGCTGGAGTATGCCCTAAGTGCGGAAGAAAAACAATACACGTTATTTGTAAAATATGTATGAATTGTGGATATGATAGCCAAAGTTTCACATAACACCTGCTTATCGAGACCGTTTTTTGGTTCTCGATTAAGCATCCGTTATTAATTAAAGCGTTTGATTAAACAGGTATTAATAGAGTTATGAAAATACTTTGCAGAAATACATGGCAACCAATCCCAAATTATGAAGGAATTTATCAATATAATGGATTGGGACAGGTAAAAAGTCTCCCGAGAGACACTCAAAATGAATTTAAGTTTACTGAAAGAATTTTAAAGCCTGTTTTAAACCAAGGATATTATAGATATAGTCTCTACAAAAATCATAAATTATGGACAATTAAGCGTAGTCATTTGGTTTGGCTTTATTTTAATAATAGACTACCCGAAAGAGGTTTCGTAATAGACCACATTGACGGCAATAAGACAAACGATAACATTAACAATCTACAAATTTTAAGACATAGGAAAAATGTTTCTAAGGGCTTTATCCAAAATGGGAGAAAACACAATTTGCCTACTGGAGTCTATCCATCAAAGGATAAATTTAGGGCGCAATATTGGGATGGAGAAAAACGAACGCATTTAGGAACATTCAAAACCGCAGAAGAAGCTCATTTATCTTACTTAGAGGCGATTAAATGATTATTTACTGTAAGAATACTAATGATGGGCTCATACCATTATATCCATCAGATTTTAATGAGAAAAAACACCTTAAAATAGGGGGGGTATATTCTTGCAGCATAAAGAAGGAGCGTAATTACTTATTCTTAAAAAAATTCTTTGCTTTGTTAAAGTTAGGATGTGAAAATAGTAAAAGTATTGATGCTCCGCTAGAAGTATATCGTAAATATGCACTGATTAAAAGCGGATTTTATACAGTCTATGCTACAAGTAAGGGTAGTTTTATTGAAGCCGATTCAATCTCATTCGCTAATATGTCGCAAGAGAAATTTGAAGAAGTTTATAGCAAAGTTCTTGATTTTATAATCTTAGACACACAGGCAACAAAAGAAGATATAGAAAATAATTTATTAAACTTTATGTAATTAATCACCGGCTGCGGGCTGGTGGAGTTCGCCCCCACTCCATGAACTAATACAGCCTAAAGCCGGTATAATAAGGAGAATTAAAATGAATATCAGATGGAAAATAATCGATGATGCTTATAGATGCATAGAGAAGAATCAGGCAAAACTAACCGATTGGGAAAAGGAGTTCATGATAAATCTTCGCGGACAAATAAATGCTGGCAAAGAACTTTCTCAAAAACAGTTTAATACTCTTCAGGATATTTATCAAAAATATAAAACGAGTTAGAAAATAACAAATAATTTTAATAACAATATAGGAGACTAAACGAGTAGAAGAGATTGAAACCCTAAGCCGGGACAAAACAAACATTGATTAGCACTCAATACACCCTGTCCCGGTTTTTATAACAAATTGGAGAAGATATGGACATAAAAAAATTATCAAAAGAGATTCATAAAAATGCAGTAGAAAAAGGTTTTTGGGATGATAAAGAAAATATTGCTGAAAAACTTATGCTTATTGTTTCTGAAATATCTGAAGCACTTGAAGCGGATAGAGAAGATAGATGGTGTAATGATGAACGTTGGATACAATTTGAAAAATATAATAATTCACCAGATGATCTATGGAAAGCTATATTTGAAGCATATATAAAGGACACCTTCCAAGATGAGTTAGCCGATGCAGTAATTAGAATTTTAGATTTAGCAGAAAATTACGATATTGATTTAATGAAACATATTGAAGCAAAACATAAATATAATAAACTTAGACCATATTTACATGGTAAAAAATATTAAAGAGGAATATAATGTCAACAAAGGCTGATATAAAACATTTCAAATTCGTTGATTTGCCTATAATATCTATGAATAAATTTTATGCCGGTATGCACTGGACTAAACGTAAAAAAATCAAAGATATGTACCATTTTATTATTAAGTCGGTTACAAATGTAAGAATAGATTTTCCGTGTGATGTTGAATATACTTTTTGGTTTAGTAAACAACCGCTTGATTGTACTAATACTTCAGCAATGATAAAAATGATTGAAGATTGTCTATTTGTTGATGATTCGTATAAAATGGTACGCTCAATCAAGACAACAGTAGAAAAGAGAAAAGATAATATAGTATTTATAAAAGTTATTCCGGCTTAAAAGGGGACTTATGACAAACAAACAGATTTTCACACACTACCGATTCTATTTAGGATTCCAGAAGTTTCCTAAATACCTGAAATATATTGGACAGAAATATATAAATAGCAACACGGGATTTGAGCAGCTCCATCACTGTCTTGGCAGCGTAAAGGGAAAGAAATTCACAGATGCCTTGATTATACCACTCACAGCAGAAGATCATAATTGGGCGGAAAAACAGAAAGCCGATTATTTTGTGAAATATTTTCATCAATCAGTAGCTTATTTTGTTACATATGCAAGGCAAGAATTAAATTACATAGACACTCTTAAATTCAAGATCAATCCCGATACAGGACTTTACGAAGCGGTGCAAGTAGCAGAATTTATACAAAAAGTTCACGATTTAGAGTGCGGAGCATGACCTCCTCTCCGCTTAGTAGAACAACCCTAGTGATGACTCCCCAGCCTTGCTAGGGATTTATAAAAAAGGAAAATAAAATGAAAATCATAAAAACCGATAATAACGAATTGCCGATAAATATAGATTTTGGGAATGGCACTGAATTAAGTTTTACTATAAGTGCTATAAAAGAATTAAATAAAAAACTTAATGAGATAGTTCATTCAATTGAACTAGAAATCATCGGTGAATATATAAGAGAAGGCGAAATAATAAGAAAGACGGTTGCCCATGATGAAACAGTTTTATATATAGGTGAAAGTGATGATCAAATTGTTATAATGTACCCAACAGATTTAGATAATTTTGTGCAAGTTGGTAACTATATAAAACTAACTTTAGAAGTAGAATGATTGGAATTTTGTCAAATAACAGAGTGAGAACTAAAATGAATAGAACAAGAAAGGGATGGGAATCTTATTGTATCAGCCACATAAAAGAAAACGGGAACCAATTCAGTGTGTTTTGGGCTACTGATAATAAATTTGTATCAAATGCAATGCAAAGATTAACCAGCACAAATAGAATAATCGTAACACCCTTAGAATTCCCAGTTTCCAAGGTAAGGTTTAATAAAAACAGGAATACCATGAAAAGGTTCAAAATAGAAGTACAAAAAAATGGAGTAGCTGTTTGGGATAGAGTGAATAAATTCTATGTGATAGATGCTTCAACGATACAAAATGATTTATCCTTTACTCTTTGCAAGCGCGGGGTGAAGCATAAAAAACAATTCAAATGGGAAGAACAAATAATATATAAAATTAAGGATGTTAGTCAAAAAGATTTATAACGGAGTGGTTTTTAAGCCGTTGCGGACATTTTATAAATTTAATTTGGAGTATAAATTGGAAGAATTAAAAAAAGAATTTGCATGTAAAATAATTGCCAAAACTGAAATTGGTTGGGCGCCCGATACTGAAAAAGAAATGATTGACTTATTAGCTGAGTTTAGCAATCGGCTTGAAAAATTTGTTAGCAAAGGCGTCTCTCAACCGGTGCAAACCGCCGGACAATGGGTATTGGAGATTGACAATGAAAATGAGCAATACAAAATATTAACAAAAGAAAAAATATTGCCAGTTGACGGTAAACCTAACCAAGAACAGCAATGGATAGCTTCTGTTTATTGTATAAATGATGCAGCCGAAATAATAATTAATCATAATGAAAAGGTAGGCGATTTGTCTTGCTAACTATAGTTTAACCGGATTGAAATTTTACAAATATAATTAGGATTATAAAATGGATGCTTTACAACATTTATTGAACAAAGTAAATAGAGTTACCAGTAATCACCGACACGGGAATCCAGTAACAAAAAGAGATTTAGATGCTTTGGCAAATGCCCAAATAGAATACAGCGACAATCAGAAAATTGAGTGCGATTCTCAGCCGTGCTTGCTTGCGGAAGAAAGAGAAATTGAGAAAATAAAAGGCGGAATTAGAATATTAAAATCATTACAAACTATTTATGGGAATGTCTTCAACTTCACAGAAGTTATACGGCAAAATGGTGAATTACTACGGACTAAAATAGATGAATTAGAAAGCAAGCAATCTTGCCAACATTTTTCAGCACCTGGAATTAAAAAAGCCGGAAACTAATCCGGCTAACTAGATACAAATTGCGAATAACTGTTTAGGCTATTCGGGTATCCTAATCTAAATATTT
>CAZQQD010000134.1:2070-5895 GCA_964595355.1 uncultured Ignavibacteriaceae bacterium | reverse complement strand
AAACAAATGAAGAAATTAACTGATGCTTTCTTTTCAGGTAAAATTTCAGAAGCCCAGAAATACAATAATATGTATCTTGAAATGATGAATGCTCTTTTCTTTGAAACAAGTCCCGGCCCATTAAAATATGTTATGAAGAAGATGAGATTATGTGAAAATGTACTTCGCCTTCCATTGGCGCCGGTTAGTAAAAAAACGGAAGTAAAGCTTAATGAAGTGTTTGAGAGATTTTCAAAATTAAATTGAAAAATACAAATGAGTGAGAAAATTAAATATGGATTGATTGGGTCAAGCGGTAGACTCGGCAGCGAAGTTAAAAACGTTTTTAGTGAAAATAACTATGAACTTGTTTTCAGTTATGATATAGAGGGAGAAACCAGGGGAGGGAAACCAGAATTATTAATTGATTGTTCATTGCCTGAAGTGTTCCCTAAAACATTATCTTATGTAAGTGAATTTAATGCTCCGCTTATAATTGCAACTACAGCTTTGAGCGATGATAGTTTAAGTGAACTGCGAAAAATATCTCAAAAAGTCCCGGTTGTACAAAGCTATAATTATTCAACAGGTATCCAGATATTACTCAAGCTAACTGAGCTTGCAAGTGAAAAAACAGATGACTGGGATGTAGAGATAACTGAAACACACCACAGGTTTAAGAAAGATAAGCCTTCAGGCACTGCTATAATGATTAAAAACATATTAAAAGGCAGGGAAATGAACATTTCATCACTAAGACTGGGAAATGTTTTCGGGGAGCATACTGTTAGCTTTGCCAGCTTAGGAGAAGTTTTATCTATCACTCATAGTGCTACATCACGAAGAACTTTTGCTGAAGGCATATTGAAATCTGCTACATTTGTAAGGAATAAAAAGAACGGTTTTTATTCGTTTACTGATGTAATATTCCCTAAGAATTGAAATTCAAGAGGTTCAAATATGAATTCTTATGAAATAATAAATTATATCTCCAATTCGGTTAAGAAAACTCCAGTTAAAATATATTTACAAGGTAAATTGGACCAGATTAGTTTTAGTGATTTCGAGTATTATGGTAATGAGAAATCCGGTATCCTTTTTTGTGAGTATAAGGAATTTGAGCAATTCTATGAAAAAAATAAATCAAACATAACCCGATACAGAACTGAAATAGGAATGAGGAATTCGGCTATCCCATTAGCTGATTTAACAAAATATAATGCTCGGATAGAACCAGGAGCAGTAATTCGTGATATTGTTGAAATAGGTGACGGGTGTGTAATTATGATGGGAGCAGTTTTGAATATAGGTGCTGTGATAGGTGAAAAAACGATGATCGATATGAATGTTGTTGTTGGTGGGCGGGCGATTGTCGGAAAGAATTGTCACATTGGAGCAGGAACCGTTCTGGCTGGTGTTATCGAGCCGCCAAGTGCAGATCCCGTAATTATTGAAGATGATGTCCTGATAGGAGCAAATGTAGTGGTACTTGAGGGAGTGAAAGTAGGGAAGGGTGCTGTTATTGCAGCAGGTTCTGTAGTCGTAAAGGATGTTGAACCATATATGGTAATGGTTGGCGTTCCTGCCAAGCCACTAAAAAAAGTTGACGATAAAACCCGTAGCAAGACCCAATTGATGGAAACGCTCAGAAAATTATGAAATACAGTTTTTGAATTCCATGAAAATTATTGTTCAGAAATACGGCGGCAGCAGCGTAGCAGATCCTGAAAAAATAAAAAAAATAGCTGCAATGGTTTCTGCTGTAAAAAAAGAAGGATTCGGCATTGCAGTTGTTGTTTCTGCTATGGGTAAGACTACCAATTCACTTATCGAATTAGCTCAAGCTGTTTCTTCAGATCCTCCCAAGCGTGAAATGGATATGCTGTTGACAGCAGGCGAAAGAATTACAATGTCACTTTTATGCATGGCATTAAATGATCTTGGTGTAGATGCAATTTCACTCACGGGTTCACAATCAGGCATTATAACGAATGACAGGCACACAGACGCTCGGGTAATTGAAGTCAGGCCGATACGCGTTCAGGACGAAATGGCTAAGGGAAAAGTAGTCGTAATCGGAGGATTCCAGGGCGTTAGTTATAAAAGAGATGTTACGACTCTGGGAAGAGGAGGTTCCGATACTTCGGCTGTTGCACTGGCCGCGTCATTAAATGCTGAAAGATGTGAGATTTATTCAGATGTTGATGGCATTTATACTGCTGATCCTGCAATTGTTAGAGAAGCAAAACATCTTCCGGAAATCTCTTATCAGCAAATGCAGGAAATTAGTACTTCCGGCGCAAAAGTATTAAATGCACAAGCGGTACAATTTGCAAAGGAAGCTGGAATTGTGATTTATGCGAGGAGCACTTTTAACCCCGGAAATGAAACAGTGATTAAAACAATCTCATCGGGTGAAACCAAAGGAATTACAGGTATAGTTCACGAAAATGATGTAGTAAGAATAATGATGTCTTACAATAAAGAAGATAAAGAATTTTATGATCTGCTCACAATACTTGAAGAAAAGCAGATAAGCATAAAAGAATTAAATGTTACTGAAGCCAGTAAAGAAAATATAAAATCAAAAGCCTCGTTTGTAGTTTCCTATAAAAATATTTATGGATGGGAAAGTTTTAAATCAAAGCTTGAAAATAAATTTAACGATAAAATAAAATTTGATTATGACCTTAGCGCTTTGTCAATCATAGGAGAAGGTCTGAATCGCGATAATGAAATTTTGCTCGAATCGTTGAAAATATTCAATGGGGCAAAAATTGAGGTTTATGGAATTTCAACAACTTCGTACAGACTATCATTTTTACTTCCTAAAAGTGTGCTTCAAAACGGTGTACAAATGATGCACAAACGATGGATTGAGGATAAAGTCTGAGCTATGGCGACAATAGTGCAAAAGTATGGTGGCAGTTCGGTAGCCGATACAGATAAAATCAAAAAAATAGCTGAAAAAATTGCAAAGAGAATCAAAGAGGGGAATAAGCTTGTTGCAGTTGTTTCAGCAATGGGCAAAACGACAGACAATCTTATAAGTACAGCTCAAGAAATAACAAGAGATATAGTGCCGAGAGAACTCGATATGCTGCTGACAACAGGTGAACAGGTTACTGCAGCATTATTGTCGATTGCACTTAATGATATCGGTATTAAAAGTAAATCTGTGAATGCTTTTCAGCTGGAAATACTTACAACGAATGATTTTAATGCAGCGAGAATAAAAAATTTAAAAGTAGAAAAGATCGAAAAATACTTATCAGAATTTGATGCAATTATTGTTACGGGTTTTCAGGGAATTACAGACGAAGGTGAAATTACCACTCTGGGACGAGGAGGATCTGATACATCCGCAGTTGCACTAGCCGCTGCAATGGATGTAAATTGTGAAATTTATAGTGATGTTGCGGGTATTTTTAGCGCCGATCCGAGGGTTCACCCTTATGCCAAAAAATTGAAAAACATAGCGTACGATGAAATGCTGGAAATGTCTAGCCTCGGTGCAAAAGTTTTACATAGCAGATCAGTTGAGATAGCTAAAAAGTTTAATATCAATATTTATTGTGGTTCAACTTTCTCAGATGAGGAGGGTAGTTACGTGGTAGATGATTATCTGGAACAACCGAGTGTAACCGGGATAAGTTCAATGGATAAACAAACTCAGGTTACTATTTCAAAACTTCCGCTAGATTATACTATTATACACGATATTTTTGAGAGTGTTGCAAAGCATGGACTAAATGTTGATATGATTTCAGTAATAAGTAACAGCGGTTTGAATGTTTCATTTACTATTATTGAAGATGAAAAACACAATTTCCAAAAAGCACTTTC
>CAZQQD010000134.1:0-1970 GCA_964595355.1 uncultured Ignavibacteriaceae bacterium | reverse complement strand
TCCAATAGAATTAAGACACACATTACATAAAAATCCTGAACTGGCTTTTAATGAAATCAAAACCACAAAATTATTAATCGATAATATTAAAGAGCTGGAAACCTCATCTAAAATTAAAATTCATACTCCCTATAAAACCGGGTTGTTAGTTGAGTACAAAGTGAATGGCGGTAACTTTATTTTATTTCGTGCTGATATAGATGCATTACCGATAAAAGAAGAAAATGAAATTGAGTTTAAATCTACCAATAATTATATGCATGCCTGTGGACATGATGTACATACTTCCATTCTATATTCGTTTCTTTCCGAAGTACTTGAAGAGAAAGTTGATCAAAATATTCTTTTTCTTTTTCAGCCTGCTGAAGAAGGGGGTGGGGGAGCTATGGAATTTTATAAGACAGGTATTTTTGAGAATTTTAATATCAGCAAAGCTTTTGCACTTCACGTAACTGATGAATACAAAGAAGGTACCGTTGCAAGTACAAAAGGTGTTTTGTTTGCCTCTGCTCTCGAGATTGATATCCATTTTATCGGGGAAAGCGCTCACGTGGCATTTCCGAATGAAGGCAAAAATGCATTTAATGCAATGCGAAAATTTCTTGATATAATCGATGAGCAGGATAAGAAAAACAGTGAACCTTTTATTTTTGGAATCGGGATTTACAATGCAGGCGAAGTCAGGAACATTTCTCCTGGTAGAGCTATGTTAAGTGGAACAGCTCGAGGGCTAAGTCAGCAAAAAGTAATTGATTACGTAGAAAATCTTAAAGTAATTCTTAATAAGTTGAAGGAAGAAACCGGAGTAGATTATTCTGTCAAATTTGGTGCCCATTATCCTGAGGTAGTTGTAAATGAGAATTTGTTTAACGATTTATCAAAACAATTATCAGGGAAATATAGTTTTATTGACTGCGGTTATAAAATGACAGGAGAGGATTTTGGTTTCTTTTCTCATAAATTCCCCTCATTTATGTTCTGGCTCGGAAGTTCAAAAGGGGAGCGTTACGGATTACATAATTCAAGATTTTTGCCCCCGGATTCTGTAATTGAAACCGGTAAGAACATTTTTTACGATATTCTCAACCTTCAGAAAGGATGAAAATAATTCACTCCTTTTTTTTGCCCCGCAAATTTTTCTGTCTCACTTTGATTTATTCTCTCAAAAAGAAATAGTTATTTGCTTGTAAGACTCTATTTTACAATGAAATAACTGAATAATTAATGGCACAGGAATTGGGTAATTAATAGCGTTGTTGACTAAATAATATATCTTTAACCTAGTCATTGCCGTTATTAGAGGAGTGGGATCAAAAACCTGGAGGGCTCTTCTCTTTAGCGGCAATGTTTTATTTTAAACAGAATTTCTGATTATTCCTCAGTTACATATTCACAATTTTTCGGTATTTCAGGATGAACGAGTAAAGTGTCTTCCCTTAACAATGCAACTTTACCGGGAGCCATTCCTTTTTTCTTTACAACATATTTTTTGAATGTATATGAGACAGGCGCAAGACCGGCTGTTTTAGCTTTACTATGAAATGCTGCAATCGATGCCGCAGCTTTCAAAATATTTTTAGGTATCGTCTCTTTTGTATTTTCAACTCTTAAAACGGTGTGAGAACCGGAAACCCCGCGGGCATGAAACCAGTAATCGTTTTGTTTTGCAAATTTTGTAGTTAACAGATCGTTATTTTGGCTGTCCTTACCAACAAATAAATGATATTTACCTTCCAGCAGGTAATGTTTGAATTTCGATCTAATATTGTCTTTATCCGGCTTTTGATCTTTCTCTTTTATTTTTAATTCTTTCATAGCCCTATTTAATTGTTCTATTGATTCAATGTTTGTTATCTCTTCTTTGATCCTGCCAAATCTTTTAAATTCTGCCTCAGCAAATTTCAAGAGTTTCTTATTTTTATCAAAGCGTATTTTTTCACTTCTTGCTTTGTCAAAATAAAAATCTGCGT
>CAZQQD010000133.1:0-5898 GCA_964595355.1 uncultured Ignavibacteriaceae bacterium | reverse complement strand
GAAACGTCTCTACAAAAATATAATGATATTTTGAATAAATAATTCTCCTTATTATAGAAATACATTTCGTTGCGTCCCGGCAATGGAACTGAGATTACTTACTATAATGTTATTTTACATCGGAATATTCCTCTGATACACTAATTCTTCCCCTGTTTCATCCTAATCCCTGTTTTTAAAGTATTCATTTTAGCTTGGTAACCCGGTTGTTTTTTTCGTATAATGGTAACTGTCTTTCTAATAGTATCCCCGGAGATAATCCCGATAGATGAGCGTACTTAATTCAATAGTCAAGCCCCAGGTCTGGAAAACCCTTGTAAAAGAATATCAGGAATCCTACACACGAAAAAGCATCTGGCAGTTATGTAATTCATTCATCCCGTTTGTGCTGATATGGCTCCTGATGTTGTATGCACTTAATTACAGTTACTGGATAACTCTTTTGCTCGCTTTTCCGGCATCCGGTTTTACTGTAAGAATTTTTATTATTCAGCACGACTGCGGCCACGGTTCATTTTTTAAATCAAGACGTGCTAACGATTTGTGCGGTCTGTTCTGCAGCATTTTTACTCTGACCCCCTATCACTACTGGAGAAAGAGTCATGCTATTCACCACGCAAGCGCCGGCAATCTTGAACACCGCGGCATCGGCGATATCTACACAATGACCGTAAATGAATATATGCAGCAAACACGATGGGGAAAATTTAAATACCGGCTATACAGGAATCCCCTGCTGCTGTTTTTAGTTATACCGACAATTTTATTTTTATTCATCTACAGGTTTCCGTCCTCCCGCTCAAAAGAATTGAGAAGCTACCAGTTCAGCGTTTATATAACGAGTCTGGTCATCGCTGTTTTAGTCGGAACTTTAATCTGGTTGGTGGGATTAAAAACATTTTTAATTGTTCAGCTCCCGATTACATTTATTACTTCTTCAACCGGTGCGTGGCTGTTTTTCATTCAGCATCAGTTTGAAAATACATACTGGGCAGATGAAGAAGACTGGGATTATGCATACGCCGCACTGCGGGGCAGTTCATATTACAAGCTTCCGAAAGTTCTGCAATGGTTCACGGGAAATATCGGTTTTCATCACATTCATCATTTGAGTCCGAGGATACCAAATTACATGCTTGAAAAATGCCATAAGGAAAATCCGGAATTTCAAAAAGTCGCAAATATTTTAACAGTCCGTAAAAGCCTCAGAAGTATTCTTTTAAGCCTGTGGGATGAAAATCAGAAAAAGCTTGTCAGCTTCCGCCAGTTCAAACGCACCTATCTTAAAATGCAAAAAGCTTCATATTAATAAATCCGATCGGATTCATTCAACCTGTGAGATAACAACAATATAGATAATTAAGTTTTTTATTTGTTACCGGATTTATGCAAAAATAACAACGCTTTATTTCTCTATCTCACGGGTTGAACCTATTGTTTATCAATTTTCTTTTATCCAATTTTATCCTGTAAAAATAAAACTTTATCTCACGGGGTAAATCAAATAATTTTTTTATAGAGGGTGCTTATGAAAAAACTTTTTTTGTTTGTTCCCGTCCTTTTGATCCTCTCCGGCTTTATTGCCAGCCACATCATCGACGAAAAAATGAAAGGGCTCTTGCAAAAGATTAATGTATCAGAGAGCTACGCGCAGGATATGATATTCACCGGATGCTCGGGGAATTATTTCAATCCGCCCAACCTGAGAGCAATTAAAAGCTATGCCGCGGGTGACCGCACAGCGCTTGTGCCCGTTGTTGGGAATTATGTAAAGCAAGTTACCTCTTCACCGGAATTCGTGAAGCGTTACAACGAGTACCGCGAAAAACAAAAGCCGAAAGAGCCCGAGAAACCGAAAACAATAGCGCAAATGAAAGAGGAGCAGAGGAAAAGCTATAAGGACGCAATTAAAAGTATGGAAGAAACCAAAAAGCAGATGCCGAAAGATCAGCAGGCTTCATTCGACGACGCAATAAAGTCATACCAGGAACAGCTAAAGGAAATCGATAACCCGGACAACCCGATGTTCAGCAAAGATATGGAAAATATGTACCAGCAGGGTTACCAACAGCAGATGACGGAATACAACAACAAGCTTGCAGAGTGGAAAACAAAGTACCCGGAAAATAATCCAAAGCCGATGATAAAAAAATGGATAAATACATTCCTTGAAAAAACAACGGACGTGGATTACAGTGCAAAAACAGCAACGGATCAATACGGCAGGGAGTTGTTCATCAACCAGAAGTACGAGCAGAAAGATAATTTATGGAAGATGGCTTACCGCGCGGGTAAACAGCCGATGGACGCCGCAAGAAGTTTTGCACAGGCATGGTTGAGTGAGTTGAAGTGAAATGTAAGGATGTGGCACGCCGCGTCCTTTTCAAATATTACTTGCATCATTAATATTCTTTTCTTATCCTCATATTAACAGGGAATTCCCCATAAAAAATTACATGTTGTAAGGTCAGGGCATGCCCTGACCTTACGAAATGCCTTATGAATTTTAACAAAAACAAACCTCAGAGAAAATTAATTCGTCTTCACGAATTCGATTACTCAACACCATGGTGGTATTATGTTACCATATGTACAAAGAATATGCAATGTTGGTTTGGTAATGTTAAGAATGGTGAGATGAGATTAAATAAATTAGGAAAACAAGTAGATTATCTCTGGTCTGATATCTCTAAGCATTATCCTTCTGTCGAGATTGATTATTTTGTAATAATGCCCAACCATTTTCACGGGATTATAATATTAAATAATTATGTAAGGACGGGGCATGCCCCGTCCCTACGAAAAGAACACAATCTCGGAAATGTTGTTGGGAGCTTTAAATCCGCTGTTTCCAAATGGGCACATCAAAATGGTTTCCCTTCCTTCCATTGGCATACCAGATTTTATGATCATATAATCCGGAATGAAAAAGATTTACATCGGATACGAACTTATATTAAAAATAATCCCTTCACCCCGTGAGATAAAAAAGGAATTATATGAAATACTATTACATATATGTACTACAATCTAAAATAGATAATAATTTCTATACTGGTTATACATACAATATTATTAAACGAGTAAAACAACATAATGAAGGAAAAGTAAATTCCACAAAAAACAGAACGCCATTAAAGCTGGTATATTGGGAAGGTTGCCTAAACCAAAAAGATGCGACAAGCAGAGAAAAATATTTGAAAACTGCCTGGGGAAAGAGGTATATCAAGAATAGAATAAAAAATTATCTCACGGGGTAAAGTGGGAGGTCGATGAGTATTATGAATAGTAAGGTCAGGGCATGCCCTGACCTTACAAAAGACCTATCCCCTCCTAATCACTGCAACGGTGATGTCATCGCCCGGCTTCGAATCCTTCAAAAACTTATTATGATCGCTTAATAAATTATTGATCAATTCCTGTGGCTCGTTGTTTATCAGTTTTCTCAAATGTTCGCAGAGTCTTTCCTCCCCGTATTCATCATTACCATCGAATGCTTCGGTCAGTCCATCCGAGTAAAGCAGAATAAAGTCACCCTTACCGAGCTGCAGCTTATGAACACCATACTCGGTGTTGCGGAAAAGTCCGACCGGAATACCCGTAGCTTTTAGAGGAATAATCCCTCCATTGTGTGCCAAAAGCGGCGGATTGTGCCCCGCAATGCTTATTTCAACTTCACCATTTTTCGAAGCTTTACCAAAAACAAGCGTTGCATAATTTGAGGAAATAACCTTATCCCTGAAAAGTCCGTTTGCTTTTTTAACGATTTCATTTACCGGCAATCCAAAGCTGAGCAGACTGCGTATAAGCGCGTGCAGATGCGAAACCATCAACGATGCAGAAACGCCCTTGCCGGACACATCACCAAGTACAAATGCAAATGAATCATCTTCCATAGGAATTATATCGGTGAAATCTCCGCTTACGATCCCTGCGGGCCTGTAATGGTAGCTGAAATCCCAGCCGTTCAGACAAAGGTTATTTTTGGGAAGTAGTCCCCGCTGAATCTGCCCTGCGTAATCAAGATCGCTCTCAAGTGCGCGCTGCTGCTGGCGATCAAGATGAGACAGACAAATTTTTAACAAGGGATCGCACATTAAATCTTCATCGCCGATATCTTCATGGCAAATTGTGCAAATGCCGTATGTACCATTATTTATTTTTGCAAGCGCTTCATCAACCTGCTGCAGCAAACCGGAAAGCTGTTCCGGGGCTTCAGCATTATTTATTACCTGCTGAAGCTTTCCTTTGCGTTCAACAAGCTGGTCTTTTATAATGGCAATGTTTTGTGTTTCCATGGTCATCACACTTTTAGTTTGACAAATTAGATTCTTTTTCACCGGAAAGGGTTCGGAGTAATTGAATTAACTTAAAACAACGTTAAGAAAATTTGCAATAAATAAAGAACCGACCAGACAATTATGATAAAAGGTTTTTATTTACAATGAACGGTATAAAAATAGTTCGCTTTTAAGAAGAGCTTTCTTTTCAGGTTCTTTATTACAGCTCAAAAATAAAAACGGCAGGATAAGCAGGCATAATAATTTACGCATAGTTTTCTCCTATGTTTTTTTATAAAAATTATCTCGCCGTATTTCGCAGGTATATAAAGAAAAGAGTCGTAAGGCTAAAAGGAAATTAACTTTTTAAGCTTAAGGAGTCAATAGAAATTATCGGGAATTTCCCCGTGAAACAGAGCTTTTTAATTACACAATTATTATTTCCCGCTTAATCTCACAGGGTAAAACAAAAGAGGGACGGCTTAAAAACCCGTCCCTCTTGAATCTGAATCATCGTTACAATAAACTTATTTATTCAGTTGTTTCATCATTTCTATTAATCGTTTCTTCATCATTTGAATTTGTGCTCTTTCTTCACGCGTTAATGTACTGTTTCTGAAATTCAACCCGCTCTTGTTTATCGGGTAACCGAATGAAACCATTGATGTATTGCCTGTCAATGTATTATCGGTATCTTCACCGGTAAATGTTATTCCTAAATTAGAAACCTCTGAATCGCCGGTTGTTCCGTGAATTTCAGCATAAGACTTTGTGCCTTCCTTGAAAAACGGAGCCGGCTGTTTCTCTTTTCCATTATTGGAATTTTCCTTCTTTAGACTTTCCTGTGTCTCTTTTGGTGTAACAGGAATGTTTTTTGTTGCAACCACATCTTCACGAACCCGTGGCGGTGTAAGCAGCGGATTTTCTACCGGTGCTGAATTTATATTCAAAACAAAAAATACTATTACTGCAGCAAGCCCGAGCGCTGCTGAAGGAATAAGTCTTGATGGAAGAAGAAATTTTTCCCAGAATTTTTTTTCTTTTTCGTACTTACCTGAGTTTATCCTTCTCATAAGGTCAGCTTCAAAATTAGCCGGAGCCTTTAGTTTCTGAAGTTGTTTAAGTGTCTTTATAATATCATTGTACTGCTGTGAGTTTTCATCAAAATTTTCCATAACTCTGCCTTTACTCGTTGTATATATTTTTTAACAGTTTTTGAAGTTGCGCTCTTCCTCTGTTAATTCTAGATTTAACTGTTCCTACTGTTATCCCCATTATGTCCGCAATCTCTTCGTACGATAACTCCTGAATGTCTCTCAAAATAACAGCTTTTCTGTATGATTCGGACACTTTCATAAATGCTTTCTGAATTATTTCATCCTTAATCCCGCTATCAGTTATTGTATCTGGTCTGTAATTTTCATCGGGAATTTCGTAATTCTCATCGTTATCTTTTCCGAAAGCATTTATAGAAAGTATCGTTCTTCTCTTTCTTCTCTGCAATTCTGTTTTTGCAAGATTTCCGGCAATAGTATAAATCCAGGTCGAAAATTTTGCAATGGACTGATAAGTATCTTTGTAGCGGTAAACCTTTATCATTGTTTCCTGAACAACATCA
>CAZQQD010000132.1:0-5917 GCA_964595355.1 uncultured Ignavibacteriaceae bacterium | reverse complement strand
TTGGCAAAATGTATAATATGAAATTTGCAAAGGTTGCATTCTGGATAATATTTACTGGATTCAATATTCTTTATTTCCCGTTTTTCATTATGGGTTGGCTTGGAATGCCGAGAAGATCTTATCACTATTTACCACAATTCCAGGTTTATCATGTAATTTCAACAGTTGGATCATGGATAATGATAGCCGGAATATTGATGATGTTTTATAATTTAATTAAGTCTGTTATCAATGGACCAAGAGTAACTGAAAGAAATTTGTGGGGCGGAGAAACACTTGAGTGGAGCGTAGCAACTCCTCCTCCATTAACAAACTTTGACAAAATTCCGGACGTAATTGATGGCCCTTACGAATACAAAGATAATGATATAGAATTAGAGGAGGTAAAGTGAGTACTCAAGAGCAAGCTGTAACAGCTCACGTTCATAGAGATGATGTCGGTGCCAGGATGGGAATGTGGCTCTTCCTTTTCACAGAACTAATCCTTTTCGGAGGTTTGTTCTTTGTTTATTCGGTTTACAGGTTTCTTCATCAGACCGATTTTCACGTTGCTGCTAAATCTATGAATGTTTTTATTGGAACGACAAATACTGCTATACTTCTTACAAGCAGTATGACAATAGCTCTTTCGATAGTTGCATTACGCAACAGGAAAAAAATACTTTCTCTTAGTCTTCAAGGTATCACGGTTATTTTTGGATTAATCTTTCTTATAAATAAATATTTTGAGTGGACTGCAGAAATTCATCATGGCAATTATCCCGGTTCGCCGGAATTATTGAGTCAACCACCGGGACACATTTTATTTTATGGCCTTTACTATGTGATGACTGGCTTACATGGACTTCACGTTATTATAGGTATGATTGTCATTATGTTTATGATGCGTTTTACTATTAAAGATGTTATTACCCCTGATCGGATAGTCAAACTGGAAGCTGCCGGGTTATACTGGCACCTTGTTGATATTATCTGGATTTTCCTCTTTCCATTATTCTATTTAATAACCTGAGGTAGATTTTATGGCTAATCATAATGAACTGATAGAACATTCACATCATTCATATAGTAAATATATTTTAGTATGGATGGGATTATTGACTCTTACAGCCATTACAGTAGCTGTTGCGGGTGTGAATCTTGGTGATGTAACTATTGCGATGGCAATAATAATTGCATCCATAAAATCTTATCTGGTTATTACAGAGTTTATGCATTTAAATACAGAATCAAGAACGTTCAAAATCTTTCTTGGTGTAGCTCTCTTTTTTATTATTATCTCAATTGTTCTATTATTTTCAGATTATTCTAAAATGTAAGGTTAAATAAATAATGATTGCACAAGCATCAAATTTTGTAAATGAAACAAACACTACCTTTTTTATCATAGTAGCGATATGCGTGTTTTTTCTTTTGCTTATCACAATATCGATGGTGACGTTTGTAATAAAATATAACAGGAAGAGGAATAAAAAAGCCGTTAATGTTCACGGCAGCACTGCACTTGAAATTACCTGGACTGTGATACCAACTTTGATTGTACTAGGAATGTTCTGGATGGGATGGAAAGGATACAAAGATTTAACTTCTCCTCCTAAAGATTCAATGGTAGTGAACGTAACTGCTCAAATGTGGAGATGGAGTTATAAATATTCTAATGGTGTAGAAAGCGATACTTTATATGTTCCCTTAAACAGAAATGTAAAGGTTTTACTGCATTCGATAGATGTTGATCATTCGTTTTATGTTCCGGCATTTCGTATTAAAAAAGATTGTATCCCAACTAGAACAAACTTTGCATGGTTCAGAGCACAGGAACTAGGAACATACCAGGTTTTATGTGCAGAATATTGTGGGTTAAACCATTCATATATGTATTCCGCAGTGAAAGTTATTTCTCAAAAAGATTTTGATAAATGGATGGCAGCAAATGCACCGAAGACAGATGAAACAAATTCGGAAACTGATTAAGCAAATATGTAATTGAATTATTTATGGTGAATGAATCAATAAATATAGTACCTGTTAGTTTAACTTTCAGGCAAAAAGTTGATCTCTTAATGGAATTAACGAAATTCAGGATCACTTTTTTTATTACTATTACAACTATTTTTGGCTATCTCTGTGCTGCTGGTGGATTTTCTGCGAATATGATTACACCCGTATTTGGCATTTTGTTACTTGCCTGTGGTTCTGCTGTTATCAACCACTACCAGGAAAGAAAAACCGATGCTCTAATGATGAGGACAAAAAACCGCCCTATTCCATCAGGCAGAATATCTGCTCAGGATGCTTTAAACATAGCGATTATATTAGTACTAGCAGGATCAGTTTTGCTCTATTTGGGCGGCGGCGTACTTGCACTTGGTTTGGGCGCTTTAAATCTTGTTTGGTATAATGGTATTTATACTCCTCTAAAAAAGAAGAATGCATTTGCTATAATTCCTGGTTCTATAGTAGGAGCAATACCTCCTGCAGTTGGTTGGGTTGCAGCGGGAGGAAGCATTCTTGATCCGCAAATAGCTGTTATTTCATTATTTTTCTTTATCTGGCAGATTCCACATTTCTGGTTATTGTTATTAATATTCGGTGAAGATTACAAGCAGGCCGGCTTTCCAACATTAACTCAGATTTTTAGTCCTGATCAATTGGGAAGAATCACTTTTGTATGGATAATTACTACAGTTATGATTGGGTTGCTTATACCGTTATTTGGAGTTGTAAGATCAAACATTATTAATTATGGACTTTTCTTTGCCGGTTTGTGGCTGACCTGGAGTGCGATCAAATTATTACGATCTACTAAAGAAAAAAAATATTTTCGTTTTGCCTTTATGGAGATAAATATCTTCGCAATTCTTGTGGTAGTGTTAATTTCAATTGATAAACTTGTAACATTAATTTAACTGAAAAAAGAGAGCTTTGAACAATGGAGTTTCTTGAAAAATTTGTAATACCTCAATCTTCTGAACATATTCAATTGCTGCATTTATTGGCGATGTTAATATTTTTTCTTTTCGTACCTTTTATAAGCATGGTACTTGGAGGAACATTTCTTTCTCTCTTTTACAAGCATAAAGGTGTAAAAGAAAACAATAAAAGTTATCTCAACTTTTCAAAAGAAATTATTGAAGTAGTTACTGTAAGCAAAAGCCTTGGTGTAATTTTAGGTATTGTTCCGCTTTTGACTACGGTGCTTATTTATTCACAGATCCTTCATTTAAGTAACACAACATCGGTAATTTACTTATCAGTTTCATTTCTGTTAGTAATATTTGCACTGACGTTCATTTACATTTACAGATATTCAACTAAGTTCTCAGCTCTATTTGGTTCACTCAGTGAAGCTAAGCTAAAAGATCCTAAGGTAGAGAATGAAATTGCCGAACTGGGGAAATCGAGTAAACATTTAAGCTCGCGGACAGGTTTTTACGGATTAATTTTATTATTTATTTCACTTTGGTTTTTTACTTCAGGCGTAACTATAGCTACGTATCCTGTTGATTGGGGACAGGGAAGTTTTCTATCAGTACTATTTTCCTGGCAGGTATTAATAAGATTCTTATTCTTTATAGTAATGGCATTTGCTTTCACAGGCGGTTCAGTTTTGTTCCGCTATTTTTACTGGGAAGGCGGTAGAAAAGGTCTCGATGAAGATTATAAAGAATTTGTACGAAAGAATGCAGTGAATCACACTCTTTATGCTTTATTGATTCTTCCTTTACTTCTTGCTGTAATTTTGTTTTCCATACCCGGCAATGCAGTTTCAGGTGCAGTATTTGGACTATCAATTCTGGCTCTCTTACTAATCTTTCTGACTTACAATCTTCTTTACTCGATGATAAAGAATGCAAACACAAATCATACAGGTCTTCTTTATATGACATTAATTGCTATAATTATGGCTCTTTTAGTGAAGGATCAATTAGCAGTTGACAATGCTACACAGAAACAGGCTGTAATCTTAAGCAGCAAGTATGAAGAAATGATGGCTCAACTGACAGGAAGCAATAAACCCAAGGCGATTAGTGGAGAGGAAATTTACAAGAATATCTGTTCTTCCTGCCATTCATTTGATCATAAAGTAGTTGGGCCTCCTTACCAGCAAACTATGCCAAAGTATGAAGGGAAAATGAATGAGCTTGTTGCTTTTATACTTAATCCTAAACAGAATAATCCTGGTTATCCCCCAATGCCTAATCCAGGTTTAAGACCTGATCAGGCTCAGGCAGTGGCAAAATATATTATGGAAACATACCAGGAAAAATATAAAGGTAAATAGTTCTTGTATTGGTTCCCTTTATGATAGTCTAATTTGGGCAGTTACTTCCTAACCTAAAATTGATATAACCTCTTTCTGAATTTCTCCGGTCGAAATTACTTTTCCGTAACCGTGGACATAAACATCTATTTCACTTCTGATTCCAAACTCGCCGGGCAGATATATCCCCGGCTCAATTGAGAAAGAAGTGCAGGGGAGTATCAATCTGTCATCGTGAGTTTCATAATTATCCATATGCGCTCCTGTACCATGACCCTCAGATGTAATCGAATGTACGGTTCTGTGAATGAAAAATTCTCCGTATCCTGCTTTTGATATAACATTACGTGCAGCATCGTCAACTTCATAACCATGTATTTTTTCCCCATGTGAGAATCTATCCTTTACTAGTTCAAATGCAACATCACGAGCTTCAGCAACAGTTTTAAATATATTTACATACTTTTCAGGTACAATCTCACCAACATATCTAACCCAGGTTATATCAGACTAGACTACATCCGGATTATTTACTTTGGCCCACAGATCCAGCAGGATGAAATCTTCCTTCGAAACTTTCTTATATATTTCTTCAGTTGGTGTATAATGCGGATTTGCCGAATTTTCATTTACCGCAGCAATTGGAGGATGATCTGCTATATATCCGTGATCTTCTTCAATTGACTTCAGGATAAATTGTTGAACATCATATTCTGTTAATGAAGATCCATCTGATATTTTTTGTGTATGTATTGAAAGCTGTTGTGTACCATGTCAGTTAGTGCCTTTGCTACCGGTTTATTTTCTTCAAATTGATTATCGGACCACACCGATGTAAAATATGATATAATATCTGCACTTGATTTTACTTCTACACCGATTGATCTTATTAATTCAACTGTACCAGCATCTACTTTTGAAACGTAGGGAATAGCATTATCAGGCGAATATTCCATTGCAATGTTTTTGGAATTTTTCAGTACTTTGTTCAGGCATTCAAGTAGTGAATTGTAGCTGACATAAATAATTTTATCGCTCGGCAAATAATCAAGATTACCGGCTTCAATGGCGTTGTCAATCTTTATTGGATTACCATTACTAGGTATGTAATAAAAATATCTTCTGGATGATATTTTATCATTTGGTATTTGCAGAATTTTTAATGCTATGTTGTTGCTTCCCCTGAAATCATAAAGTAGCCAGCCATCAAGTCCGGTTTTTTGAATTAAGGATTGTATTTTTTCGAGTTCAAATGTTACCATTTTGTTTATCGCTCTGATTAAAATAATGGAAATTATCTAAAATTTATGTTGCATTTTGCTCGTTAATTTTTATTTTATAACTAAATATGCATAATTCAGGGGTAAGATATACTGCCTAATAATGGGGTGTGAGTAAAATAATAAAAGAGTAGTTGGTAGCTTGGACTCATTTATTATGCTTATTACAAGGACGTATCTCTTATTTTTTCGTACCTGGGGGAAATTGGTTAGAACTTGCCCTTTTTTATTAAAACTAAAATCATAGAAAGCTGATTGCTCTTTTTGTAATCAAGGAGCAATGATCATTTATTATAACTTTTATTATATCGCTTCAGCTATAGAATTGATATTAAAAAGTTTAAATGGCTGATATTTCCATTTTTATTTGGAGATA
>CAZQQD010000131.1:0-5932 GCA_964595355.1 uncultured Ignavibacteriaceae bacterium | reverse complement strand
TGCCAAACTCTACGTAATCATCGGCAAGCAATTGGGAAACTTCATCAACCGATTTCCGAATTGAAGGATTGTGCAGCATTTCTTCCAGTGATATTAAATGTTCTTTTATTTGTTGTTCTTCTGTCACTTTTCCTCTGAGATTCTTTTGCGTTTGTCATTTCGAGTCTGCATTAGCGGGCGAGAAATCTTTCACTAACAGAAATAAGATTTCTCATATTATTTCAAAGTTAAGGAATTTATTGCTTAAACTTGTCATCCCGAATATGGAGCTATTCCCTCATAACTAAAAAAAGAATTTCAATTTTAAAATATATAGCAGTACTGTAGTCAACCCACCCCTTTCCATAGGAATCCCTTCGGGAAAATCCCCTCCAGGGAGGGGACTTACATATATTAGTTATCAAATACTAATATTGCTATCAAAAAATATGATTATACTTAGACAGAGTTTTCAATTGATAGTTTTGTTTTTTAATTGAAAAGATAAAATCTCCAATGAAAGCTTTGTCCCCTACTTTGGAGGGGAGAGGGGTGGGTATTATTCTAAAGCCTGAGTTTTATTCAAGAAATTATAACCCCCGTGTTACCGGAATATTTAAAGTATAAATAACCAGCAGGCAAGTTTATAATGATAATTTGCTCAAAGTTTAAGTTCAATACTTAATAGCCTAAATTTGTATCTTTGAAAGATTTAATTAAAACTATTACGCACCTTAAATTCCCGGCAAACTTAATAAAGCTGCATAATGAAAAAGATAGAAATATTATTGAAAAATATTCTTCTCAGGATTCTCTTGATATTTTCCGGGCGTAAGAAAAATAAGAATGAAGAGGGACAAAATAATTTAACCTCCCTATTATTTATAAGATTAAACAGGATAGGCGATGCGCTAGTATCCACTCCCCTTCTCCACGAAATCAAAAAGAAAGTTAATTGCCGCGTATATCTGCTTGCAGATAAAAAAAATTATTTTGTATTCAATAATAATCCTGACATCGATGAGCTTATAATTTTCAACAAAGGCATTAAAGGGATCAAAGAAGTATTAAAATTTATTAAAAAAAATAATATTGATACCGTTGTCGATTTACACGATGACGTTTCAACTACTGTAAGTTTTATAATAGCGCTCAGTGATGCAAAAAATAAGTTCGGCTTAAAAAAGGATAACGAAATTATTTATACAAAAACCGTCCAAAAACCCGATCGTTCAAAGGTGCACGTAGTTGACAGGTTAATGGAAATCGGCAGGTTATTCAACATTACTCCCGACAGGAACCAGTTAAGGATTCAATACAATCCTGAAGAAAAATCCCTGAAAATGGCCGGAAACTATTTGAAGGAAAGGTTTAATTCTGATAAATTTCTACTTGGTATTAATATTTCCGCAGGCAGCCAGGCCAGGTTCTGGGGCATAGATAATTACAGACAGCTCATAAATTCTTTGAAAAATTACAATTTAAGCATTTTGCTGCTTGCAAAGCCTGAGGATTTAACGTTGGCAAAGCAAATAATTGATGATGAACGATTTATATTTACATCTGATTTTGATAATTTTTGTGCGTTGATTTCTAAATTGAATTTTTTGTTTACGCCGGATACTTCTACAGTTCATATTGCGGCGGCGTTTAATGTTCCTGTTTTCGGTATCTATGTAAATTATAATACCGATGAAATTATATGGACTCCCTATAATACAACATTCGAAGCTGTAATTACAAAGGAGCCAACATTGCATAATATCACATTTGGCGATGTTGAACAAAAGCTTAAACTATTTCTTGAAAAACAATTAAAGATGTACCCCAATGAATAATAAAATACCAGATTGCAAAAGATTCACCGGCTATAAACCATGCTTCCCTGATCATAATTGCTGGAAAGAAGGTTGTATAGATAATATCCGGGTTGGAACAAAATTTTTAATAATAAACCTGGATGCGATGGGAGATGTGCTGATGACCACAGCACAGTTAGCCGGGATGAAAAGAAAGTTTCCTGCTTCAACAATCTGGTGGATAACTTTGAAAAACGCTGCTCCCCTGCTTTATAACAACTGGTATATTGACAAAGTGTTGACCTACGATGCAGAATCGCTTTCAATTCTTTCACAGATGAAATTCGATTATATATTGAATGTAGATAAATCACAGCGTTCGTGTGCTATTTTAAATTCTGTAAAAGGAAGGAAAAAACTGGGCTTCGGAATGAACAATAACGGGCAGATCATTCCAATGAACAAAGGCGCTTTTTATAATTATGATCTCGGAATGGATGACCGTCTCAAATTTAAAATAAACCAGAGAACAGGACAGGAATATCTGGCAGATACTTTTCGACTAACCTACCACCACGATGAATATATTTTCGAATTTACAAATGAAGAGCGTAAATTTATTGAGGACTACAAAAAGAAAGTTAAGATCAAAAAGACCGACTTTGTTGTGGGATTTAATACCGGGTGTTCAAACCTCTACCCGAATAAAAAGATGACAATTGAGCAGCACATTACACTGATCAGGAACTTATTGAAAAAGAAAAAATACAAGATTGCATTGTTCGGCGGTCCGGAAGACACAGAAAGGAATAAGAAAATTTATTCTAAGTTCAGAGGAAAAATAATTAACACTCCTACCGAAGATGGCATACGAAAAGGTGCCTGTTATGAAAGTATTGCCGATGTAATAATAACCGGAGATTCATTGGGAATGCACATGGGGATCGCATTGAAAAAATATATGATTGTATGGTTCGGTGTAAGCTGCTGGACAGAGATAGAACTTTATAACCGGGGTGTAAAACTTTTTCAAAAGGATCTCTTCTGCTCACCATGCTGGAAGAAAGAATGTCCTTATGACCTAGAATGCATTAAAAAGATTGATCTGAAAAGAATTGTCGATGAAGTTGATAAATATTATAAATCTGTAAGACCTAAAAGGAATGTTAAAGCTAAAAAGTGATGTCAATATTTTCTCTCTTTCAAAAAGAATAAACCGCCCTTTAATTCTTGACGGTGCGATGGGGAGCCTGCTTCAGCAAAAAGGCGTAAAGCCTGATAAGCACCTCTGGATGTCAATTGCAAATATTACCCACCCAGAACTGGTAATGCAGATTCATAAAGATTATATCAATGCCGGTGCTGATATTATTACAACCAACACTTTCAATACTAATCCAACCGATACTAAGGGAGTGAAGCAAAACGGTTCCAAAGAGCTTGTTAAACGTGCTGTAAAACTTGCTAAAAAAGCAGCAGGAAATCTCCCTGTATTGATTGCCGGCTCGAATGCCCCTGCAGAAGATTGCTACCAGTCAGAAAGAACAATCTCAAAACGTGAGCTTGAGAAAAACCACAAAAAGCATATCGATCTGCTGATAGAATACGGGGTTAATTTCATAATGAATGAAACACACAGCCATCTTGATGAAATTAAGATCATCTCAAAATATTGTGATAAAAACGATATTCCTTATGTGATGAGCCTGTTTTTTACTGATGAATTGAGACTGCTGTCAGGTGAAAAACTATCCCAAATATTAAAATTTATGAGTGACACAAATGCGATGGCAATAGGTTTTAATTGCATTCTTCCTTCAACAATGGAAAAAGCTAAAAAGGAAATCACATTTCCGGATAACTGGGGCCTTTATTTGAATTGCGGCGATGGTTCTTTTGCAGATACAGACATACAATGTGGAATTCCCCCACGAAATTATTCAAATTTAATAAAAGAATACCTGGATTTTTCGCCTTCTTATATCGGCTCGTGCTGCGGTTCATCGCCGGAACATATTAAAGAAATAAAAAAAATGATGGATGGAAAAATTAACGGTTAATACTCCCGCTAAAATAAATTTCGGGCTAAATGTGGTTAGCAAAAGACCTGACGGTTATCATAACATCGAAACCATTTTTTATCCCATTGATATATTTGATACACTCACCTTTTCAGAATCTGATAAATTTGTGTTTGAGACAGACAATGAAACATTGAGCTCGGAAAAAGATAATATTATTATAAAAGCTAAAACTGCTCTGGAAGATTACACAAAGAAAAAGCTGAAAGTAAAAATTCATTTGTCAAAGAATATTCCCATTGGTGCCGGACTTGGCGGAGGAAGTTCGGATGCTGCCGCTACTCTTAAGTCTCTGAACAAGCTCTTTAAGCTCAATCTTGATTCAGTGGCATTGAATGAACTAGCCGCAAAAATAGGAGCTGATGTGCCTTTCTTTTTAAATCCCTATCCTTCTTTCGGATCATCAAAAGGCGATGTTCTGGAGCAAATAGATTTTAAAATTGAATATCCTTTTTTCTTGATAAACCCGGGAATATTTGTCTCTACAAAATGGGCTTATAAAAAAATTAAACCTGAAAAACCTTCGCAATCATTGATTGAATTATGCAGAAGGCAAAAGCTCAAACTGGAAAACTTCAGGGAATTGGTTACAAACGATTTTGAAAAACCTGTAATGGAAGAATTCCAGGCAATAGGATCATTAAAAGAAGAGCTTTATGAAATGGGAGCAGGTTTCGTTTTAATGTCAGGCAGTGGCTCAAGTCTGTTTGCTGTATTCGAAAAGCTTGAATTGGCTGAGAAAGTCAGAGCTTATTACAAAGATAACTATTTTACTTTCCTGCAGATTCCAAATTAAATAAGTTCTATAACTTATTATTTAATAGAGATTAACTGACAGCAGCTTCGGTATATTCTACTATACTTTTTGAAGTGTTAAGTCGAGTCATTATTCCGAAAGGAACCGTTATATTATCCCTTAAATGTCCATGTTTGAAATTATAAACAACGGGCATCTTTGATCCTTCAAGGTATTCGCTAACCACTTCCCCAAGTGAGAGAGTCTTTTTCAACGGATCATGTTCATTACAATCAATAAAAGCCCCTAGTATTACACCTTTAATTTGCGCAAATGCCTTATTTAATCTTAGTTGATTTAAAAGCCTGTCAATTCTGTAAGGCAATTCTCCAATTTCTTCCAGAAGTAAAATTTTATCCTTTAAGTCAGGAAAAAATTGAGTTCCTGCCATCGATGTAAATACTGAAAGATTACCACCTAATATTCTTCCTTTCGCCTGCCCTTTATGCAGTTCAAATAATTTTTCATTCCCGGGCTGATCAACCTGTCCATATTTTTTATTTGAAGTTATCATTCTCCAGAACATCTCTTCAGCAAACTCGCTAACATGATTGTGAAAATCTGTGGCAAGCATTGGTCCTGCAAAACTAACTAGTCCGGTTTTTTTAATTATTGCCATTTGCAAAGCTGTGATATCGCTGTAGCCCACAAGAATTTTCGGATTTTTTTTGATTATGCTATAATCAATTTTATCCAGAAGTCTTGGTGTACCATAACCTCCCCTCACACAAATTATAGCTTTTACGTCTTTCTTTCTGAACATATAGTGCAGATCTTCAATTCGCTCCTGATCTGTACCGGCCAGGTAACCGTAATTTAGTCCAACGTTTTTACCAACCTCAACCCTGTAACCAAGTTTTTCAAGATACTTTACCCCGCTATCTATGGTCGATAAATCATCAGGTGAAGATGCTGGAGAAATAACGCCTATCAGAGACCCCTTTTTCAGCTTTTTTGGTTTGATAATTCGCATTGATTTTATTTGTTTATAGTGGAATTTAAAGCGTGCTGAATTTAAGAAATGAATCTATTTGAAACAAATTTTACGTAAAAGAAATCAAAAATATTGTATTTTTTTTGGGAAAAGGTTCCTATAAGTTATTAACCTAATTGGAAATTTTGCCTATCGCTCCAAGTGATTCATTGCAGTATTTAGTAAAAATTTATCCTCAATCTTTTTAGGGGAATACCTTGAACAGAAACGTCCATCTACTAGTATCTTAACCATGCGCAGATAAGATCAACAGCTTCCAATGTTGCAGCACAGTATCTATCAA
>CAZQQD010000130.1:0-6165 GCA_964595355.1 uncultured Ignavibacteriaceae bacterium | reverse complement strand
ACCAAGGAAGTAGTATTTAAAAATGGTTCTGTAGAACTTCACGGAACATTTATGATACCGGCATCTGCAAAGGGTAATGTACCAGCAATTGTTTTTTTACATGGGTCCGGGCCAATGACGAGAGCAGGTTTTAAACCCTATGCAGAAGAATTCGCAAAATTAGGCTTTGCAAGTCTGTTTTATGATAAAAGAGGTACCGGTTCATCAGGTGGTTCATGGTTAACTGCGTCACTTGACGATCTATCAGGTGATGCACTTGCAGCAGTGAATTATCTGAAATCACAAAAAGAAGTTGATTCTAAACGTATAGGTTTCTGGGGAATAAGTCAGGCTGGGTGGATTGCGACGAAGGCAGCAGCAGAATCAGGTGACATTGGGTTTATGATAATTATTTCAGGTGGAGGCGCTAGTCCGAAAGAATCAGAATATTTTTCTTATGAAAAAGCATTTGAAGATCTTGGCTGGTCCGAGTTAGAAAAGAAAAATGGTTTTAAAGTGGTTGATCTTTATTTTCACTATTTATCGACAGGGAAAGACAGAGATAAAGTAGAAGCACGTCTGGATGAAATACTTAATTCAGCTAATGATCCATTACAACCTCTCGCCAAACGTCTTAAAAAAATTGTACCTTCACAAGGAAATCAGCCGAACTGGAGTTGGATTGCAAATTATAACTCGGCATCTGATATCGCAAAAGTGAACTGCCCTATGCTACTTATGTTTGGTGATAAAGATAAAGAACACCCTACAGAACTTGCTGTAAAAAAATGGAAAGAAGGATTAAAAGAAGCCGGTAACGATAAAGCGACCATTATGATTTTTCCAGGTGCGGGGCATGGACTCCGTATGCGGGAAGGATATAAAGGAAAAGGCAGGGCGCCTTTTGCAGATGGATATGCTGAAGTAATGATTGGCTGGTTGTGGTATCATATAATAGATGGTCAGTAGGTTTTTAAAGTCATTCACATTTTTCATTTTAAGGCTTAGGTTTAAACTCCTGGTTGCTAATAGGTTCCGAAGTAGGGGTTTTAATCACGTTGAATTCAAAATGGACTGCTTTATGACAATCGTTGCAGGTTTGTGTAAGTGATTTGTAATTATTGGTAAACATTTTCAAATCCCTATTTTTTACAGAAGCCTCTAAACTATCAAGTGCAGGAAAAATCATCGGAATGTCTTTTGTTTCCTTTCTTTCCGGTAAGTATTTGACTGCATCATTCAGCGTTTCCTTTATTTCCCCAATTTCAAAGTTGGCCAAGGGCCAGTTCTCATTTATGCCGGCAAACCAAAGCTTTGAATGATGAAGCTGGATTGTTGTCATAAATTCCCCAAGCCCGGGTTTATAAGAATCTTTAATTGCTATTTTAAGACTATCAACCTCGCTTTGAAGTCGTTTGGTTTTATTCTCATTGCACGAAGTTAGCAATGATAATCCCGTTAAAATTATACAGGAATATATTATAAATGTTTTCATTTTCCTTCTTCTTATCTATATCTTCTTAAAAGTTTTCAAGAACTTTAAAATAATTTTTTATTCTCTACAAAAGTATTCTATGTTTATCAATCCAATATCCGCACAGAACAAATAGCCATTGTCCCATTGCACTCATTGCAAGGGAGGTTACGTCGGGCGGTACGGAACCCGAGAATAAATTTAATGCGTAAATAATCAAAAGCAGAACAAAGAGACCCCAAAGAGATATTGAGCCTATTTTATCTTTTGCCTTAGTTATTTTCAAATATAAATAAAAGCCTCCCCAAAATGGAAAAAGTTCAACTATTAATGTTGCGGGTACAGAGTTCCATAAACTTAATCCGAAAAATATTCCAACACCTGGTGCCAGGGGAAGATCTGCCCTATGAACAATAAAATCCAGGATCCAGTGGCTAAATACACAGAGCCCGAGAATAAATGATGTTCTTTTGTTTTTTTTAATTAAATAGTATATCCCTCCGAATAATAAAGACCAAACAATTGACATTGCCAAACTGTGTGATAGAGGATAATCATAAAAGTTCAAAGGTGTTACTACTGTGTTCCCTGGGTCAATTTTAACGTGTTCGAGGTCGAGCAGTAAAAAAATGGGCCATAAAAGATCGAGAAAAACTGCGGCCATGATGTAAGTCCCAAGCGAAGCGTGTGGTTCAACTTTTTTTGAAGCGAATCCTACGCCATAGTGTCCTAAAAACATATTTATACCACCAATGATATTTTGATATCGAAGTTATTGAAGCAAAACATTTCGATATTTATTTAAATATAAGTCTATTGATTTTAATTTGTATTGCATTATATAGCGGGGATGCTCTACAAACCGGATTTTTTCAAAAAAGTAAAATTCATCATTTATGTTCTTTAAATATTCTGCATTCTTTTTCCCCAAAGATACCGCAAAACTTTTATTTGCTCCAAATTTTACCTGTTCTATTAATGATGAAACAATGTGTGGTCTCAATGTTTTGAATAGCTTTACACTGTCATAATAATTATGGTTCTTCCCGTCTTTTAATAAAGCAAGCGGATAAAGCGCTGTAATAAAATATTGTTTGTAAAACCTTTTTAGCCCATCCAGTTCATTTATGAATCTGTAAACAAATTTACTAGATAGCTCCCTTTGTGTGCCCATATTATTTTCAATTCCACATTCTTCCTTTAGTGCAACCGGATCAGTAAAGGAAATACCCGTTAATCCTCCACCGAATCTGCCGGGATTTATGCCGAAGATGAATATTCTATTATTATTATCATTAAAATATTTTTTATAGAAAGTTCTCACAACATTTTTTACAACTCGCGATTCATATGGATTTGCTATATCAATTCCAGTAGGCAAATTGTCTGGGGATTTAAGGTTTGTAAAATATTTTATTGCTTTTTCTGCGAAGGTTGGCATATGCTCACAACAATTTTTTCAAATTACTTATTCGGTCTTCAATAAAGCCTTTTGCTATTTTTAATTGTTCTGATTTGTCTTTATTCTTGATTATTTCTGTAGCAGTTAAAACACCACCAAACCATCCTTGTTTGTGCCAATGCCCACGATTTAATTTCGGTAGCTTTTCTTTATTATCGAGGTAAGGCCATGGCGAGATATAAAAATAAGGCTCATTATAGCTTTCGTCACCGGGAGATAATCCAACACCAATAGTTTTTGATTTTTCAGGATTGGGGTTTTCTTCCACTGTTATTAATGTAGCAATATCAAAGTGATGAGGCCAGCATCGTACGGGCGAGGTATTTTTTTCTTTGTTGCTGATATTTTCTAAAATAGATGCAGCATTTGCGAAGTAGTTTTGTAATTCTGTAAAAGCCTTAGAATTAGGGTGTTTGAATGGTGTTCCCTTAGCTGTGGAATATTCCGGAATTTGATAGGGTAAATTTTTATTTAATTTGTTAGAGTCAAACCCCAACTGCGATAATTCATCTGCAAGCCATTTGAATGCATCGTCGTATGTTTTTGAGTTTAAGTGAAGAGTGTTTACAAATTCTCTTTTTTCATTAATTATTACGAGTTTAAAAGCAGATATATCAAGAGCTATATGACACTTACTTTCTCCCAACCGATGGTTTGTTAGCATGTTTTTATTCCAAATGAGAGCAGCAAAGTTATCCCCCGGATCTTTTGGATTTAAGCATCGGCCGGCAATGGCGGGGAGTTGTACAGCCTGATGTATTTGTTTTCTAGCCTCTTCAAGTTCATCTACCGAAAAACTTTTTAATTCTATCCAATCCATATTATATTTCCGCCTTAAATTTAATTAATAAAAATTTACAGTGTGGCTTTTATATTTACCCTTTTCATACACAAACTTTGCGCTGAAGAATTTGTCCTGAAACAGCCAATCTAAAAAAATTTTATCCCCATCCCATAAGTTTAGCATGGTAAGCTCATCGTTGGGTATCCATTTCAGGTTCCCTTCTGGTGAATCTATAAGTTTCCCTTCAAATTCATTAGCGGTAAAAATGAAAACATACCAGTCGTCCACCGTATCAAAGTTTGGAAATGTAATAAATCCATGCATTTTCGGCTTTTTAATTGTTAATCCAGCCTCCTCCTTAATCTCCCGGATTACACAATCTTCGGGGCTCTCACCTAATTCTAGCTTACCTCCTAAACCATTCCATTTACCCTCGTGGTAATCGTTTTCTTTTTTGATCCGATGGATCATTAATGTTTTATTTTGTGATCTATCAATTATATAACAAAGAGTTGCAAGTTTCATAAAATTAATTTTTTGTAATGATTGACAACTGTATTGACATTATATAAAATGGCAATTAAGTTTTTACAGACGAATACATATTACTTATAAATTTAAGCTGCGAATCCATGGTAGTAAAATTATGTATTTACCTTGCGCTTTACAATTTTTAAATTTTTAAGTGTAAATATTATTTTATTGTTTTCTTTGTTTTTTTGTTTTATAGTAGAAGAGGCAAAAAATTAAGCATTTTGATAAAACAGGAGGTTCATTACAATGATGGGGTTTGATTACGGATCAGAGTTGGCAACAATTAAATTGAGTGAGGACTTAATTGAAAGATGCCTTGAAATTGGAATTTCTGTTGCGAGATATGAAGACAAGGAAACCCTGGAGATCTTCCTGGGTTCTAACGATGATGATTATTCAGATAACGAAGAGGATGATCTGGATGTATTTGATGAAGAACCGTCAGAAGATGATGAAATATTTGATGAAGATTTTGATTTCGATGAAGATGACGACGATGATGAATTTTTTGAAGATGATGATGTATCTTAAAATTAATTAAGATTTCTTCCAAAACCCATCTGCGTTTAGTTTATCACATACCTAAATACTTATCCTGTAAAAGATAGTTTTTGACATAGTCGGTGACTCCGTTCTCAAGAGAAGAAATTTTTTGAGAATAGCCGGCTTTTTTTATTTTATCAAGTTTTGCTTCTGTAAAATACTGGTACTTATCTGTAAGATAATTCGGCAGATTAATGTATTCTATATTGATTGGTTTTCCCATTGCATTAAATAATGTTGTTACAAGATCATTCCAGGTTCTTGCTTTTCCCGACCCAACATTAAATAGACCATTTTTGTCTTTATGATCCAGAAAAAACAATGTCATATCTACAGCATCTTTTACATAAATAAAGTCTCTCCTTTGTTCACCATCTTTGTAATCTTTATTGAGCGATTTAAATAGTTTTACCCTTCCTGTTTCTTGTATTTGTTTGAATGCTTTATTAACAACACTTCTCATATCCCCTTTATGATATTCATTCGGACCAAAAACGTTGAAGTATTTTAACCCCGCAATTTTATCCAGCAGATTCTTTTTCAGAGCCCAGATATCGAAAAGGTTTTTCGAATAGCCATACATATTCAAAGGCCAAAGCTTTTTGCATAGCTCGTTGCTATCGTCAAATCCGAGACTTCCATCCCCGTATGTGGCTGCAGATGAAGCATAAATAAAACGAGTGTTTTTGTTTATACAATAAAGAGCGAGTATTTTTGTGTATTCAAAATTGTTATTTAGTAAATGATCGGCATCTTTTTCCGTTGTTGATGAATTTGCGCCCATATGAATGATTGCATCAATTTTGAAATTAAGACCTGATTCAATCTTTTCGATAAATACATCTTTATTTATAAAATCTTCGAAGTCGAGAGCTACAAGATTTTTCCATTTTTCATCTTGGCCTAGTTCATCAACTATAATTATATTGTTTTCACCACGCTGATTTAACCCCCAAACTAAAGCACTTCCTATGAATCCAGCCGCGCCTGTTATTACAATCATTTGTTACTCTTTGAGTGAAAAATTATCATATATAATAAAACGCAATTTAATTATAATAGATTTGCTTTCAAAAAATGATAACGCTAGCTAAACATTTGGTTTAAGGCGGTAAGCTTATTTGGATATCATTGACAAACTAGCCAAAATTCATATATTTGAAATAGAGTTTATAAGTTCTTTAAATAAATTCTTATCAAGAACGGTTAAGGGAACAGGCCCGTTGACGCCGTAGCAACCGATTTTGCTTTTAGCAGTATGCCAGGTGCTAATTCCTGCCTCCAATTGATTGGGGGAAAGATGAGATGAAGACTGATCTTTATCACCTCTTCTTCTCATTGGAAGAGGTTTTTTATTTTTAAAAGTTTAGTAGTTATGATAGCAACATT
>CAZQQD010000129.1:0-6213 GCA_964595355.1 uncultured Ignavibacteriaceae bacterium | reverse complement strand
GATTACAATAAATTTTGTTTTGAATTCGAAGAATTATTCTTAAATTATTACTATAACAAATCGCTTTTACTTTTTGTAAATTAAATACTTATATTTGCAAGAGTATTAATCAAGTCCATAAAATGTAAAAATAATCCAAATAAGGGCTGTGAATGCAGAGTTCAAAAATTGAATCATTAATAAGATATAATGACCTTATCAACCTTGCAGTGAAGTCTTCTCAGGAGTTTCCTGCCAGTTTGTGCGAATTTTTAGTTAGTGAGCTTGAATTACAGGCAACTGTCCTATTTAAGATCAATGAAGACGATGGTTTGTTATTTTTGGGAAAATCTGACGGTGCAAAAAAAGCCTTCTTTAAAGACTCACTTTTCAGGTGTGCTGTTTGCAAATCAATTTCAGCAAACCAGGATTCAATAAACTTCAACAGCCAGACTGATTGTGAAATTCAAACATCTGATTTTGTAATTTATGAAGGATGCTTATTTATTAAAATTTCTTCATCAGAAAGATTCCTGATAAAACTTGCAAAAAAATCAGCATTCTCAAAATCTGACAAAGATAACCTTGAATCCGTTGGCAATTCTATTAAAAACTTTCTAAGACTGTGGAATGGCAAAATTGGTACCGGTTCTATTTCGGCAAGTCAAATCATTACTGATATATCTCACGAACTAAGGACACCCACGAACAGCATTATGGGTTTCGCTTCATTATTGAATGAAGATAACCTGACGGATTCACAATCGGAATATGTAAATACACTTAAAGACAACGCTTACAATTTACTTGCAATTTTAAATGATCTGATTGAATTGGCTAAAATTGATGCGGGGAATTACAAAGAAGATCAAACTAACGTAAATATAAAAACTTTTATTGATGAGATCATCAAACCGTTTACAGATAATAATCAGAACAAAAAAGTTGAGTTCTTAACGAACGTTGATAAAGAAGTACCACCATCAGTAAAAATTGACTCACAAAAAGTTAAGTATGCTCTGGTCACGGCTCTTACACATTCGGCACGACAAACAGAAAAAGGGAAGATTTCACTTACAGTTTCAATTGCTTTATCTAAAAAACTTAACTTTAAAATTTCAGATACAAGCCCGGGCATTACTACTGCTAAGTTAAAAGATATTTACAAGCCATTTACACTTGCTGACCTAGGTGATACAAAAATTGGATCAGCCACGGGCTTAAGCCTGATACTTTGTAAAAAATATCTGGAACTATTAGGCGGAGAATTTGACATCACAAGCTCTGTTGGTAAAGGAACAACTTATAATTTCAGTGTTCCGGTTGAAGCCATTTCAGATATTGAAGCAGGAATAGGCTCATTACCAAAACCGACCGGAAAGAAAAATAGAGTACTTGTTGTTGAGGACGATTATGCCACTTCAAAATTGTTAAGTAATTATCTGAATAAATGGGGCTATGAGCCGACTTTAGTTAATTCTGCTGAACAGGCAATGAAAGCAATTGACAAAGAAGTTTTCCTTGCAGTATTAATGGACATAGTGCTACCAGATGCCAACGGTTTTGAATTGCTCAAAACAATACATGAACATAAAAATGCAAAGAATACTCCAGTAATTGTTTGTTCTGTGGAAGCCGAACAGCAAAAAGCATTCTTGATGGGAGCTGTGGAATATTTTGTGAAACCCATTAAATATAAATACCTCGTTGAAGTATTGACAAGTTATAAGCTGAAGAAAGATTCAAATATTTTAATAGTCGATGACGACGTACCGACATTAAATCTGATTAAAGAAGCAATTGAACAGGCAGGATATAATGCGATCGCTGAATCACATTCTTCAAAAGTAAGCAAGATGATTGAAAATATGGATCTTGATCTTGCTATTATCGATCTCGATATGCCTGAAATTAATGGATATGACCTTATAAAACAGATCAAGTCAAAACCAGCTTTTGCAAATTTGCCAATAATAATTTATACAGGTAAAGAAAATTATAAAGATGATCTGAAGAAAATTGACGGAATGTTTACCGACCTTCTTGAAAAGAGTAGTAGCAATATTGAAGACTTATCAGAAACGATAAACAAAATGATCAATCGATACGATGAACCATCTACTATTGAGGAAATAGAACAGAATGAAGATTCAATAAAAATATTACTAGCCGAAGATTATAAACATTCACAGATAATTGTCACTCGTCTACTGAAGAAAAATAATTTTGAATCCATCATTGTAGTAGAAAATGGAGCAGAAGCATTGGAGCAGGTACAGAAACAGAAATTTGACCTTATTCTTATGGATATGCAGATGCCAGTAATGAATGGTTTTGAAGCAACAGAAAAAATCAGAAAATTAAATGAATATAAAGAAACTCCTATAATCGCTCTCACAGCCTTCGCAATGAAAGGTGACAGAGAAAAATGTATAGATGCTGGCGCTACTGATTATATTCCAAAGCCAATTGACAGTCATGAATTTATCGAAAAAGTGAAATACTATACTGAAAGCAAGGTAGCGGCTCATTAGAATATACCTACTAAACCTATTTCGTTCATCCCAACGATCCAGAAGTTTTAATATTAAATGACCATTTCTTATTTTTGTACTTTCAATTAAACATTAATCATTATGATAAGTGAGACCCCGCGAGTTAGATTCGCACCAAGCCCAACTGGGTATTTACACGTTGGGGGATTGAGAACAGCCTTATATAATTTTCTGTTTGCCAGAAATCAGAACGGAAAATTCATTTTAAGGATCGAAGACACTGACAGAAATCGCTACGTAGAAGGCGCTATTCAAAATTTAATATCGATGTTGAATTGGCTCGGACTTAATTTCGATGAAGGCCCGGGAAAAAATGGGAAAGTCGGGCCATATATGCAATCCCAAAGATTGGATATATATAAAAACCTTGCTGAAGAACTAATAAAAAATAAAAAAGCTTATTATTGTTTTTGCACGAAAGAACGGCTTGATAGCTTGAGAGAAAGCCAAAAAAAATCAGGGTTACAACCAAAATACGACAAACATTGTCTCCACCTCGGTCAAAAGGCAATTGAAGAAAATCTCTCGAAAAATCTGCCACACGTAGTAAGAATGAATATAGAAGTAGGACAGTCCATTATTATTGAAGATGTTGTAAGGGGAAAGGTCGAATTCAACACTAACGTAATAGATGATCAGGTGCTTATAAAAAGTGATGGTTACCCAACATATCATCTCGCAAATGTAGCAGATGATCATTCAATGAAAATTACGCACGTGATACGGGGCGAAGAATGGCTATCATCTACTCCAAAACATATATTACTTTATGATTATTTCGGTTGGGAAAAACCCGTTTTTGCGCACTTACCTCTCCTGCTCAATCCTGACAGAACAAAATTAAGCAAACGGCAGGGTGATGTTGCTGTTGAAGACTATAGACAAAAAGGATATTTAAAGGGAGCACTTTTAAATTTCGTTGCTTTGCTTGGATGGAACGCAGGCGATGATAAAGAATTTTATACAATGGAAGAATTGATTCAAAGTTTTTCACTGGAAAGAGTTAATAAATCAGGTGCTGTCTTTGATATCGAAAAACTCAACTGGTTGAATGCAGAACACTTACGTAAAATGAGCGGTGATGAAATAATAAAATTACTCCGTGAAGAGATATCATCATCTAAATTTAAAAATGAAAATTATACAGATGAATATTTGAGAAAAGTTATAAATGCTATGCTTGAAAGAGTATCATTTGTAAAAGAAATCTTAGAGAACGGCTCTTACTTTTTTGAAGACCCCGTTAATTATGATGAAACCACTGTAAAGAAAAGGTGGAAAGAAGATTCTGCGGATCTCCTCAAAAAGCTGATTGATGAATTTTCAATGTTAAGCAATCCGAACAAAGAAGATTTTGAAGAAACTCTCCGAAAAATTGCCGAGGAATTAAATATAAGTACCGGAAAACTTATCCACCCGGTCAGGCTTGCAGTTTCCGGAATAGGTGGTGGTCCCGGAGTGTTCGATATTCTGAACATAATCGGTAAAGATAAAACAATTAAAAGACTGGAAACAGCAATATCAAAACTTGGTTCTAATAGCTAATATTTATAAATAATTTATTATGTCTGAAAAGAAAGAAGAAAGAAATAGAAAAGAAGGTAATGTTTCTCAAAATAATTTTATAAAAGAAATTATTAATAAAGACCTTGAAACAGGAAAGTTCAGGAAAGTACATACACGATTTCCACCTGAGCCAAACGGATATTTGCATATTGGTCATGCAAAATCTATCTGCCTTAATTTTGGTTTAGCTAAAGAGTATAGCGGGCTTTGTAACCTAAGATTTGACGATACAAACCCTACAAAAGAAAGTACTGAATATGTTGATTCAATAATTGAAGATATTAAATGGCTTGGCTTCGATTGGGAAGACAGGCTTTATTATGCTTCTGATTATTTCGATCAATTATATGAATTTGCCGTAAAACTTATAAGAAAAGGGAAAGCATATGTTGACAGTTCCACACCGGAGGAAATAAAAGACAGCAGAGGAACTACAACTGAAGCGGGAAAAGGAAGTCCTTTCAGGAATCGCTCGATTGATGAAAACCTCGATCTGTTTACCAGAATGAAAAACGGGGATTTTGAAGAAAGTGCTCACGTTCTTCGTGCTAAAATAGATATGTCATCCCCTAATATGTGGATGCGTGACCCTATCCTTTACCGCATAAGAAAAATTGCACACCACAGAACAGGAGATAAATGGTGTATATATCCAATGTATGACTGGGCACACGGTCAAAGTGATTCAATCGAAGGTATAACCCATTCGATATGTACACTTGAATTTGAAATACATAGGCCACTTTATGACTGGTGTCTTGATCAGCTTGAAATTCATCATCCAAAACAAATCGAGTTTGCGCGTCTGAACTTAAGCTATACAGTTATGAGTAAAAGAAAACTTCTTCAATTAGTCCAGGATAAGCACGTTTCAGGATGGAACGATCCCAGAATGCCAACTATTTCGGGACTAAGACGAAGAGGTTTTACACCCGAATCCATTCGTATTTTCTCTGAAAGAGTTGGAGTAGCTAAACGAGATAATATGATCGATGTTGCTTTACTCGAACATAGTTTGAGAGAAGATCTTAATAAACGTGCTCAAAGAGTAATGGCCGTACTAAACCCATTGAAGGTAGTAATCACAAATTATCCTGACAACCAATCTGAAGAACTAGAAGCTATAAATAATCCTGAAGATGAATCTATGGGAAAAAGGATAGTGCCGTTTTCCAAAGAGATTTTTATCGAACAGGATGATTTTATGGAAGTGCCACCAAAGAAGTTTTTCAGACTCTCTCCTGGTAACGAAGTCAGATTACGCTATGCATATATAATCAAATGCGAAAAAGTTATAAAAGATGAGAAAGGAAATATTACAGAACTGAGATGTACTTATGATCCCGAAACAAAAAGTGGGTCGGCGAAAAGCAGCAGAAAAGTAAAAGGAACAATTCACTGGGTTTCAGCACAGCACGCTATTGAAGCCGATGTAAGATTATATGACAGGTTATTTACAAGTGAAGACCCGGAAGCAGATGAAGAAAAGACCTTTATCGATCATATAAACCCTGATTCACTTGAAGTGATAAAAAATGCTAAACTTGAGCCATTTTTGAAAGGAGTTGACAAAGGCAAAAATTTCCAATTTGAAAGATTAGGTTATTTCTGTGTGGATAGTGAAGATTCTTCAAAAGATAATCCCGTCTTTAATAGAACTGTTACGCTGAGAGATACCTGGGCAAAGATTGAAAAGAGGAATAAATAAAATTTTTACACCAATAAATAGAGTTTAAAAGGAGAAAACATGAACATGGATTTACAGCGGGCAACAACTTTAGCTCTATATGGAATGGCACTTTTACTTGTTGTTTCTTTAGCAAACTGGGTGCTATTCAGCTTTAACTTAATTAGTTATTTTAACAATGTAAGGTTTTACAGAATACTTCAGTTGTCAATAATATTCTTGCAGAGCCTGCCTCTAATATTATTTTTATATGTTCTCAAGAAAAATCAAAAAAGGGGAAATGGAGATAAATAAAATTTATAGTTGACTTTTAATATTCGTTGATACCTAAAAGAATGTTTACTATTTTTGGGCACAAATTTTTTGAGACAAAGCCGAAGTGGCGGAATTGGTAGACGCGCTGGACTCAAAATCCAGTGGGGCTTA
>CAZQQD010000128.1:0-6217 GCA_964595355.1 uncultured Ignavibacteriaceae bacterium | reverse complement strand
TAAAACATTGTCAAGTAAAATCTTACGCTCAAATGATTGAAGCATTCCTTTCAGTGCATAAACATTAGCAATTCTTTCATTTTGGTTCCATTCTTTAGGTTTTATCATGCCACTCAAAATATAAATCAGATTTTGATTTTCCACAAAATCTTCAAATTTCCTTATCTCATTATCCGAATGCTTATTAAAAACGTCACCTATTTCGAAAAGTTGCAAATCCTTTTCACCATGTTTGATATTTTTTGAAATGACAGAAAGAGCCCCGGGAAGCAAAGACGTCCGCAAGTATTCCATATCCAAACTCAGGGGATTCATTATCTCAATTGGGCTTCCAGTTAATGATGAATCATTTTTATTCTGAAGTGGATTGTTTATCATTTCATAAAAACCGAGTGAACAAGCAATATCTCTTGCTTTATCTTTAAAAGTAAACTCATCATTCTTTTCACCAAGCGTAATAGATATTTTAGAAACAGTGGGGATATTATCATAACCATAAATTCTGGCTATTTCCTCAATGAGATCTATCTCACGTTCGATGTCTGGTCTGAAGGTTGGTGGTGAAACCGTAATAACTTTAGGTGAAGTTGAAACTATTTTCATTCCAAGTTTTTTAAGAATAGATGACACCGATTTTGACGGAATAGAATATCCAAGGACCTTTTCAATTCTTTCGAATCTAATTTTTATATTTTTATTCTTAATCTTCTTCGGATAGACATCTATCTTCCCGCTTAGTATTTCTCCTCCGGCTAATTCAGAAATAAGTTGAGCAGTTCGTTCTGCAGCATAAATTGTATTGTTTGGGTCAGTACCTCGTTCAAAACGATATGAAGCATCAGTACTTAGCCCCAAACTTTTAGCAGTCTTTCTAATACTTGAGGGATTAAAGTAAGCGCTTTCAATTAAAATATTTTTTGTGCTTTCTTTTATTTCGGAATTTTCACCACCCATTACACCTGCAATAGCAACAGCTTTTTCTAAATCACAAATCATTAAACTTTTCGGTTGCAATTTCCTGGTCTTTGAATCAAGAGTAGTAAAAGTTGATTCAGCTTTTGTACTTTTTACGATGATTTTATTTCCACTCAGTAAATCAAGATCAAATGCATGTAGAGGCTGGCCACATTCATGCATAACATAATTTGTAATATCTACGATGTTATTTCTCGGGCGCAATCCAATTTTAGTAATTCTGTTTTTAAGCCAGTCCGGTGATTCTTTGATCGTTATGTTCTTAACAACTTTAGCAGAGTATCGTGGACAGTTCACTGTATCTTGAATTTCAATAGACGCAACAGAAAATATTTTTTCTTTTGATTCATTTAATTTGATTTTGGGAAGAATAAGTTTTCGATTGAATAAAGCAGCTAAGTCTCTAGCAACTCCAATATGCGAAAGTGCATCGGGACGGTTTGGAGTAATACCAATTTCAATAATTACATCATCAAATCCAAGAGCTTTTGTAATTTTTGTTCCTGGTTTTAATTTCGGATCAAGAACAATTATGCCTTCGTGATCATCACTCAAAAGAAGTTCATCTTCAGAGCAAATCATTCCATTTGATTCAATGCCACGAATCTTTGCTTTAGAGATTGTGAAATCTCCTTTAGGTATAACAGTACCGACCGGCGCAAAAACTACCTTTTGACCTTTACCAACATTAGGAGCGCCACAAATTACTTGCAGATCGTTATTGCCATCGAAAACAGTACAAAGTGAAAGTCTATCAGCATTGGGATGTTTCCGCTTATCTTTTACCAACGCAACTATGAAACCTTTGTAGATTTCTGTGCCATCAAAAACATCTTCAACTTCCAGACCTGCAAGAGTAAGCTTTGAAACGATCTCCTTTGTTGGAAATCCTTTCAGGTCAACATAATCCTTTAACCAGTTTAGTGAAATTCTCACTTCATTATCTCCACATCAAAACTGTTTTAAGAATCTAAGGTCATTTTCAAAAAAGACGCGTATATCTGTAATGCCATATTTTAGCATCGCTGTTCTTTCAATCCCCATTCCGAATGCATAGCCTATAAATTTTTCAGGATCATACCCAACATATTTGAAGACATTAGGATCAACCATTCCGCAACCTAAAATTTCGAGCCAGCCGGTTTGTTTACAAACCTTGCATCCTTTTCCGTGACATAAAAAGCAAGTAATATCCATCTCCGCACTTGGTTCTGTAAAGGGAAAGAAACTTGTACGGAAGCGATATTTGAGATTATCGCCATAAAATTGTTTTGCAAAAGAGACCAGTGTTCCTTTTAATTCAGCAAAAGTTACATCTGTATCAACATACAATCCTTCAACCTGGTGAAACATGCAATAGCTTCTTGCACTAACAGCTTCATTCCGATAAACCCTTCCTGGCATAATTGCCCTTACCGGCGGTTTGTGCTTTTCCATCAACCTGATCTGCACAGGCGAAGTGTGCGTACGAAGAACAAAATCTTTGTTTATGAAAAAGGTGTCCTGCATATCTCTTGCAGGATGATCAGGAGCAAAATTCAATGCTTCAAAGTTATAGTAATCGGATTCAAGTTCCGGTCCCTCCTGAATAGAAAAACCCATTCCCTTAAAAATTGTTTTTATTTCGTCAAGGGTTTGAGTCAGAATGTGCCTGCTCCCAATTTGTTCTTGATTGCCAGGAAGTGTTAAATCTATCTTACTTTCTTTAGAAGTAGAGGATGATTCCAGCTTTAATTTCAATGAGCTAAAATCAGTAATTACTTTATTTCTCAATGAATTAAGAGCTTTCCCTAATGCAGGTTTTTCTTCTTTTGATGTATCTTTTAAATCGTCGAAAAGAGAAGAGACCAGTCCGTTTCGACCAATATACTTGATTCTTAATTCTTCAAGCTGCTGCAAACTCTGAACAGACTGAAGTTCTGAATCAAAATCATTTGAAATTTGTGTGATTTTTTCGTCAAGCATCAGGAACACTTTAATTTTTAAATAGAAATCCCCTTCAAAACATTAAGTTGTTCGGAAGGGGATGAAAATTAGTTATTTGAAAAATTCACTAATTCAGTAAATGCTGATGGATTTTCAACAGCAAGATTTGCAAGAACTTTCCTATTAATATTTACACCTTTAACATCAAGTGCATGAATTAATTTTGAATAAGTAGTTCCATTCTGTCTTGCAGCAGCATTTATTCTAACTATCCAAAGATTTCTGAAAGTTCTCTTTTTAAGTTTTCTGTCTCTGTAAGCGTGAACCAATCCTTTTTCAACATGATTCTTTGCGACAGTATATACTTTGCTTCGCGCCCCCCAATAACCTTTCGCCTGGTCTAATATTTTTTTACGTCTTCTGTGTGAAGCAACTTTATTTTTTGAACGTGGCATCGTTTAATCCTTTTTTAATTTATTGAACCATTATTTTCACACGCTTATGTTCAGAATCTGAAACTAATGTAGCGTGTCTGAGGTTTCTTTTCCTCTTAGTGCTCTTAGAAGTAAGAATATGACTCCTATAAGCTTTTTTCCTTTTAAATTTACCTGAAGCAGTTTTCCTGAAAGTTTTTCCGGCACCGCTGTTACTTTTCATTTTTGGCATTGTTTTATCCTAAAGTTATCTTATTAATTATTTTTTTTACTTCCTTTTGTTTTGGAAGGTACCAGTATAACATTCATATTTCTTCCTTCCATTTTAATCGGGGCTTCAACTTTCCCTACATCTTCAATTTTTTCAATAAATTTGTTCAACAGTTCTTCACCCTGTTCCGTATAAGCCATTTCCCTTCCTTTGAACATTACAGAAACCTTAACTTTATTTCCTTCTTCCAGAAAGTTAATAGCATGCTTGGCTTTAAATTCAAAATCGTGAACATCAGTATTCGGATGAAGTCTGATTTCTTTTAAAACTGATACAGTTTGATTTTTCCTCTGTAATTTTTCTCTTTTCTGTTGCTCATATCTGAATTTACCGTAATCAATGATCTTACAGACGGGAGGCTTAGCCTGAGGAGCAATTTCAACTAAATCCTGCCCTCTTTCATTTGATAATTTTAATGCATCCTTTACTGTAAAAACGCCTAACTGCGTCCCATCAACATCTATAACTCTGACCTGAGAAGCTCGAATCTCCTCATTTACCCTTACACTATCTTTTTGAGCGATATAAAACCTCTATGAATATGAATTAAAAAGGATTACTTAACTTTTATTTTTTATAATATCTTTAATATTATCGATAAATTCTGACAAAGACAAAGCCCCTTTATCACCTTCTTTATGCTTCCTGACAGAAACAGTCTTTGCTTCTTTTTCTTTCTCTCCAACTACGAGCATATAAGGAATTTTCTGGATTTCCCATTCTCTTATTTTATATCCAATTTTTTCATTCCGATCGTCCAGCTCAGCACGGATGCCATTCTTTTTCAATTCATCAAAGACTGTCTTCCCATAGTCAAGGAAATGCTCCGAAACCGGGATCACGACAGCCTGAACAGGGGCTAACCACAGAGGAAATTCTCCTGCGTAATGCTCTATTAAAACACCAATAAAACGCTCCAGCGAACCAAAAGGCGCTCTGTGAATTACAACAGGCCTATGTTTTTGGCCATCATTTCCAACATATTGAAGATCGAATCTTTCGGGCATAACATAATCAACTTGAACCGTACCTAACTGCCACTTCCTTCCCAAAACATCTTTAACAATAAAATCTATTTTAGGACCGTAAAATGCCGCTTCGCCTTCTACAACCACATAATCAAGTTTCATCAGGTCAGCGGCTTCCTGAATTTCCTTCTGAGCCCTTTCCCATAATTTTATATCGCCACCATATTTTTCATCGTTGTCATCTCTGAAAGAAAGTTCAGTAATAAAATCTTTAAACCCCATTTGCCGGAATACTACCTGAATCAGTTCTATTACGTTACAAATTTCATCTTTTAATTGGTCTTCTCTAACAAAAATATGAGAATCATCGACAGCAAAAGAGCGAACGCGTGTCAAACCATTCAATTCGCCTGATTGTTCATAACGGTAAACTGTCCCAAACTCTGCCAACCTTATCGGGAGATCTCTGTAACTTCTAGGTTTTGAAGAATAAATTTGAAAATGATGAGGACAATTCATTGGCTTCAAAAGATATTTTTCTTTTCCATCTTCAAGCTCTATCGGAGGGAACTGACTGTCTTTGTAATAAGGATAATGTCCGCTGGTTTTATAGAGATTAATATTTCCAATATGAGGAGTTATTACAGGTTCATATCCTCTTTTTCGTTGTTCTTCTCTTAAATAATTCTCCAGGGTTTCTCTTAAAATGGTTCCTTTAGGCAACCATATTGGAAGTCCGCTTCCAACATTATTTGAAATCAGAAAAAGCTCAAGTTCCTTTCCTAATTTTCTGTGATCACGTTTCTTTGCCTCTTCTAATCGTTCCAGGTATTCATCGAGCATTTTCTTTTTCGGGAATGTAATGCCATAAATACGTGTAAGCTGTTTATTATGTTCATCACCACGCCAGTACGCGCCTGCAACGCTTAATAATTTTATAGCTTTTATCGGACTACTATCAATTAAATGAGGACCACGACAAAGATCTGTAAAATTACCTTGTTTGTAAAAAGTAATATTACCGTCTTCAAGATCCTGAATGAGCTCCAGTTTATATTCGTCTCCCTTTTCAGTAAAATATTCTACAGCATCAGCTTTAGAAATACATTCACGTGTGAACCCTTCTTTTTGCGCAACAAGTTCCTGCATCTTAGCTTCTATCTTTGGTAAGTCAGCTTCCGTGATAGCAGTACCACCAGCAGGATCAATATCATAATAAAATCCATTCTCAATTGGAGGGCCAATACCGAACTTAGTTCCCGGATAAATAGCTTCAACGGCTTCCGCCATCAAGTGAGCTGATGAATGCCAGAAAGCATATTTGCCTTCGGGATCGTCCCACTTATTCAGTTTTACAGATGCATCCGTGTTAATAGGACGAGTTAAATCCCATACTTCACCATTGACTGTTGCGGACAAAACATCAGCGGCTAAACGTGGGCTGATATCATTTGCAATTCCAAGGCTTGTTATTCCTTGTTCATACTCTCTGGTTGAACCGTCCGGAAATGTAATTTTTATTTTTTCCATAAACTCATTAAAAAAATCGGAGTCACCTCCGACTTACGTGGGTCCTAAAGGATTCGAACCTTTGACCTTCTGCACGTCAAGCAGACGCTCTAACCAACTGAGCTAAGAACCCC
>CAZQQD010000127.1:0-6251 GCA_964595355.1 uncultured Ignavibacteriaceae bacterium | reverse complement strand
ATAGAAGGGCCAGAGCTTCCTGAGACATCGGGCCAAGTACTACATCACCTCCAACGATAAGCAGGTCAACCTTTTCCTGCCTAATTTCATACAGCACAGCTTCAAGTGCCGGAAGGTTTCCGTGAATATCGTATATTGCCGCAACTTTCATTAGATAGATTCAAAAAATCTTATAAGAAACTTTTTCTAATTAAACCGAATAAACATCGAACGGAAATTAAATGTGACTGAATTAAATTGATTTATAAGGTCCTGTCCAAGGTTTCCGTAAAAGTATTCTGTTGAACTTGTATTCTTCTCCGGGATAACTTTTATTTTATCAAAAACAGCGGTTTTTCCTCCGATGTTAATTTTAACATTGCTCATTTCATAGGCATTAAATTCTTTTACGCTGCCTATACCCATCATCTTTTCTTTCGTAGTAGGATAATGCCCTTTAATTTCTTTCTCGAACTTTTTATAAAATGGAAGATCCAGCTTCGATTTATCTGCACCCGTATCAAACGTAAAAGCAAGTTTTTCTCTTTTGTATTCGCCCTGAATTATCGGGTTAAATGAGTCAAAACATAAATTGTGAAGGTTACTGCCGGGTGTCGGATTTTGAGGAATATTGACTGTACCATTTTTATATATTGTCAGCTCCTGCAAAGCTTCAATAACAGGCGAGCCAATTAATCCTCTCAACTGGAATTTTGCGGGTTTGATATACATATCTTCATCATCGAAGACCAAAAATATAACATTTGAAAGCTGAACATTACCAAATACCAATTTCTTTGCTACTCCCATACGGGCCTTAACTTTTTCGCCGGTAATAGATTCAACATTTATTTGTCCTTGGGGTATTTCCAGTCCGAACTTTTTTGCGAGTGAGTAAATAATAATGGAAAAATTAGCGCCGGAATCAAAAGGGAAACTTATTTTATTTTCATTAATATTGATTGGCAATTCATGGTTTTTCATTTCAAGTTTCGTATCTCCATTAAACACTGTCTGTTGTGCAGGAACGTTTTTAATCAGATTGAATAAAGCAATAGAGTTTTTGTAATCTCCCGTTTTTTCTTCAGATAACCCGGATTTATAGTTATCAAGAATAAATTGATACATATCTGCAACTTTTTGGTATTTATGCATTTTTATATAATTAGTTGCAAGAATAGTATAACACTCAATAGCTTTTGAAGTATCATCTTTTCCCCCCTCCGTAAGGTATTTCTCAATCGTTTTAACAGATTTTGAATATTGACCGAATAAATTTTCAACAATACCTCTATAGTACAATAACTGAACCGAGTTGTCATTGGTATGGTTGTTTAATTCATCACGTAATTTAAAATATTCCCTGTGTTTGTAAAGTTCATCTAATTTTTGATAGTTATTTTTAGTAGCACATCCTGCCAGAAGAATAATAAAAAGAGATAAGACGAAATATTTTAAATTCGATTTCATAAAAAGTTCATAAATTAAAAAGTTTCATCAGTCCCAATATGGCTTGGCTTTAGCCCAGTAGTCAGGATTAAATAAATTTGGATCCAGTTTAACATTAGTTTTAATATCAAAATATTTTTCGACCTGATATATTTTGCCGTTTAGGTATATTTCTATTTTATTTTCAACCCATTCATCGTTTATCTTTTTTATACCGGTTATGTGTGAATCTAAAAGATTGTCTCCTATTTTATCTACAACTCTTACAAGGTACAGATTATCTTTATCTATCCAGAATTGCTTCGAGGTTGTGTCACTTCTGCTATCTGCTCCTACAACATAAACAGTTTTACCCTGCCAATTAGTTTCATACATTTTATTCAAATTATACCCAAGACTATCAATAATTTGAAAACTCCGGTCGGGTTTATAGTAATAGATATCAGCGAGGAATAATTTAAGCGGGTTCACATAGCTTGTTTTATTTACCATATTTCCATCTTTAAATTGATATAAAGTCTCGTTGATAAATAGTGCACCGCTTTTATTATCAAAAGGCGTTGTATCTATCCTGAGATTACCGTCTGCCATTGCTTCATGCCAGATAGTAGTATCAGGTTTTCCATCAGGATATTTTACAGTATATTGAGAAAAAGTCATTGTCTTATGTCGCTTATCTTTATACGTTGATGTCATAGCCTTTAACAAATCTTTCCCGTTTTTAATCTCTGTATTTTTTTTGTTGCTATTACATGATGGAAAAATACTTACTAAAAATAAAGCAACGAAAATCAAAACGGTTCCCCTTAATATTATATTTTGAAATAGTTTTAATTTCATAATGCTCTTTTATTTATCTAGTTTAAAAAATAAAATCAGTTAAAAAGAAATTGAAGGATTTTTAACATCAATTTTCTTTATTCTTTTATGTGTAAAAATTTTTTAGTCACTCATCATATCCCAGGTTAATATTACTCCCTTTGGCGTAGTATAAATCAGCTTAAGTACGTAAGGCGGCTCCTTCATAATATAAAATATCATATTCTGATTTGTCTCTACTTTAAATGCGCTTACTTTACCTCGATTGCCCGCATTAATCATTTCTTTTTTATTTACATCAACTTTCAACCAACCGTCTGTTGGATTGGGATATTCGTATATCGGTATGACAGCATGAAAACCCACTTTCAATGGAAGTCCAGCAAGTAAAATACCATATAACGTCCAGTCATATACTGTTCTGCTGAAGGTAGTATCGAATTCAAAATCAGATGACCAGTTGAATACAGAACTATCGGCTTTTTCTTTTTGCTGATTATTTAAAATTCTATACTTGCCGGTAACGTGTTTTCCATTAAATTCAAAATAATAATATGTACCGTTATTAGAAGTTAAAGACCCCCTTATCGGTAGTAAAGTTTTTTCGTCCACATAGTTCATCTGGGTCCTTATCAAATTCCCTTTTCTATCATAGATATCCTGAATCCTGTGGATATATTTCTTTCCATTCAATTCCATTTTTTGAGAATAATCAGTCCATATCTGGAAAAATCTTCTATCGCCTTTTGGTGTAGTTAATGTTACTTTCCATTTATTTGTATAAGGTTGCATAGAAGTACCGGTTATCTTGGGGCTACCTGCATAAAGTGTATCAACTTTGCTTTGTTGCCCTGTCAATGGGAGTTGGATGATAAATAAAAAAATTATGCTCCAAAAAATTGATGTTTGTTTATTGAACATTCTGTTCCTCTTGATTATTGGATTAATTAAATTTGGCAATTTCTAACTTTATGATTACTTGATAATCAGGCCTATTTTGACTACTTGCTCCTAATACCCTGAATGATTTATTTGGGATTGTTGATTTAATATAAGGTGGCCCCAAGAGCAATTCAACGTATTTTTTATATATTGGTAAGAAGGCAATTTCTAGCAAAAAGGTGCTAAAATATAAGTTCTTTGTATGTAATGAATCTGCTACTATTTTATAACATTAAAGACCAAAATGGAAAGTATAAAATTTATCCCATAATCCATTTTATTATTTTATTCATACCTCAAAGAATCTATAGGATTTGAATTGGCAGCTTTTATGGCATGCACAATAACTACGCAGATACCAAAAGCTAGAGCAACAAGCGAGCCCAGGAGATAGACCCCTACTCCCTGTGTAATATGAAAAGCAAAATTATTCAGCCATTTATTCATAAAATAATAAGAAGCAAGACAACCGAAAATATTTGATAAAAGCACCAGCATAATATATTCTTTTAAAATTCTGAAAGTAATTCCTCCGGCTGAATCCCCAAGCACTTTTCTTATCCCGATTTCTTTCGTCTTTTGTTCAGTTGTAAGTGAAGATAGGCTGAACAAGCCTAACAAAGCAAGCAGTATTGCAAGTAATGAGAAGGTAAAAAATATTCCTCTGAAATTTTGTTCAGAGCTGTAAAGCTGATCAATTTCATCATCAAGAAAAGTATATTCAAATGCAGCAGTGGGATTAACTCCTTTCCATACTTTACGTATCGCGCCAACTGTATTTTTTACTGAAGATGAATTAATTTTTATAGTGACATAATCGAATATATTTCTAAAAGGCTTCTCTGTTATGAGCAATGGCTTAATATCACTATATAATGAACTGTAATTAAAATCTTTAGCCACCCCAATCACTTTGTGTCTACCGTTTCTTGATATAATTTTTCCAATCGGGTTCTTCCACCCCAATTGGTTTGCCAGCGCTTCATTAATTAAATAAGCTGAACTATCAGATGTCATTCCTGGGATAAAATTCCTTCCTGATTTAATTTTTATTCCAAATGTTTTAAGGTAATTCGCATCAACATCAAGTGCGTGGATCATAATTGGAGAATTATAACCCTGTGGGAAATACCCGTTCTGCGTAAAATCGTTATATGGTATGTCAGAAGAGGCTGTACTGTTTATTACGCCCGGTATATTTTCAAGACGTGAAATAAAAGTATCTGCCGTTTTCTGCGAGTTTTCATTTAGTAATGGTACAACTAACAGGTTATTTTTATCAAAGCCAAGGTCTTTGTTATTAATAAAACTTAATTGTTCCGAAATAAGAATAGTACTTATTATAAGCGCCACAGAAATAGCAAACTGGATTACCAGCATAACATTTCTTGTTCGTATTTTATTTCCTTTAAATAATATTTCACCCTTTAGACTATTTACAGGCTTAGCAGCGGACAAATAAAATGCCGGATATCCACCTGCGACTAAACCTACCAGTAATATAATTCCCAGTACAAACAATATATTAGAAATAGTGAAAGGATTGATTGATGACAGGTTTTCTCCCACAATATTCTGATAATAAGGGAACAATACTTCAATCAAAGCAACAACCGTAAAGAAAACGAAAAAACTGATCAGAAAATATTCTGTGAGAAATTGAATAAACAAACTTTTCCTTTTTGCACCCAGTATTTTTCTCACACCGATTTCTTTCAATCTCTTTGTTGCCCTCGCGATTGAAAGATTTATAAAATTAATACAGGCAATAATTATTATTAATAATGCTACTATCGAAAAAATATAGATATTGGTTAAACCTGAACCAGAAGCTTGATTATATTTTAGATGTATGTCACTTAGTGGTTGAAGATACGGCTTAAATTCGATTTTAATTTTAGACAATCTTTTATTAATGTGATTCCACATAAAGTTCGGGAACTTACTTTCAACAGAATTCTTTGAGGCGGAATTATTTAATAAGACATAAGTGTAATATTGATTACCACCGTTCCAGCCCATATAAAAGCCTGGTAAGGAATATAGGGTAGGGAATGATAGTAAAGCATTAAATTGAATCTGTGAATTTGCCGGAGGATCTTTCGCAATACCTGTAACTTTGTAGACATCTTTATTACCAACTTTGATGATCTGTCCAATTGGATTTTCCGATCCGAATATTTTTCTGGCAGTACTTTCTGTTAACACCACTGAATTGGGCTTTGTCAATACTGTTGCTTTGTCACCCTGTAACAAATCAAAAGTAAAGAATTCAAAAAAAGTTGAATCAGCATAAGAGACATTATTAATCTTCCAGTAATTTTCCCCTGAATAAAAATACATACTCCGTAAAGTTGAAAATCTTGTATATTGTTTAACCTCAGGGAATTCATCTTTCATTGCTGGTCCGATAGGAGGGACAAAAATAGGTGATTCCATTTCAACTGACCCTGCCCTGCTGCTAATAACTGAGATTCTAAAAATTTTATTACCGTTTTTATGAAAATTATCAAAACTAAATTCGAAACGTATATAAAATATTATCAATATTGTGCTCGTTATTCCTATAGCAAGCCCCAGAACATTGAGTAGAGAATAAATTTTATATTTACTAATATTTCGTAATGCTGTTTTTAAGTAATTTTTGAACATCTTATTTCCTATTTTATTTATATCGTTTTATTCATATCTTAAAGAATTAACCGGATTTGAAACGGCAGATTTTATTGATTGATAACTTACCGTAAGTATTGCAATAAATAATGTAATTATAGCCGCTAGAATAAATGGAAGGATAGTTATATTTATATGATAGGCAAATTCCTGAAGCCATTTATTCATAAAATAATAACCCACAGGCCAGGCAATTATATTTGAGAGCAAAACTAATTTTATAAAATCGAATGAAATTAGGTGTAATATATTTTTTACCGATGCACCCAGCACTTTACGTATACCGATTTCTTTCGTCTTTTGCTCAGCTGTAAACAAAACAAGCCCGAATATCCCAAGACACGCAATTAACACGGCAACAACAGAAAAATCAGTTATAATTGTGTCAG
>CAZQQD010000126.1:0-6340 GCA_964595355.1 uncultured Ignavibacteriaceae bacterium | reverse complement strand
GAAAGCTAAAAACAAAATAATAATACAGGTAAAATAGCTTTTCAATTCATACTATAAACAAAACCAAAAGTAAACGCGTATTTATCCCTTGCATAAGTTGTATTAATTGAATTTAAAACTATAAATCTCTCCGCCTCTCCAAACAAACTAATTGCTTTAAACAATCTTGTATTCAATCCAATTCCTACTTCGGCATTATTTAATTCTACAGAATAGCCGCTGCCCCTATTACCTGAGTAACCTATACCGCCTACATATTTACTGTTTATAAAACTGTGTGATACTCCTCCGAATAAACTGAAATGGAACGGAAGCCCTATGAAATTAATCTGTGGAGCATCGAGGTACATTCTCACTCCTACATTTTTTCCGCTGAATGAATAAGTTAAGTTATCTGCAATAGGAAATGCTTTATCAACTCCGTCATCCCAATAGCTCAGATAAACTCCCCATCTCAACAAAGGCTTAACAAGGTTTCCGTTTAGCTGCAGCTCATAGTATGGAACATAATTGGAGTTATTGAACTGAGGAGTGTTATAGTTTTGAATTATCCCGAACCTTAAAGAAAGCCCGGTAATTGAAGGTTGTGCAATTGCCAGGTCTGCAGAAATCATAACTATTACTACAGTAACAACTATAAAATTTCTTTTCATCTTCAACCTCCGTTTCCTTGTTCAAAATAATTTATGAAATCCCGCAAATTTTCTCAACACCATTAAAACTTCCTGAAAATCCAGACAATGAAAGAAATTAATGCGCTTATAAGCAGCATAGTCGTGATCGGAAAGAAGAGCTTAAAATTAGGTTTATTAATAACTATATCGCCTGGCAAATGACCGAAAGGAAGCTTGCTCAGCCACGGCCAGAACAGCCCGGCAAGTATTATAAGCGCTCCTATAAAAAGTAAAATCCTTTGCATAGATTAATATAAACTATTGATCTAAAATTAAAGTATTCAGCCTGCTAATCAATTCTATTATAAACAATTAAGTGCCTCAATGCTATACAAATCGCATTTGAATTACCGTCCATTTTCGGTAAATTTGTTCTTAATTTTTAAAAAATCAAGATAATCTTTTTATGCGGTATCCCTTTTCTGAAATAGAACCAAAGTGGCAAAAGTATTGGGAAGATAAGAAAGTTTATGAAACAGATCTTTCTAAGATAGATAATAAACTTTATCATCTGAATATGTTTATCTATCCCTCCGGTTCAAAGCTGCATATCGGACATTGGTATCACTACGGCCCATCAGATTCGTGGGCAAGATATAAGAAGTTGAAAGGTTTTAATGTTTTTGAACCAATGGGATACGATGCTTTTGGTCTGCCTGCAGAAAATTATGCTATTAAAACCGGTATTCATCCCTACGACAGCACGATGCAGAATATTAAAGATATTCGCAGGCAATTAAAGAAAATGGGGAGTATGTATGATTGGAATGCAGAATTAATGACCTGCGCACCCGAATATTACAAATGGAATCAATGGATCTTTCTCCAGCTTTATAAAAAGGGATTGGCTTACAGAAAAAATGCCCCTGTTAATTGGTGCCCTAAAGATCAAACTGTTCTTGCAAATGAGCAGGTTCTGGCTGACGGAACGTGTGAGCGCTGTGGAACTGTTGTAATACAAAAAAACTTAACACAATGGTTTTATAAAATAACAGAATACGCTGAAGAATTACTTGAAGGTCTTGATAAAATTAACTGGCCGGAAAAAACTAAACTTATGCAAAGAAACTGGATCGGCAAAAGTTTTGGTGCAGAAATAAATTTTGATGTTGAGGGAAGTGAAGAAAAAATAAAAGTATTCACAACAAGACCCGACACGGTTTTCGGTGCTACTTATGTGGTACTGGCTCCTGAACATCCGTTAGTTGATAAACTAACAACGAACGAGTTTAAGAATGGGGTTGAGGCATACCGGGATTCAATAAAATCCCTAACAGAAATTGAAAGGACTTCGACTGTCAAAGAAAAAACCGGTGTTCCGATTGGAGCAAATGCAATTAATCCTGTTAATGGAAAGGAAATACCGATTTGGATTGCTGATTATGCTTTACTTACTTACGGTACCGGTTGCGTTATGGCTGTTCCGGGTCAGGATGAACGTGACTGGGAGTTTGCAACTAAATTTAAATTACCAATAATAAGAACTGTAGAACCACCAAAAGATTTTCAAGGCGATGCTTACCTGGGAGATGGTCCGGCAATAAATAGTGATTTTCTTAACGGACTTTATGTTGAAGATGCTAAAAAGAAAATTATCGAATGGCTCGAAAAAAATAATCACGGTGCTGAGAAGATAAACTATCGTTTGCGTGATTGGCTAATTTCACGACAACGGTACTGGGGAACTCCGATACCGATAATTCATTGTCCGAAATGTGGTGAAATTCCTGTAGATGAAAAAGATTTACCCGTTGAACTTCCTTATAAAGTACAATTTAAATCTGAAGGCGCTTCTCCTCTTTCATCGAATGAAGGGTTTATAAATGTAAAATGTCCAAAATGCAGAGGCGATGCAAAACGTGAAGCAGATACTATGGATACCTTTATGGATTCGTCCTGGTATTACCTCAGGTTTCTTAATCCTAAAATTGATTCTGAAATATTCGATAAAGAGCTTGCCGAAAAATGGATTCCTGTCGATATGTATGTAGGCGGAGCGGAACATGCGACAATGCATTTACTTTACGCAAGATTCATTCACAAGTTTCTGAGAGACATTGGACTGCTGAATTCCGATGAACCTTTTGCGCGGCTTCTTCACCAGGGAACCATTACAAACAATGGAGCAAAAATGTCCAAATCAAAGGGAAATGTAGTTAATCCCGATGATTTTACTGCAAAATATGGAGCCGATGTTTTCCGGCTTTATCTTATGTTTATGGGACCTTATGAACTTGGCGGAGATTGGAGCGATAAAGGAATTTCCGGCACTGATAGATTTGTTCAGAAAACCTACGACATTTTCACAAAATTTAAAGACATACTGAAGAAAATTACCCCTGAAGAAATCTACAATATTGAAAATCTGAATGATGATGAAAAATCACTCTACAAAAAGGTTAATCAGACAATAAAAAAATATGATGAGGAAATAAATAATTTCAGGTTCAACACCGCTATTGCTGCATTAATGGAATTATTGAACGAACTGAAAAATATTGACAGGTGTACGGAAGAAATTATAGCATATACCCTAAAAAGATTCGCTGTTTTGCTATCGCCAGTAGCTCCTCATTTAGGCGAAGAGTGCTGGAATTTGATTGGTAATAACCTATCATTAAGTGAAAAACCGGTTTGGTTTGAAACTGACAAAAACGCATTGATCGAAGATTCTGTAAACGTAGCGGTGCAGGTAAATGGAAAACTCAGGACAACGATTGAAGTCCCACTAAACAGCGAACAGGCAATTGTTAAAAGGTTTGTTTTTGCAGAAGAAAAAGTTAAAAAACATATTGACAGCAAAAAAATAGTTAAAGAAATCTACGTAAAAAATAAAATCTATAATATTGTAGTAAAGTAGAATCTATGCTAGATCTAAAATTTATACGCGAAAACCCGGAAGTAGTTAAAGAAGGAATAAAAAACAAAAACGAAAAAGATCGTGTTGACGAGATCATTGAAGTTGATGAGAAAAGAAGAAACCTTATATCAAAAACTGATGAACTAAAAGCAAAAAGAAACCAGGTTTCACAACAGATAGGACAAATGAAAAAGTCAGGGCAGGATGCTTCGGGAATAATCGCAGAGATGAAAGCAGTATCGGATGAAATAACACTTCTAGATTCACAATTGAAGGAAGTCGAAGACAATTTACAAGACATTTTAATGTTCGTTCCGAACATGCCGCATTCATCTGTTCCAGTCGGAAAATCAGCGGAAGATAATAAGGAAGTCCGCCAGTGGTTGCCGGAAGGTTTCACATTCGAAAGAGAGGAAAAATTACTCGACCATATCGAGCTAGGTAAGAAATTAAAAATTCTTGATTTCGAAAGAGGCGCTAAGATATCCGGATCAGGCTTTCCTCTTTACATAGGCAAAGGGGCATCGCTGGAAAGAGCTTTGTTAAATTTTATGCTGGACTTTCATTTGCAAAAACACGGCTACACTGAAGTAATGCCCCCGATACTTGTTAACAGGGATTCAATGAAAGGAACAGGGCAGTTACCCAAAATGGAAGAGGATATGTATTTTATCGAAAAAGATGATCTTTTCCCCATTCCTACAGCCGAGGTACCGATAACAAATATTTATCGCAATGAAATTTTGAACGAAGCTGCTCTGCCGATTAAATATGTAGGTTTCACACCCTGTTTCAGAAGAGAAGCTGGCTCATATGGGAAAGAATCAAAAGGCTTTCTCCGCGTCCACGAATTCAACAAAGTTGAGATGGTAAAATTTGTAAAACCGGAAACTTCTTATGATGAACTCGAAAACCTGGTTAATGATGCAGAAGATATATTAAAAGCGCTTAATATTCCTTATAGAATTTTAATGCTTTGTACAGGCGATCTCAGCTTTGCGGCAGCAAAATGTTATGATATTGAAACCTGGTCTCCCGCGGAAAATCGGTGGCTTGAATCGTCTTCCTGTAGTAACTTTGAGAACTTTCAGGCAAGACGTGCTAACATTCGTTTTAGAAATGAAGCAACAAAGAAACCGGAATTTTTGCATACATTAAATGGGTCAGGATTGGCAACAAGCAGACTTATGGTTTCGCTGCTTGAAAATTACCAAACACCTGAAGGAAAAGTGATTGTGCCTAAGGTACTTCAGAAATATACGGGTTTTGAAATTATTGGTTAAAGAATTATAGCCTGTCAGATTATTTTACCGTTCTTAGTTCTTAGACGGAAATTTATTCTGAATATATTTATTTTTCTGTCCCGCTAAATTAACCTTATTGAAATAGATACGTATGAAAAATTTATTTACTTTAAAAAAATATTTTGCCCTTTACAAGAAAAGATTATTCCTGGGATTTTTGTTTATACTTCTTTCAAACGCCGGCGCAGTTTATATCCCACTGATTACAAAAGATGCAATTAACGAACTTTCAAATGTAGTAATTCTTGAAAGCTTGATCCATTATGCATTACTTATAGTTGGTGCGTCGCTATTTGCAGGCTTTTTCAGATTTTTGATCAGGGAAACAATTATTGTTGTATCCCGCGAAATAGAATTCGATCTCCGGCAGGATTTCTGGGAACATATTCAACAATTACCTTTAAGGTATTTCCAGAACAACTCCACCGGAAATATTATGGCTCATGCTACAAATGATATTAATGCCGTGAGGTCTTTTCTCGGTCCCGCTGTTATGTATTCAGTTGATACAGGCGTACGATTAGTGATTGTAATATCAATAATGTTATCACTTAATTTAACTCTGACATTACTTACTCTTATTCCTTTGCCTTTTATATCTTATTTGGTTTACAAAGTAGGAAAACTAATTCACGAAAAGTTCACATTGATCCAGGAAAAATTTTCTGAACTTACTACAAAAGCACAGGAAAATTATTCGGGTATCAGAGTTATAAAATCCTATGTTCGGGAAGAAAATGAAATAAAAGGCTTTAAAAAATTAAGCAAGGAATTTCTCGACAGAAATATGGATATGGTGAAAATCCAGGCTTTATTGTTTCCATTACTACTGCTTGTTACTGGCCTTTCTGTTATTATCGTGATTTGGTTTGGTGGAACACAAGTAATCAAAAATGTAATCAGCCTTGGCGATATTGTAGCTTACATTGCTTACCTGGGAATGCTCACCTGGCCTGTTATTGCATTTGGATGGGTAATAAACATTATACAACAGGGCGAAGCAAGCATGAAACGTCTGAATAAAATATTTGCTGAACCGTTTGAAATTCAGGATGATGAAAATACAGATTATGATATAAAAGATATTAAAGGCGATATTGAGTTCAGAAATGTTTCATTCAGGTATGGAGAAAATCTACCTTATATTTTCAAAGATGTGAATCTTACAATTCCTGTGGGATCAACAACTGCAATTATGGGTTATACCGGAGCCGGGAAAACAACTTTTATAAATCTTATTCCACGATTGTATGATACTTCAGAAGGGGAAGTCATGATTGATGGGAAAAATGTAAAAGATATTCCTCTTAAAGTTCTAAGAACAAATATCGGGCTGGTACAGCAGGAAGCATTTCTTTTCTCCGATACGATTACAAATAATATCTCGTACGGATTAAGAGATATTGATCAGGATAGAGTTGTGGAAGTTTCTAAAATTGCAAATTTTGATGAAGATGTAAAAGATTTTCCCAAAGGTTACGACACAGTTATGGGTGAAAGAG
>CAZQQD010000125.1:0-6380 GCA_964595355.1 uncultured Ignavibacteriaceae bacterium | reverse complement strand
AATTTGAACAGGCAATAATTTATTCAATTCTTAACGAAGAACCTGAAGCAATTGCATCGGTTGATAAAAACCTTCCCGCAAAATTGGATAACATAATCGGGAAGATGCTAAACAAAGATTTGAATAACCGATACCAAAATACTGATGAGCTTATAAAAGACCTGAAAGATGCCCGCACTCAAAAAACCGAAATCGCAGATGTCGTAAAAACAATCGCTGTACTTCCTTTCGATAATATAGGTTCAGACCAGGAGACAGACTACTTTGCCGAAGGATTAGCCGAAGAATTGATCATCAATCTCTCTAAAATTAAAGAAGTAAGAACAATCTCACGAACAAACTCAATGAGATATAAAGGTTCAGAAAAAGATATTAGAACAATAGGCAGAGAACTTGGCGCAAGATACATAATGGAAGGTAGTGTCAGAAAATTCAGGGACGATTTGAGAATCTCTATTCAATTAATAGATGTATCGGGTGGAGTACAACTATGGGGCGAAACTTATAAAGGTAAAATTGCCGATGTGTTTGATATACAGGAAAAAGTGGCAAAAGAAATTGTGGAAGCATTAAGATTAAAACTCTCCCCTTCTGAGAAAATCGTTCTTGAAAAACGAGCTACATCTAATCCTGAAGTTTATGATTTATACCTTAGAGGAAGGAATTTTCTCTACAAGGTCTCAAAGAATAATATACTAGTTGCTATTCAGCTATTTAAAAAAGCGATAAAAATTGATGAGCGTTTTGCCGTTGGTTATGCGGGGTTAAGTGAAGCATATGCCACACAATATTATTTTTTTGATAAAACGGATCAATTACTGGATAATGCAATTGATGCTGGATTAAGGGCTCTGATGTACGATCCCTCGCTTTCGGAAGCTTATGCAGCCCTTGCCTTGGCATACTATAATAAAAAATCCCGCACCGAAGCATTTACTGCCGGACAAAAAGCAATAGAACTGGATCCAAATAATTACTACGCCTATTGGGTCCTTGGTAGAATTTACCACAGCACTGACCGGGATAAGGATGCTATTGAATTATACAAAAAAGTAATTGAAATAAATCCCGATTTCTATGCCGCCTATTCAGATCTTGGCGTAAGCTATGAAAAACTAGGTGATGAAAACGGCCAGAAACAAGTCTTAGAATTACTCATGGAAGTTTATCCACGCTATTTATCAGATCACCCTGATGATGCACGTGCTCACATTGTTTATGCTATTGATCTGGTAAAAGTTGGAAAAATCAATGAAGCAAAAGAAGAAAGCAAAAGAGCAATTGAATTAAGCCCCGAAGATTCTTTAATGTCATACAACGTAGCCTGCTTATATTCGAGATTAGGAGAAAAGAAGCAAGGAATCGAATACCTGCAAAGAGCTATTAACCTAGGATATACAAATTTCGAATGGCTCAAGCGCGATCCCGACCTGGCTAATATTCAGAATGAACCAGAATTTATTGAATTGATGAAGGATAAATAAAATTTATGATTGGCACAACAATACTTCATTATAAGATATTAGAAAAACTCGGCCAGGGCGGGATGGGCATAGTCTATCTTGCCGAAGACCTGAAACTGGAACGCAAGGTTGCCATTAAGTTTTTACCTAAGTATATCTCCGAAAACACAGAAGAGCGACAGAGATTTAAGATCGAAGCAAAGGCTGCAGCTAAACTCAATCATCCCAACATAGCAACTATCCATTCAATTGAAGAAACAGATAATGAACTGTTCATCGTTATGGAATATATCAAAGGAGTTGAGTTAAGCGATAAAATTAAGGCAGGTATTATCCCTGCAACTGACGCAGTTAAAATAGCAACGCAAATAGCAGATGGTCTTGATGCGGCACACAAGGAAGGAATCATCCATAGAGATATCAAGTCATCTAATATAATGATAACTGATTCCGGTGTTGCTAAGGTAATGGATTTCGGACTGGCAAAGGTAAAAGGAACCTCCAAGCTGACAAAGATGGGCTCAACTGTAGGAACAATTGCATATATGTCCCCCGAGCAGTCAAGTAGTGATGAAGTAGACAGCAGGACAGATCTCTGGTCATTTGGCGTGGTATTTTATGAAATGCTCACTGGCAAGTTGCCCTTCAGGGGTGCTTATGATCAGGCAATAGTTTACTCTATTTTGAATGAAGAACCACAGCCTGCAGAACAAGTTGACGAAAGGTTACATCATATTATAAAAAAATCACTCAAAAAAAATCCTGATGAAAGATATAAAAGTGCCGGAGATATTACAGCTGAACTAAGAACGATTACTGAAGGAGCTACAATAAAAAGAGCCGGCACAAAACAATCAAAGCTTCCCTGGATTGTCGCAGGAGCTTTAGTAATGGTAATTGCAATAGCACTCTATCTTTTTGTGCCTTCATCCAATGGTGGAAAAGCTAAAACAGAAACAATTAAAACAATTGCAGTTTTGCCGTTTGCTGATTTGAGTCCGCAGAAGGACCAAGGATATTTTTCCGATGGTTTATCTGGCGAACTTATTAATGCTTTATCAAAAAATCCGAAGCTGAGAGTCACTGCACGCACATCTTCATTCTCTTTTAAAGGAACCAATGCAGATATTAAAACAATAGCTTCAAAGCTGAATGTAAAAAACGTACTTGAAGGAAGTGTACAGAAAGCTGGAAATAATCTTCGTATCTCCGCAGACCTTGTTAATGTTGAAACAGATGCAACACTCTGGTCAAATACTTATAACGGCACGATGAACAATATATTTGCACTGCAGGATTCAATCTCAGGCAATGTTGCAGAAGCGTTGAATGCAGCACTGCTTGGTAAAGAGGCAGCAAGGTCGGAACAAAAGACAGACCCCGAGGCCTATAACGATTATCTGCTCGGCGAACATTTTTTGAATTTATCTGGCAAAGACAATCTCGAAACAGCAGAAGGGTACTACAAGAAAGCCCTGGTGATAGATTCTACATATGCTCCTGCGTGGGTAGGTTTATCATCAGTTTATAGTTCTCAAGGTAGTAATGGCTACGTTCCTGTTGATGAGGGTTACAGCAGAGCACGCAAAGAAGTTGAGAAAGCACTGGAACTTAATCCGAACCTTGCTGATGCTTATGCTCAGCTTGGAGAAATAAAAAGTAATCACGACTGGGATTGGAAGGGAGCGGACGAAGCATTCCAAAAGGGACTGGCTTTGGAGCCCGAAAATACGAAAATCATTAATAGAGCTTCAACTTTAGCAGGTACGCTTGGACGGTTGGATGAAGCAATAAAACTATCACGTCGTATAATCGAAATTGATCCTGTAAGTGGAGCGGGATATTTTAGCCTAGCCTATGCTGCATACTATGCCGGACAGTTAGATAAATCTATAGCTGCCTCAAGAAAAGTCCTGGAACTTACTCCTCAAAACCGTGGTGCGCACTGGGTAATCAGTTTAGATTACCTGGAGAAAGGGGAAACCGATTCAGCGCTTATAGAAATAAATAAAGAACCTGAACCGTGGATACAAATATCGACTATTGCAATTGTTTATTACGCATTGGGTAGAAAAAAAGAAGCTGATGAAAAGCTGGTTGAGTTTATAAAAAAATTCCAGTACGTAGGAGCATACCAGGTAGCAGAAATTTATGCTTACAGGAATGAAAGAGATAAAGCATTCGAATGGCTGGAAAGGGCATACCGACAACGTGATGCAGGTTGCGTTGCAATCAAAGGTGACCCTCTAATGCGTAATATATTTAAAGACCCGCGCTACACAGCATTTTTGAAAAAGATGAAACTGCCGCTGTGAAGAATAAATTTTAGAAATTGAAATATGATAAATCAAAAACGTCAAACACAAAACTGTCATTCCGAACTTGTTTCGGAATCTTCTGTATTATGATAGTAGAGGATAAGAACCTGAAGCAAGTTTAGGTTGACAATTTCGGAAAAGATTTCTCCCCCACCTACGGTGGAGTCGAAATGACACATATTTAAAAAATTAATTGAGATTTAAAATAATGATTGGTTCAAAAATTCTACACTACAAAATTGTTGAAAAACTTGGCGAAGGAGGGATGGGTGTAGTATACCTTGCGGAAGATACGAAACTTGAGAGAAAAGTTGCCATAAAATTTCTACCTCAACAGATCTCTTCAAATTCTGAAGAAAGAGAAAGATTTAAAATAGAAGCAAAAGCTGCGGCTTCATTAAATCATCCTAACATTGCAACTATTCATAGCATCGAAGAAGTTGATAATCAAATGTTTCTTGTAATGGAATATATTGATGGGATTGAGCTTAAAGCAAAAATTAATAAAGGAAATATTGAAACTGATGAAGTAATCAGGATTGCAATTCAGATTGCAGAAGGAATGTCTGCAGCTCATAAAAAAGGTATTGTGCACAGGGATATAAAATCTACAAACATAATGATAACCAAGGATGCTAAAGCTAAAATAATGGATTTTGGCCTAGCTAAAATCAGAGGAGGATCTGAACTCACTAAGGTTGGTTCTACTGTAGGGACTATCGCATATATGTCTCCGGAACAAGCAAGGGGTGAAGAACTCGATCAGCAATCTGATATTTGGTCTTTTGGGGTAGTGCTGTATGAAATGCTGTGTAATAAGTTGCCATTTAAAGGAGACTACGATCAGGCGATAGTTTATTCAATTCTAAATGAAGAACCGGAGTCAATTTATTCTGTTAAAAAAGATTTCCCCGACAATCTCGTTAAAATTGTAAAAAAGTTACTGGAAAAAGAAAAGACTGTTCGGTATCAGAATATGGATGAAGTCATAAAAGATTTTAATGATGCTTTAAAAAACGGCAAACAGCCAGAAAAAACAGATGAAGCAAAATCGATAATAGTTTTACCATTCGAAAATATTAGCCCTGACCAAGATGCAGATTATTTCGGTGAGGGTTTAGCGGAAGAATTAATTGTTAACCTTACAAGACTAAAGGAAATTCGCGTAATACCACGAACCACAGCAATTAAATACAAAAGTACAGCCAAGGATGCAAAACTGATCGGGAAAGAAGTTGAAGCAGGTTATGTAATGACAGGAAGTGTCAGGAAATTTCAGGAAAACCTCAGGATCTCCGTTCAATTAATTGATGCTCTGAATAATACTCAACTCTGGGCAGAGACATACAAAGGAAAACTCGCGGATGTTTTTGATATTCAGGAAAATGTTTCAAAGCAGATTGTGGAAGCCTTAAAAATTGAATTAACCCCAGCACAAAAGAAAGTTTTGGAAAAAAAGAAGACTGTTAATGCAGAAGCATTTGACCTTTGTTTGCGCGCAAAGGGCTTTATGTACAAAATGACGAAAAATGATGTTAATATTGCTATAGAACTTTTTCAGAAGGCAATTGAGATTGACCCTGACTATGCAGCAGCTTACGCAGGAATGGGTGAAGGATATTCTCATCTATTTCACAGCTATGAAAGGGGAAATCCTAAAATACTGGACCTCGCAATCGAGACAAGTCTGAAAGCTATTTCGATGGATTCATCATTATCTGAAGCCTATGCATCATTAGCTCAAGCATACTTGCACAAAGAATCCATGGAAAAAGCGTTGGAATCCGGCCAAAAGGCAATTGAACTTGATCCCAATAATTTCATCGGTTATTGGATTCTTGGAAGAATACATTATACTACCAAAAAGGACATTGAAGCGATTGAACTGTTTGAAAAAGTAATAAAACTAAATCCGGAATTTTATACTGCATATAGTGACATTAGAATGTGCTATGAAAGATTGGGGAACAAGGATAAATTAAATGAAACTATTCAAAGAAGCTTAAAATTTTACCCTGAGTATCTAACACGTCATCCGGATGATGCAAGGGCGCATTTGTTTTACGCAATGGACCTAGCAGTTGCAAAAGAAATTGAGAAAGCAAAAGTAGAAGCTGACAAAGCAATCAAATTAAATCCTACAGATATACTTATGATTTACAATGTAGCCTGTTTTTATTCGGTAATGGATGAAAAGGAAATGGCTATTGAAGCCATCAGGAAAGCTATTGGCGCAGGCTATAAAGCTTACGATTGGATAGAACATGATATTGATCTCGATAATATCAGAAATGAACCTGAATTTATAGAACTAATGAAAGGCATAAAACCATGATAGGCTCAAAAATTCTGCATTACAAAATAGTTGAAAAATTGGGTGAAGGTGGAATGGGCGTTGTTTACAAAGCTGAAGACTCAAAACTTAAGCGCGATGTAGCTATAAAATTCCTTCCTAATTATATAACCAAGAGCAAAGAAGAAAGAATAAGGTTTGAAAATGAAGCACAGGCGGCTGCTTCATTAAATCATCCTAACATTGCAACTATTCACGCAATTGAAGAAGCCGATAACCAGATATTCATCGTAATGGAATATATAA
>CAZQQD010000124.1:0-6433 GCA_964595355.1 uncultured Ignavibacteriaceae bacterium | reverse complement strand
CTGCTTTCGCATTCTTCTTCTGATGATCAGAAAAAATATAGAACTCAAAAAGAGCTTGAAGAAGATTTGAGAAATGATCCGATTGAAAAGCTTTCCAGGAAAATGATTGAACAAGGGCAATTGACAAAAGAAGAATATGAAAAGTTAAAATCTGATGTATCTGAAGAATTAAGTAATGCAGCCGATGAGGCTTTTGAAACAAGTGATCCGCATCCAGGTAAAGCAGCTGCACACGTTTTTGATGATTCAGGATACAGAGATTCACTTGAGTATGAAAAAACAGAGCCTTCAGGTAAGCCAATTGTAATGGTTGATGCTCTAAATCACGCTATGCATGAGGAAATGGAAAGAAATGATAAGATTTATATGTTTGGCGAAGACATTGCAGACGATAAAGGAGGAGTTTTTACAGCCACAAAAGGATTATCTTCCAAATTCGGAGAAGATAGGGTTTTTAATTCACCTCTTGCAGAAGCAAGCATAATGGGAGTTGCAGTGGGAATGTCATTAACTGGATTAAAACCTGTTGTTGAAATCCAGTTCGGTGATTATATCTGGCCTGCATTTATGCAGATGAAAAGCGAAGTTTCAACAATGAGATATAGATCAAATAATACTTGGACATCAGCAGTTGTTACAAGAGTTGCAGTTGGTGGTTATATTCACGGAGGGCTTTATCATAGTCAAAATATTGAATCGATATTTGCTCACGTCCCTGGAATTTTAATTGCTTTTCCTTCAAATGCTGCGGATGCTAAAGGATTACTCAAAACTGCCTGCAGGATAAATGACCCCGTGCTGTTCTGTGAACATAAAGGATTATACAGGCAAAGTTCAGCTATGGCGCCAGAACCTGATGAGAATTATTTGCTTCCTTTTGGGAAAGCAAAAGTTGTTAAAGAAGGGACAGATGTTACTGTTGTTTCTTATGGAGTATCGCTTTGGGATTCAGTTCTTGCAGCAAAAAAACTGGAAGAGGAAGGAAATTCGGTTGAAGTAATTGATATAAGAACAATTATTCCTCTTGACGTTGAAACTATATTTAATTCTGTTAAAAAGACAAACAAGGTTATAGTCATTCACGAAGATACATTAACTGGTGGGTTCGGGGCTGAAATTGCAGCAAGAATTGCAGACGAATGTTTTCAGTTTCTTGATGGACCTGTAAAAAGAATTGCAGCGGAAGATTCACACATTCCTTATTCTCCGATTCTGGAAAATGCAATTTTACCAAACAGACAAAAAGTGTTAAATGGAATAAGACAACTTTTAGAATTTTAAAAAAAATTAGAAACCGGGAGTTTAGATAATGGATGTTGTAATGCCTAAAATGGGCGAGAGTGTAAATGAAGGAACTATTATCAAGTGGCATAAAAAAGTTGGCGATAAAATTAAGCGCGATGAAATAATTTTTGAAATCAGCACTGATAAAGTTGATACCGAAATTCCTGCTCCTTCCGATGGTGTCTTATCTGAAATAAAAGTTCAGGAAAGTGAGACTGTAGAAGTTGGGACTGTTGTTGCAGTTATTGATAAGGCAGGAAGCGCTGGAGAAGAAACAAAAACTTCAACACCCCAACAAACACAGGAAAAATCGAAAGAAGTTGAAAGAAAAATAGCCGAACCTGAACCACAAAAGCAAATCAAAACAGAACAATCCAGACCTGTTCAATCGAACGGCAATGAAATAGAAATCAAAATGCCAAAGATGGGTGAATCCGTTATGGAAGGGACTATTATAAAATGGTATAAAAAAGTCGGCGACGCTGTTAAAAAAGATGAAACTATTTTTGAAATTAGCACTGATAAAGTAGATACCGAAGTTCCTTCTCCTGTTGCCGGTACTGTAGCAGAAATTTTGGTAGCTGAGCAGGAGACGGTAGAGGTCGGAACAGTTGTGGCTAAGTTATCGACCGGAGAGACGACAGGAAAAATTTCTCAAGAAGAAGCCACACCTGAAAAACAGCCGGAGCCTGTAAAAGCTGAGCCGGCAGCAATGCATGATAATTTTTCGAAAGTAGTAAGAGAAGAGCCCAAACCGGAATTCAAAAAAGGTGAGTCTTCCAGGTTTTACTCACCTCTTGTAATGAACATTGCACAGAAAGAGAATATTAGTTTTGCTGAACTTGAAAGAATAAACGGAACAGGGCTGAACGGAAGAGTGACGAAAAATGATATACTCGGTTATCTTCAAAAAAGAGGAGATGGTGGTGCTAAGCAGCCCGAGCAAAGACAAAAAGAAACAGCTCCTGCTCCTTCATATTCAAAAGTTGAAGCTGTCTATTCCAAAGGTGACGTAACAGTTATCCCGATGGATAACATAAGGCAGAAAATTATGCAGCATATGGTTACAAGCAGAGATACATCTGTTCATGTAACGGCTTTGATCGAAGTCGATATGACGAAAATTCATAACTTCATTCAATCTAAAAAGGAAGAATATATAAATTCGCAAAATGTGAAATTAACTTATATGCCTTTTGTTGCAGATGCAGTTGTGAAAGGATTGAAAGAATTCCCTTTGATAAATTCTACTATTGAAGGGACTACAATTTATCAGAAAAAATTTATAAATCTTGGAATTGCAGTTGCGATGGAACCAAATGGTTTAATCGTTCCAAATATTAAGGGTGCGGAGCAGAGGAATTTTATTGGTCTGGCAAAAGCAATTGGCGATCTTGCAGGGAAAGCGAGGACAAAAAAATTATCACCTGATGATATTAGCAACGGGACATTTACTATTACTAATTATGGTGTATTTGGAACCGTCTGGGGAACACCGATAATAAATCAACCGGAAGTAGCGATACTTGGTGTTGGTGCTATAGTTAAGAAGCCGGTTGTGATTGACGTCGATGGATCCGATGCAATAGGAATCAGGCATATTATGTCATTAACTCTTGCACACGATCACAGATTGGTTGACGGAATGCTTGGCGGAAAATTCCTTAAATTTATGAAGGATAGTTTAGAAAATTTTGATAGTAATTCAATTTAATTGGAGATGAAGATATAAATAATTTTATAAACAGATTTGAAAATACATGGTCATTCTGAGCTAAGCGAAGAATCTTTTTAATTAAAGTGTTAGAGATTCTTCAGTCCTCCAACGACGGAGTCCTTCAGAATGACAAAACATAAGAAAAATATGTCAGTACTAAATACACATCAGAGAAACGTAAAAGAAGCTTTTGAAAAGGAAAAAGTTCCTCTTGGCAAAAGACCAGACTGGCTTAAGGTAAAATTGCCAACTGGGGATAACTATTCCAGTTTAAAACACCTCGTAAAAGATCAACATCTGAATACGGTTTGCGAAGAGGCACGTTGTCCGAACATAGCAGAATGCTGGAATTCAAAGAGTGCAACATTTATGATACTCGGTGATACTTGCACACGAAGCTGCGGGTTTTGTAATATTAAAGTGGGAATGCCGGTTAAACTTGATCTCGATGAACCAAGAAGGGTTGTGGCTTCAATAAAAGAACTTGGATTAAGACACGCGGTTATTACTTCTGTTAACAGAGATGAACTCGAAGATGGAGGCGCTTCTATTTTTGCAGAACTTATTCGTCTTGCAAGAATTGAGGTTTCTGATTGCACAATTGAAATTTTAATTCCTGATTTTCGTGGTGTAGTTTCAGCGTTTGAAAAAATAATGTTGAATCCTCCGGACATTCTAAATCATAATCTTGAAACAGTACCAAGGCTATATCACGTTGTTCGTCCACAGGCAAAATATGAAAGAAGTCTTAAACTTATCAGGTGGTTCAAGGACAGATATCTCAGAACGAAAAGTGGAATTATGGTTGGCATCGGGGAAAGGCCCGAAGAGGTTCTTGAAACTATGAAACACCTGGTTGACCACGGCTGTGAAATTTTAACTGTTGGCCAATACTTGCAGCCGACTAAAAATCATCTTCCGGTCGATCGTTTTGTTACGCCTGATGAATTTCTGATGTATAAAGAAGAAGGCTTAAAAATGGGATTTAAAATTGTGGAGTCATCACCTCTGGTCAGAAGCTCTTATCACGCTGATAAACACGCAAGAGCTTTGTTTTAATTAAGGTTTGTTAGTTCAATAATCAAATTTTTATAAAGTTTTTTAAGCTCATTATTTGGTTAATCCTACTCAAATCATTAAATTTGAAGACTAAATTTTAAAGAATAAGGGCTAAAATGAGCGAAATTAAAGGAAAAATCATCCAGGTAATTGGTCCTGTTGTTGACGTAGAATTTGAAGAGGGACACCTTCCAAAAATATATAATGCGGTCAAAATTCCGAGAACAACCACTGAAGGAGTTAAAGAAGATCTTATCACAGAAGTTCAGCAGCATTTGGGTGAAGACAGGGTACGAACAGTGTCAATGGATTCTACTGATGGACTTGTCAGAGGAATGGAAGCATTTGATATGGGAAAGCCGATTTCTGTTCCTGTCGGGCCGGCAACACTTGGAAGATTAATTAATGTGATCGGAAAGGGTATTGACGGACTTGCTCCTATTAAATCTGAAAAAGAATACCCAATTCACAGACCTTCACCAAATTTTAAGAACCTTTCAACAAAGACAGAAATTTTTGAAACGGGAATTAAAGTTATCGATCTTATCGAGCCTTATTCAAAGGGTGGTAAGACGGGTTTGTTTGGAGGAGCCGGTGTTGGTAAGACAGTAATTATACAGGAATTAATTCATAACATCGCTCAGGAACACGGAGGTTATTCTGTTTTTGCGGGAGTTGGTGAAAGAACCCGTGAAGGAAACGATCTCTGGCTTGAAATGAAAGAATCAGGCGTGCTTGATAAAACAGCACTAGTGTTTGGACAGATGAATGAACCACCGGGTGCCCGTTTAAGAGTTGGCCTAACTGGATTAACTATTGCTGAATATTTCAGAGAAGAAGAGGGAAGAGATGTACTTCTCTTTATCGATAACATTTTCCGTTTTACACAAGCTGGTTCAGAAGTATCTGCGTTGCTTGGTCGTATGCCTTCTGCTGTGGGCTACCAGCCAAATCTTGCTACCGAAATGGGTGCTTTACAGGAAAGGATCACATCGACGGACAAAGGATCTATCACTTCAGTACAGGCAATTTACGTACCTGCAGATGATTTAACTGATCCGGCTCCAGCAGCAGTTTTTGCTCACTTGGATGCTACGACAGTGTTAAGTCGTAGAATCTCTGAGCTTGGTATTTATCCTGCTGTTGATCCTCTCGATTCTACTTCAAGAATTATGGATCCGGGAATTCTTGGTCAGGATCATTACGATGTTGCCAAGAATTGCAAGGAAATTCTTCAGCATTATAAGGACCTTCAGGATATTATTAATATTCTTGGAATGGATGAACTTTCAGATGAAGATAAAACAGTTGTAAGACGTGCAAGAAGAATTGAAAGATTTTTCAGTCAACCTTTCCACGTTGCTGAACAGTTTACAGGATTTCCCGGAAAGTATGTAAAGATAGAAGATACAATTCGAGGTTTCAAAGGAATTATTAATGGCGAGTATGATGAATTACCGGAAGGGGCCTTTATGTACGTTGGAACAATTGAAGAAGCAGTTGAAAAAGCGAAGAAAATGAAATAATCATTATATGATATGGCTGAACTAAACTTAAATATAATTACACCTTCCAGAACTGTTTTTGCTGGTGATGTAAAGGCAGTAACAATTCCGGGGACGGATGGAAGTTTTCAGGTGCTGAAAAATCACGCTCCTTTAATAAGCACTTTAGAGATTGGACTTGTGAAAATTGAATTGCCGGATGGTTCAACAGAATATTATTCTTCTTGTGGCGGTACTATCGAAGTACTTAATAATAAAATTACTTTGCTTGCAGATTCCATTGAAAGAAGCGATGAGATTGATCCTGACAGAGCAAGAGCCGCTTTGAACAGAGCGAAAAAAAAATTGGCAGAGAGAGGTAACGATAAAACTATTGATGTAGCCAGGGCACAGGAAGCGGCAGCACGGGCACAGAACAGGCTTAATATTTATGAAAAGTATCTGAGAGGGGTTTCAGCTACAAAGTAATTTTTCTTACGATAAGTTTAGATTATGGGACAAACTTTTAAAAAAAGTTTGTCCTTTTTTGTTTTAAAAACAAAAAGGCGTCGTAAAAAGACGCCTTTGAAATCCGAAAAATTATTTTTTATCTGCGTGGCTTTGCTTCATTAACAACAATGTTTCTACCATCTACTTCTGAATTATTCAATGCTTTGATTGCATTGTCTGCATCAGCTGAATTTTCCATTTCAACAAATCCGAAACCTCTGGATCTTCCAGTATCGCGATCTGTAATAACTTTAGCAGAGACAACCGGTCCGTGCGTTTCAAAAATTTCCTGTAAGGTGTTGTCTTTTACTGACCAGGGTAATGAACCCACAAATAACTTAGTACTCACTTATAGAACCTCTAAAAAATAATATTAAAA
>CAZQQD010000123.1:0-6559 GCA_964595355.1 uncultured Ignavibacteriaceae bacterium | reverse complement strand
TATATTATCGATGAAGACGACAAGATTGTATATATCCTAACAATTGATTCAAGGAAAGATGCATACTAACAACTAAATAATGAAAGCTGACATCCATACGCTATCCGCTAAAAAGCTAAACGCTTTCGACCTCTGGTCGAAATGCTCTTGCATCTCTCCAAATATTTCACTAATGTCATTCCCAGCTTTAGCCTACAGGGGTCCGGGCAGTACTTTTAAATTCTAAATTGGGGACCTTCCATAATTATGATTTGACAACATAATAAGCGATGATTTTTTTGATTCTTAAGCCTGCCTAATTCAAAGTGAGTAAAAATGAAATTTACAACTAAATCATTAAAGAGTAACCCTGAAATAATTAAAGATGTAATATCACTGCATCGAGTAAATTCAAAAACTCTTGGATTCCTGCCTCAAAAAGTATTTTATGATTCAGTCGACGATGATAGAGTTATAATAGCTGTAGATCCAAATGATAATATGGTGGGGTATTTATTATTTAGCATTAATAAGAGAGGTAATTTCATTTATATTACTCATCTCTGTGTCTCAGAAAAATTTAGGAAACTTGGTATCGCTAGATTACTTATTAAAACTCTGATCCAAAGGTATAGTACTCAATTTAAGGGTGTAAGAGCAACTTGCAGACAAGATTATGAAGCAACGAAAGTTTGGGAAAGTTTAGGTTTTACTGTTGTTAATGAAAAACCTGGTAGAAGAAAATACGGAAGTCTTCTTTTTATATGGTGGCTTGATTTTAATCATGAAGATCTATTTTCTATTAATGATGGTACAAAAATTAAAGCTGTGCTTGATAGCAATGTAATCTATGATTTAATGGAGCCAGCAACTAAAAAAACTCAAAATTCATATGCATTGCTATCAGATTGGTTAACGGAGGAGGTCGATTATTATATTACTGATCAACTTAAAAATGATATCAGTCATCAAAAAAACAAAATTTTAAGAGACAAAAGCAAAGAGTTTATTAGTCAATTTAATTTATTAAAAAGTGATCATAGTCAGTATTATGATGTATTTGATGAGGTTAAAAAAATTTATAAAAAACCTCATTTAAATTATAGAGAGGAATCTGATATTAGACATATTACAAGAACTATAAACTCCGATGCATCTTATTTCATTACAAAAGATAGTGGCATTATTAAGCATTCAAAGGAATATTTTGATAGATACTCGTTGCTAGTATTGAGACCGGAGGAATTCATTATTCAATTTTCCTCTATAATCAACAATACAGACTATGCTCCAAATAGACTTTTAGGAACAACAATATCGAAAAAAACTGCTACGGTAAATGAATTAAGGGAAATTCCTAGAACTTTTTATAATAATACCAAAGAAAAAATAAGGGAGTTTGAAAATAATGTTAAAATGGCCGTGCTAAATGATAAAACCAGTGCAATACTCATTAAAACAAATAAAGAATACCTAGCATTTTTTACGACATTGGAAAGTGAAGATATTATTGAGATAAAATTTTTTAGGTATGCTAAGAATCTTAAAAATTGGACTGTTTTAACTCAATTAGTTCATGATTTAATATATTTGGCAAGAGATAAACAGAAATTATTAATTTGTATAAGTGAAAAATTTATAAGTGATGATTTCCAATTAATTCTAAAGAAATTTAGCTTCCTAAATATTGAAAATAAATTTTATAGGTTTGTTGGTAATAAGGTTATTGAATTTGAAGATATTAGAGATTACTTAAATGAAAGTATAAAAAATATAGAACTCTTAAATTTGTATCTTCGAATTTTAGATCCATTTCTAGCTCATAAAGGAAATTCGTACCAAATAGAAAAATTCTTATTCCCAATAAAAATAATTAATTCAAATATTCCTTGTTTTATTGTCCCAATTAAACCTAAATGGGCAATGAATTTGTTTAATGCCAAAATTGCTGAACAGGATTTATTTGGTGGAGATGAAAGACTTCTTTTTAATAAGGAAAACGTATATTACAGATCAGCAAAGCCAATAGTATTGCAAAATAATAGTAGAATTCTTTGGTATATCTCAAAGGATGATAATAAATATTACAATACAATGAATATTGCGGCTTCTTCTTATTTAGAGGAAGTAAATATTGATAAACCTAAAATTCTTTTTTCAAAAAATAGACGTCTTGGCATTTATAAATGGGCGGATGTATTTAGAACAGCAAATAATGATTTGGAAAACAAGATAATGGCATTTAGATTCGAATTAAATGAAAATTTCGTTTCAACTGTTAATATTAACCAGTTGAATCAAATTTATAATCATTATTTGGGAAAAAACTTCTTTTATCCACAAACACCCTATAAAATATTAGAAAAAATGTACATTGAAATTTATTCTTTAGGATTTAAGGGAGTAATTAATGAGGGCTAATTCAATACTTTTATCTATTAAACCAGTTTATGCTCACAAAATATTTACTGGGAAAAAAACTGTAGAACTGAGGAAAAAATTACCAAAGGACATGCAAAAGGGTGATTTGGTAATTGTTTATATAAGTTCACCACAAAAAAATATTTATGGTGCTTTTACTGTTAAAAAAATAATAGTATTGCCAATTAATAAACTGTGGAATAAAGTTTATAAAAAAGCCGGTATAAATAAGAATGATTTTTTTGAATATTTTTATTTACAAGAATACGGCTATGGTATAGTTATAGACAATTATTGGCGTTTCCCCGAACCAATAAAATTGCAAGAATTAAAATATCACGATGATACTTTTAATATTCCTCAGAGCTATAGATACCTTAAAGATAGCGATTATGAATTAATACAAACTGAATTCGGTATTCTATTAGGAACTTAGAATTCAGGTTTATTAATTTAAGATCTTAAGATATTCGAATTGCCTTATATCAAATCGTTTATTATGTTAGCACACCTGAGTTCAACGTATTTATTCACGACTGTTCCTTTTTGCACAAATCCTTTTCGCGCTTTTTAATTTAATAATTAACATAGGAGATTTTGTAATATGGCAAGATTTCTGATAGAAGTACCGCACGAAGAAGAAAAAGTTGCCTGCGCACGCGCCGTCAAAATTTTGATGGAAACAGGCTCACATTATCTTACTAACGCAGACTTTGGCTGCGAGGACGGAGTGCACCTGGGGTGGGTAACCGTAGAAGCCGACAGCAAGGAAGAAGCGCGGGCTATTTTACCTGCAGCTTATCGCTCTACTGCAAAGATTACGCAATTAAATAAGTTTACTATTGAGCATCTCGACGAGATTATTAGTCATCACAAAGACTAATTTCGTCTGAGTATTTTTTCCCCGTTTCACTCCACCTTCACAATCGAATAAACAGGATGAATCTCCCACACAGTCCCCGGCTTTGCGTAAGATGGACCAGGGCAGGTTCCGCAACTATGGTTGTGGTCGCCGTCAAAAAATAAAGAGCCTTTTATTGTTACTTTCACCGGCGGGTCAATCCGTTTAAAAGAAGTGGTGAAATGATAATCGGAAAACAGTTCAAGGAATTCTTTTCTAGCATCTCTCAAGGGTTTATAATTGTGCGAGCTGGAATCAGGCAGTCCCGATATTTCGACATTCATAAAAGTTGCAAAGGCAGTATCAGGATTATTACCGATAATTATGTGGAAATCCCTGTCGCCGGAACCGCCTTCATATTTAACTGCGTGAACCCAGGCTGTAACTTCTACGTTATATAGTTCTTCGGTTTTCCTGAATTCAGGAAAGTTGTGGACGTGCATCTTCAGGTCGGGATATTTATTTCTCATCTCAATATCATTGGGCAAATGAATTAATAAATCTCCGAGGTTATCATATTTATGCGCCCTGCTGATATGATCGGTTGTTAAGCTTCTGACGATAGATGTTTTTGCTCTTTTACGGTATTTACCCGCGAAAGATTCATCAAGATGCTGTTGTGGAAATATTGTTGAAGTGAAAAAAAATATTGCAAGCAGACTGACAGCAAATTGCAAAGGACCGGAAAAATATTGCTTAAAAGATTTGTTTAACATAAAGACCCCTGTTAAAGTTAATATTGTTATCCTCTGTTCCGGAAAAGTTGTACGGTAATTAAGGCAGAATAATTTAGCACAAAAAAGATCATTTAGCAATGGGAATAAATAGAGGGTAGTATCCTAATTTTTAATAAACGAATACCATCTGTCATTCTGAATTTATTTCAGAATCGAATAAATATTAAGAGATCCCGAAACAAATTCGGGATGACGTTTGATAATTTGAACATTACCTATCGTTTTATCAATTTTAATTTTATTGTTTAATAGATTATATTGCCACCTGAATTCACGACATTCCCTTCAGCCTGTTCAGAACAATATATTTTTGTTTGTTAATTCATTAATAAATAAAGGAGATTTTGTACTATGGCAAGATTTCTGATAGAAGTACCGCACGAAGAAGAAAAAGTTGCCTGCGCACGCGCCGTCAAAATTTTGATGGAAACAGGCTCACATTATCTTACTAACGCAGACTTTGGCTGCGAGGACGGAGTGCACCTGGGGTGGGTAACCGTAGAAGCAGACAGCAAGGAAGAAGCACGGGCTATTTTACCTGCAGCTTATCGCTCTACTGCAAAGATTACACAATTAAATAAGTTTACTATTGAGCATCTCGACGAAATTATTAGTCATCATAAAGATTAAAAGTGCAGAACAGCAAACTTAAACTAATGTGTATCCTGGCTCATCCCGATGACGAATCTCTCGGAATGGGAGGCATATTGGCAAAGTATGCTGAGGAGGGAACTGAAACTTACCTTGTCACTGCCACTCGCGGTGAACGCGGACGGATCGGAGATAAACGCGGCGCACTATCAATGGAAGAAGTTGGGAAGATACGTGAAACGGAACTGCTAGCCGCATCCAAAGTGCTCGGCATAAAGGAAGTTAATTTTCTGGATTACATCGACGGCGAGCTTGACCGCGTGAATAATGATGAGGCAATAGCAAAAATTGTGACACATATACGAAGGGTAAGTCCTCACGTTATTGTGACCTTTGGACAGGATGGGGCTTATGGTCATCCGGATCATATAGCTATATCGCAATTGACGGGAGCTGCAATTGTCTGCGCTGCAGACCCCGGCTACAAACTTAATGTAAAAAGTAATTCAACTTTAGAAGCTCACCGCGTTTCGAAATTATATTACCTGGCGTGGGGTAAGAAAAAATGGGCGGCCTACCAGTCAGCCTTTTGTGAATTGAAAGTTAATGTGGATGGCATAGAACGTCGCGCAGTACCCTGGGAGGATTGGGCTATCACAACATCAATCGATACTGAATCGCATTGGCTGACGGTATGGCAGGCGATAAAATGTCATAAATCACAAATTTCTATTTATAAGGGGCTGGAAAACTTATCGGCAGAACAACATAAAGCTGTCTGGGGATCCGATGAATATTATCGTGTATTCAGTCTGGTAAACGGCGGGCGCATACTTGAGACAGATCTTTTTGAGGGATTGCGGTAGATATATCTAAAATTAAATTTTCATCTTTCTTTGGAGTTTATTTTTCTACGGATGTTGTGGCCTGATTTCATTTTTAAACAAACCAATAACTACTTAAATTATAATTTAAATATCCTGGTGAATTAATGGTTATCGTTTCTGCTACATTAATAACACTTGCATTGATATTCTATTCTTTAGGTGTCTGGTCCGAGAGAATAGCAAGGTATTTAAAGCCATGGCACGTAGTTGCATTCTGGATAGGATTTACATTTGATATATCGGGTACCTACGCAATGCATTTGTTAGCTAAAGGGCCTTTTGATATTACAAAACCGCACACGTTAACGGGACAAATAGCTTTATGGTTAATGCTGTTTCACGCAATATGGGCTACTGTAGTGGTTGTAAAACAAAATGAATCATTAAGAAATAAATTCCACAGGTTCAGCATTGTAGTCTGGCTAATATGGCTGATACCTTATTTTGGTGGGATGTATCTCGGTATGAGCGGGTGAGTGTAATAAAAATTAGTAGTGTCCTAATTTCTCTTTCTTTAGCGAAAGCAAACTTTCATTCTGAATCTACCTGTCGTATAGATAGGTTTATTTCGGAATCAAATAATAATATTAAAAGATCCTGAAACAAGTTCAGGATGACAATTTATGAAATTAGAACGCTACAAATCAGTTTAGCTGCTTTCTATTTCGGTACTACAAGATATACCTTGGTCGGCTTAGTGCCATTATTAATTACCATATGTGTTTCCGCTTCACTCCAGAATACGTCACCTGCCTTTAAATTAATTATCTTAGGTTCTTCATTATCTTTCATCAATTTCACTGAAGCGTCAGTAAGCATAACAGTCAGGTGAGGTTTATGACTATGTTTTCCGAGTCCACAAACATCTTTTCCGGGTGTGCTTACATATTCGGTTACTACCATTTTGTCATTTTCAAAAAGCACCTTAATAGTGTCTTTAGCGGAAGTCATAGTTTGGCTTTTACTACAAATCGAAAATACAAAAAGAAATGAAATAGCTAAAAGCAGTTTTTTCATTGTACACCTCAGGTTTTTATTGGAAA